>NZ_JH600070.1:2543587-2741610 GCF_000245015.1 Beggiatoa alba B18LD | reverse complement strand
TTAAAGCTGTTAGGCGTGGTAATTTCTTTATCACTTGAAACATCAATCGAGACTTTGTAAATCCCTGCGTCCAGATTATCAAACAGATATTTGCCGTTACTGTCGGTTGTTGTGGTTAAAGTGGTGTCGTCAGCCGTGCCGAATACGCCATCTTTACCTGCACCCGTTAAGGTCACGACTACACCAGAAACAGGTGTTTCATCAGAGTCTTGAACGCCGTCTTTGTCCTTATCATTCCAAACTGTGTCGCCGATGGAGCTGTTGCCTGTTGGTTTAGTCAGACCAAAATCAATGGTATCAATTGTTTGATTATTGGCTAAGGTAACGGGGTTGTAGCTGTTGGGCGTGGTCACTTGCATATCTTGAGGCGGAACAATCGTGACTTTGTATAAGCCTGCATCTAACTTATCAAAGCTATATTGTCCTTTTGCATCGGTGATGGTCGTGGCGGTTGTATCGTCAGTTGTGCCAAACACGCCATCTTTACCTGCACCTGTTAATATCACGGTGACACCACCGACACCTGTTTCATCAGGGTCTTGCACGCCATCGCTATCTACATCATGCCAAACGGTATCGCCAATCTTACCCGTGCCTGTCGGTTTATTAAGCCCAAAGTCTATCGTATCAATTTGTTGATTATTCGCTAAATTAAACGGATTGCTACTATTGGGGGTTGTGATAGATGTCCCTGTCGGTGGGGTAATCGTAACTTGATATGAACCTGCCGTTAAGTTGCTAAATAAGTATTGTCCCGCGCTGTTGGTCGTTGTGCTCATGACTAAATCATCAGCCGTGCCTAATACGCCGTCATTGCCTGCCCCTCGTAAGGTCACAACAATGCCTGCAACGCCTGTTTCTGTCGGGTCTTGTACGCCATCGCCATCAGTATCATTCCAAACCGTATCACCGACGCTACTAGTACCTGTGGGTTTGTATAAACCAAAGTCTATGGTGTCGATGTTTTGTCCTGTTGTGATACTGAAGGGATTCAAGCTATTTGGTGTTGTTAAGGCTGTGCCATTGGGCGGTGTGATACTGACTTGATATGAACCTGCATCAACGTGGGTAAATTGATAGTGTCCATTACTATCGGTTGTTGTATTGGTCAAGGTATCGTCAGCCGTACCAAATACGCCATCTTTGCCCGCACCTTGTAGGGTTACGACAATGCCTGCAACGCCTGTTTCGCCCGTATCTTGGACACCGTCGCCATCGGTATCGCTCCAAACGGTATCGCCGATAGTGGCTGTGCCTGTGGGTTGGATTAAACCAATATCAACGGTATCAATTTGTTGTCCATCCGCTAACGTGAAGGAATTGAGACGGCTAGGCGTGGTTATCGTTGTGCCTGTTGGCGGTACGATAGAGACTTGATATAAGCCTCCGTCTAAGTTGACGAATTGGTAATGTCCGTTGCTGTCGGTTGTGGTGGTTAAGACGGTGTCATCAGGTGTGCCAAAAATGTCATCAGCACCTGCATTGGTTAATTTAACCGTAACACCTGCAACCCCTGTTTCTGTCGGGTCTTGCACGCCATCGCCATCAGTATCATTCCAAACCGTATCACCGATGCGTCCTGTCGGAGCGGGGGGCGGGGTTGTTGAGTTGTAAAGCCCAAAGTCTGCCGCATCAAATTGTTGTTGGGGGGTTAGATTAATGCTAACTGTTGGCGGTGTGGTTAAACTGTTGCCTGTTGGCGGTGTTACGCTGACGGTGTAATTGCCCGCTTCTAAGCCTGAGAAACGGTATTGTCCGTTGCTGTCTGTGGTCAGTGTGCGGGTAATATCGTCAGCAGTACCGAAAACGCCATCAGAGCCCGCGCCTGTTAAGGTCACGATAACGCCAGCAACGCCTGTTTCGCCTGTATCTTGTGCGCCGTCTTGGTCTGCGTCGAACCAAACTGTATCGCCAATACTGCCCGTTTGATTGGGGTTGTATAAGCCAAAGTCAGCGGTGTCGACAATTTGTTGCGGGGCAAGCGGGATATTAACAACAGGCGGCGTGGTTAAAGTGCTCCCCGTCGGTGGGGTAATGCTGACGGTGTAATTGCCTGTCGGTAAGTCGTTAAAGCGGTATTGTCCGTTACTGTCGGTCGTGGTGGTTTGGGTGGTGTCGTCGGCTGTGCCGAGAATGCCATCTGTGCCTGCACTGGTTAAGGTAACGGTGACACCTGCAATGCCAACTTCATCAGGGTCTTGTGTGCCATCTTGGTCTGTGTCATTCCAAACGGTGTCGCCAATACTGCCGAGTGTCGGACGATAGCCAAAATCGACATCGGTGCGCATTTGTCCCGTACTCAGGGTTAAGGTTGTTGTCCCTGTGCCAACGGATTGCCCACCCGCAAACGGGGCTAAGGTGCTTGATACGCCTGAAACACTGATTTGATACACGCCTGCGGGTAGGTCGGCAAAGTGATATAAGCCATTACTGTCGGTAACAGTGGTGAATATCAGATTGTCGGCAGTGGTGTTTAAATTGCCATCTACACCCGCCCAAATGGCTTGCATGGTTACGCCCGCAATGCCTGTTTCTCCTGCGGTTTGTAAGCCGTCGTTATTGCTGTCTATCCAAACATAATCCCCTAATGACGCTGTATTTTGTGGTTTGTAACCAAAGTCGACCGTATCGATAACTTGGTCTTTGGTTAATGTCACGGGATTTAAACTGTTTGGCGTGGTTAGGGTTAAACCTGACGGCGTGGTGACGCTGACTTGATAGGTATTAGGCGATAAATTATCAAATAAATACTTGCCGTTACTGTCGGTTGTGGTGGTTACGTGAGTATCGTCTGATGTGCCTAAAATGCCATCTGTGCCTGCGCCTGTTAAGGTGACAGTCATGCCGCTTAAGGGCAATTCATCTGTATCAACAATGCCATCGCCATCATTATCTAGCCAAACGGTATCGCCAATACTGCCTTTATCCGTTGTCGTTGCTACGCCAAAATCAACGTCGAGTTTATTTGTCCCAGCGGGTAGCGTCACGGTGGCGGAAGAGCTTCCCATTGATTGTGCACCAACGGTAATGGTCGTGCCTGTCGGCAAGCCAGAAGTTAAGCTGACTTGATATTGTCCTGCGGGAAGATGGTTCACTTTATAGTGACCTGTGGCATCGGTCACGGTGTTATAAGTGACGTTATCCGCTGTTGTCGCTAAATTACCATCTAAGCCTGCCCATGTCATTTGTACCGCAACGCCTGCCAGTCCTGTTTCGCTGGTGTCTTGAATCCCGTCTTTATCAGTATCTAACCAGACATAATCCCCTAGTGAACCTGTTCCCCGATAACCAAAGTCAACATCTTGTTTACTTTGGACATTACTCAGTAAGAATGGATTACTACTGTTAGGCGTTGTCGTGCTTACGCCAGCAGGTAATTGGCTGGTATTCACTTCAACTCGATAATAGCCTGTTGGTAAGCCTGTGAATTGGTATTGACCCGCACTGTTAGTGGTGGTTGTCCGTATCACATCGTCGGCTGTGCCAAATACGCCATCGCTTCCTGCTTCGCGTAAGGTTACGTCAATATTGGCTAAAACAGGTTCGCCCGTATCCAGTTGTCCATCGCCATCATTATCTAGCCATAATTGGTCACCCACCGCACCTTGATAGACGGGGTTAGACAGATAACCAAAATCAGCCGCTAAATAGGTTTGGTTTTCTGCCAAGCTGACAAGTAAGGGGTCGTTATGCGTTGTTGAGGTGTAACCGCCGAGTTTTCCACCTGTATCAGTGACATCGACAAAATATTGTCCTGTGGGCAGGTTGTTAAAGCTGTAATGTCCTGTCGAGTCGGTTGTTGTGCTTGCAACAAGACTGTCTCCCGTGTCTAACGTGCCGTTATTATTCGTGTCGCGGTATAAATTCAGGGTTACGCCTGCAATCCCTGTTTCAATACCATCTAAAACCCCGTTACTATTTTGGTCTTGCCAGACTAAGTCGCCAATACTGGCAGTTTGGCGTTGATAACCAAAATCAGCATCGTTATAGGTTTCTGCGGGTGATAAGTTGAGCGCGTGCGGGTCTGTTCCGCCTGTTAAAACATATCCCGTCGGAATGCCTGTTGCGACATCAACTAAGTAATCGCCTTTCGGTAATTTGGTAAAGCTGTAATGTCCTAAGGGGTCTGTCGTTGTCGTGGCGGCTAATGTATCGCCTGCGTCATAAACCCCATTAGCGTTATTGTCGCGGTACAAGTTGACCGTTACGCCTTCAAAGCCTGTTTCGCCTGATTCTGCAATGCCATTACCGTTTTTATCGTCCCACACATAATCGCCTATGCTCGCGGTTTGTGGGTCGGTATAGGGATAATCAGCATCGTTATAGTCTTGACCTGACGTTACGGTAACAGTTTTATTTTGCGGTGTTGACGCGCTTAACCCTGCTAAAGCATTGTTTGTGTCGGTCACGCTAACAATGTAAGTCCCTGCGGGTAATTTGGTGAAGTCATATTTACCATTCACATCTGTCGTAACAGTCGCAATTAAGGCATCACCAAAGGTTAGCGTGCCACTGCTATCATCATCACTGTATAAATTGACGGTAACGCCTGATAAACCATAATTGCCCACAACGCCGAATTCATCCGCTTCTTGCACGCCATCGCCATCATCTAACCAGAGATAATCGCCAATACTGGCGTAACGTTGATAAGCAAAATCAACGGTGTCTAGCTGTTCACCTGCGCTTAAGCTAACCGCGTGCGGGGTTGCAACTGCTTGCCCGCCATTAATTGCTTGATAGTTATAGAGGACATTAGCGGTATCTGTGACCGCAACCAGATAGTTATCCGCAATTAAGTTGTCAAAGGCGTAAATACCACCCCCGCTGGTGGTTTGGGTTTCTAACAAGGTATCTGTGCCGATATCTAACACACCGTTATTATCGACATCACGATATAACGCAACCGTTACGCCATCGATACCTGTTTCGCCCGCGTCTTTTATGCCATCGCCATCGGCATCGTGCCAGACTAAATCGCCAATATGGGCATCCGATTGTTGATAGCCAAAGTCTGCGGTTGTCACCATTTGCCCTGCCGTGAGCGTCACAAGCGTTGTGTGGTCTTTTGTCGTATCAGGGTCTGCGGTTTGGGTGAAGCCAGTCGGTGGCGTGGTGACAACTTGATACTTGCCTGCGGGCAGGTTGTTAAAGTGATAAGTACCTGTGCTGTCTGTGCTTGTCGTATCGACCACGACATCATCCGCCGTGCCAAAAATGCCATCAGTGCCTGCGCTGTTTAAGCTCACAGTCACACCGCTTAAACCAACTTCGCCCGTGTCTTGCACACCGTTTCCATTGGCATCATTCCAAATGGTGTCGCCAATACTGCCTGTTTTCGGGTCTGCATAGCCAAAATCAGCGGTGTCGTTGGTTTCACCTGCGCTCAGGGTGATAGCTTTGGTTTCGGAGGTTGTCGGTACGTATAAGCCGAGAACATTTGCGGTATCTGTTACTGTGACGATGTAAGCCCCAGCAGCGAGTTTTAAGAAATGGTAATTGCCGTTTGCATCGGTGGTTTGTGTGGTGACTAAGGTATCACCTGCATCATAAGTCCCGCTGTTGTTGACATCGCGGTATAACGCAACGGTTACGCCTGCAATCCCCGCCTCGCCTGTATCTTGAACGCCATCACTGTCTAAATCGCTCCAAACGGTATCGCCAATTTGTGCCAGTTGTTGATAGCCAAAATCAACCGTGTCGATATTGCTGGAGTTCGCTAACGTTAAGGTATGGCTATTATTTTTTGTGGCATCAGGGTCAGCCGTTTGTACATAGCTGGCTAATACGCCTGTTGTATTAATATCAACGCGATATTTGCCTGCGGGCAATTGGGTAAATGAATAGTTGCCGTTTGCGTCCGTGACTTGAGTCGCAACGGTAGTTTCATACGTGCCATTGCCGTCGTTATCGCGGAGTAAAGTAACTGTAACACCACTAATGCCTGTTTCACCGCCATTTAGTAAACCATTGCCGTCTGTATCGCTCCAAACAGTGTCGCCTATACTGCTATTTTGCAATTGATAGCCAAAATCGGCGGTTGTGACCGTTTGCCCCGCGCTTAAGGTGATTTCATGCTGATGGTCTTTGGTTGCGTCTGGGTCGCCTGTTTGGGCATAGTTGGGTAAGTCGCCTGTGGGGTTGGTGATTTCTACACGGTATTTTCCTGCATCCAAGCCTGTAAAGCTGTAATTGCCTGATGTGTCTGTGGTCGTGGTTGCGGTGGTATCGTCACCTGTGCCAAAAATGCCATCTGTGCCTGCATTTCTCAGGGTAACGGAAACGCCTGATAAACCTGTTTCCCCTGTGTCTTGCACGCCATCGCCATCGGTATCATTCCAAACACGGTCGCCAATATTGCCCGTTTGTGGGTCGTGATAGCCAAAGTCTGCCTCGATAAAGTTTTGTCCCGCGCTTAACGTGACAGGCATCGGCTCTGCACCTTTGGTGCTGGTACTGGTTAAGGTGTAGCCTGCAAGCGTGCCTGTGGTATCAACATCGACAAGATATTTACCAGCGGCTAAGTTGGTAAATTCATATAAGCCATTTGCATCTGTCGTTGTAACAGCAAGGCTCACATCACCTGTATCTAAAACACCATTGTTATTGGTGTCGCGGTATAGGGTAACACTGACCCCTACAACGCCTGATTCACCGCCGTCGACAATGCCGTCAGCATTTGTATCATTCCAAACTAAATCGCCAATTCGTCCATCACGTTGTTGATACCCAAAATCAACGGTGTTCACCATTTGTCCCACGCTTAAAGTCACGGCGTGTTTTTCATCTGCGATACTGTCGGGGTCTTTGGTCAGTGCAAAGTTATTTAAGAGGTTGCCCGTATCGGTGACAACAACTTGATAAGCCCCTTTCGTTAAGCCTGTGAAGTGATAAGCCCCACCGCTAGCGGTTGTCGTGGTATCAACAACAACATCATCACCCGTCCCAAATAAGCCATCCGTGCCTGCGGTGCGTAATTCTAAGGTAACGCCATCGATACCTGTTTCGCCTGTCTCTTGAATACCATCGCCATCCGCATCATTCCAAATGTAATCGCCAATACTGCCCGTTGCAGGGTCGGTAAAGCCGAAATCAGCATCCTTATCGTATTCACCCGCAATTAAGGTTTTAGCGTAGGTATTTGCGCCGTAACTTTGTGATAGTCCTGCTAATACGCCAAAGCTATCAGTGACTTTAACGACGTAGCTTCCTGCATCTAAGTTTTTAAACAAATACGCGCCGTTTGCATCGGTTAAGACGGTTTTAATCACGCTGTCTGTACCGTTAATAATGCCGTCGCCGTTATTGTCACGGTATAACGCAAGACTGACGTTAGAAAGTCCTGTTTCACCCACATCTTGCACGCCGTCGCCGTTTGCATCTAACCAAACATAATCACCGATGCCAGCTTGTTCCCGATAGCCAAAGTCGGCATTGCTGATGATTTGGGTAGGCGTGGTGATATTTGCCACAAAAGGTTCATTATTCGTCGTGTTTTGATAATTTGTCGGTAAAGTCGCTTCAACGATATCGACGAGATAACGACCAACCGTTAAATCGGTAAATTGGTAGTAGCCATTTGCATCTGTTGTGCGGGTATCTGCCAAGGTATCGCCGATGTCTAACACGCCGTTGCTATTGGTATCAACGTATAAATCAACTTGTACGCCTGCAATGCCTGTTTCTGTCACATCTTGCACGCTGTCACCATCGGCATCGTGCCAAACATAATCGCCTATCACCGCGCCTTGTTGTTGATAGCCGAAGTCAACCGAAACAATATTGCCACCAGCGGGCAAAGTCACTGCTTGCGGGTCTGTGCCACCCGTGAGAATGAAGCCGTCTAATAAATTTGAGGTATCAGTGACATCAACAATATATTTTGCTTCAGGAAGATGATTGAAAGTGTAGTAACCGCTCGGATTGGTCGTTGTCGTGGTGATTTTGACATCACCTGCATCCAGTAAGCCGTCGCCGTTGCGGTCTAGGTAAATATCAAGACTGACACCCGCAATACCTGCCTCGCCTAAATCTTGGTCAGCGTCGCCATTGGCATCATTCCAGACATAATCCCCAATTGAACCCGTACCGACAAAACCAAAATCAGCCGTTAAGTGGTCTGTATTATTGGTTAAGCTGATATTACTGTAACTACCAACGGTTGTTAGATTTGCACCGCTGACACTGCTAGGCGTAACAGTGACTTGGTAGTCTGTGCCTGCGGGTAAGCCTGCAAATAAATATTTGCCGTCTTGGTCAGTTGTGGTCGTTGTTGTAATGGTCGCGCTGTTAAATGTCCATGTTAAAGTCACTTCGGCATTTGGCAGACCAATTTCGCCCATATCTTCCACGCCATCAGCATCTAGGTCTAAATAAACTGTATCGCCGATGCTATTGCTACCGACATAACCAAAGTCAACATCGGTTTCATCGGTTGTATTGGTTAAAGTGACCGTTGCCTCATTGGCTGTTGCAATGCCGTCATAATCGCTTGTTGGGGTTAAGCTGGTTAAATTTGTACTGTCTAATACCACTTTAAAGGTACTAGCGGGCAAATCAGTAAATTGATAATAACCATTAGCATCTGTCGTTGTTGTCTTATACGGCGTGACTAAATCCGCCGCGTCTAAAACATCATCCGCCCCTGCCCAATATAAATTGACGGTAACATTAGGAATGCCTTTTTCATTGGCATCTTGTACCCCATCACCATTGAAATCGAACCAGACATAATCGCCGAGTGAATTTGCATTGCCTGTTGTTTCTGTTGGCGCGTTATCGCTATCAACATAGTCATTTAAACCGCTTGAGCCATCGCTACCATCACGTCCGCCTGTAGATGTCCCGCTGGTGGTTGGTGTGTCTGAGCCTGTGGGATTGCTGGGTGTGCCTGTTCCACCATTGGGTAAACTGTTGTAGCTAATATCTGCTGTGTTGTCTAAATCAGTCGCGGGAGCTGTTCCTGCTTTAACTTTAACCTCAATTTCTACCGTCACGGATTGACCAATCTCAAGGGTATTAATGAGGATTTCCGCACTGTTATCGGTAAAATTTTCTGTGATAGTAATATCACCCGCATTTAAGGCAGGTGAAGAACTTGCAATCCGTGCGTCAACTAATTCTAAAGACCCATCAAATGGTGCAACTTTATCCGCATCATCTAAAAAGTCAGTGAGTAGCACATCATAAGCGGGGGCTGTGCCTGTATTGCTGTAAGTGATTTGATAAACCAGCGTATCGCCTTCATCAGGCGGTGTTGCAGTGCTAGAGCTGATTGTCTTAGTTAAATTGCTGATTTCAGGCTCAACAATAGTTACTGTCACCGTATCAGAAGTCTTGCTATCTTCAGGATTTGTATCACCGTTTTGGTCATACAGTAACGTGAATGTATTTTCTAGGTTTGTCCCTGCTTGATTAGCAGATTCATTTAAAACAAGCGCGTTGAATTCAATCACAACGAATTCTTTATTCGCAGTCAGATTGCTATTTGTCAGATTACCGAGTTTGAAATAAACATCCGTACCTGACGCATATACATCGCTATTAGTGCTGACACTGGTAGAAATATTGGCATCAGGTAAGAAAGCACTCGGCGTAATTGTCCCGACACTGGTTTCATCCCCTGCGACTTTTAAGCCTGTTAAACTGTTTAAAGTCGTGTCGTTTGTGCTGATATTGCTGGTATTAGTGCTGACAAAAGCAACCGTTGCCGTCCCATCATTTAAGAATTGCAAACCAGCGGGCAGACTTTCCCGAATTTGTAAATTCGTCATCGTGCCTTCATACACTTCCGCCGTTAAGCGATAGCGCACAATTTCGCCAATCGTTGGATTATTGCCTGTTGTACCTGTTTCAGAGGTTGCAACAATCGTTTTTTCTAACAGCGGGTTAAAGATTTCGCCGAAGTTGTTATCTGTGCCGACAGTGCCCGCAACTAGGACTAAATCGCTAAAGCTATCATTATTACTTGTCCCACCTTGTGACCCAATGGTATCAATTCCATCATCAAAGCCATTCGGCTGGGTTTCTGTCAGCGTGTAGCCTGTTGCATCACTAGGGCGTAAATCCGTAAATTCATAATAACCATTGCTATCTGTTGCAACAGTCACATCAACCGTATTGCCGAGGTCATCCGTTCCCGTTAAACGAACACTTGTACCTGCAATGCCTGATTCTGTCGCATCTTTAACGCCATCATTATCAATGTCGTTATACACATAACCGCTTAAAGAAGTCTTTTTCAACTCCCCAAAGTTGTAATCTGTTCCCGTTGTGCCTGATGCGTTAATCACCACAATCCCCGTGATTTTGTCATCACGCACGGTTGCAGTTTCTGAAGAAGCCCCACCAAATGGTGTGCCTGCGGTGTCTGTACCGTCGGTGTAAGCTGTTGGATGGGTTTGTGTTAAGGTGTAGCCTGTCGCATCACTGGGACGTAAATCAGTAAATTCATAATAACCATTACTATCCGTGGTTGTACTCAACGAAACCGCATTGCCCAAGTCATCCGTGCCTGTTAGCGTTATGGTTACGCCTGCAATTGCACTTTCCCCCGCGTCTTTGACCCCATCATTATCATCATCTTCATAGGTATAACCCGATACACTGCTGGTTAACACCTCACCAAAGTTATAACCCGTCGCGTTATCACCTGAATTAATCGTGATACTGCTGATGGTATCGTTAACGCTGGTATTTCCACCATTAACCCCCGCCGTATCTTGACCATCTAAATACGCGCTCGGCTGTGTTTCCTCTATGATGTATGTATTGCCTGCATTGACTGCGAAGAAATATTGACCATTACTATCCGTTGTCGTCGTTGCGATGACCGTACCACCAGAATCTTTTAACGTCATCGTTACGCCAGCAATACCCGTTTCACCTGCGTCGATAACACCATCATTATCTAAATCATGGAAAACCGTTCCGCTAATACTTTCAGGATATTGCAACCCTGCATCAACATGCGTGATGTCCGTATTTGCCGCTAATGTAATAACGGCTGTTTCACCTGTTGTCGTATCAATATCACTATCCAGCGCATCATTTCCCCCTTGATTGATTGAAGAAATATTCATGCTACTGGGTTTTGTCACTTTAATGATGTAATCACCTGCTGCTAAATTATCAAACAGGTAATTGCCATTTACATCGGTATCAATACTCGCTAATAAGGTTGTGCCTGCGCTGTCGTATAAACTGACCGTAACACCCGCAACGCCTACAGTTTCCGTCGCGTCTTGAACTCCATCACCGTCATAATCTAACCAAACACGATCACCAATACTGCTCGTTCCCGTATAAACATAACCCGCATCAACGGTTTGATTACTTTGACCTGTGGTTAGGGTGATTGTTGCTGTGATACTGGTCGCATCGATGTCACTATCAAGGGTGTCGTCAGCTCCAGCATTTTGAGTTGTCGGAGTGAGGCTAGCGGATACACCACTGACTTGGATTTTATAATCACCTGCGGCTAAACCGTTGAAGACATACGCACCGTTACTGTCGGTTGTAGTTGTGGCTAAAGGGTTGTTGCTATTGTCTAAAAGTGTGACGGTTGCGCCCGTAATGCCGATTTCACCCGCGTCTTGAATTCCGTTTGCATTCGCGTCGATAAAGACGAAATTGCCGATACTGCCTGTGCCGTTGAGGGTTAAGCCTGCATCTACATCGGTACGGTTGTTTGTGACGCTTAAATCAATTGCGGAAATAACACCGCTACTGTCGGCATCGCTGTCTAAACTTTCGTTACCACCGACATTAGCGGTTGTAAATGCTCTGCCTGTCGGAGCAGTCACTTTGACGGTGTAGTCTAATGAAGTATCTAAATTGTCAAAGAGGTAGTTGCCGTTTGTGTCGGTGTCGATACTGGCTAATAGGGTCGTGCCTGTGCTGTCATAGAGTTCGACTTTAACACCTGCAACGCCACTTTCGCCCGCGTCTTGAATTCCGTCCGCATCTGAATCTAGCCAAATACGGTCGCCAATACTACCTGTGCCTGTGTAAACATAACCCGCGTCAACGGTTTGATTACTTTGACCTGCGGTTAAAGT
This sequence comes from Beggiatoa alba B18LD, assembly GCF_000245015.1. NCBI lineage: Bacteria > Pseudomonadati > Pseudomonadota > Gammaproteobacteria > Thiotrichales > Thiotrichaceae > Beggiatoa > Beggiatoa alba. The sequence goes on along the minus strand of NZ_JH600070.1, from coordinate 2,729,551 downwards.
GATGGTTGCTGTGATACTTGTTGCATCGATATCGCTGTCGACAGTATCGTCAGCTCCAGCATTTTGAGTTGTCGGGGTTAGGCTAGCGGATACACCACTGACTTGGATTTTATAATCACCTGCGGCTAAACCGTTGAAGACATACGCACCGTTACTGTCTGTCGTGGTTGTGGCTAAGGGATTATTACTGTTATCCAGTAACGTAACAGTTGCGCCCGTAATGCCGATTTCACCCGCGTCTTGTACACCATTTGCATTCGCGTCGATAAAGACGAAATTGCCGATACTGCCCGTGCCGTTTAGGGTTAAGCCTGCATCGATATCGGTGCGATTTGCCGTAACGCTTAGGTCAATTGCGGAAATAACACCGCTACTGTCGGCATCACTGTCTAAACTTTCGTTACCACCGACATTAGCGGTTGTAAATGCTCTGCCTGTCGGAGCAATCACTTTGACGGTGTAGTCTAATGAAGTATCTAAATTGTCAAAGAGGTAGTTGCCACTAGAATCGGTGTCGATACTGGCTAATAGTGTCGTGCCTGTGCTGTCGTAGAGTTCGACTTTAACGCCTGCAACGCCACTTTCGCCCGCGTCTTGAATTCCATCTGCATCTGAATCTAGCCAAATATGGTCGCCAATACTGCCTGTCCCTGTGTAAACATAACCTGCATCAACGGTTTGATTACTTTGACCTGCGGTTAAAGTGATAGTGTCGCTAATTCCAGTCGTGTTTAAATCGCTGTCCGTTGCATCATTTCCCCCTAAATCTTTACCTGTCGGAGTGAGGCTAGCGGATACACCACTGACTTGGATTTTATAATCACCTGCGGCTAAACCGTTGAAGACATACGCACCGTTACTGTCTGTTGTAGTTGTGGCTAAAGGGTTGTTGCTATTGTCTAAAAGTGTGACGGTTGCGCCCGTAATGCCGATTTCACCCGCGTCTTGAATTCCGTTTGCATTCGCGTCGATAAAGACGAAATTGCCGATACTGCCTGTTCCATTGAGGGTTAAGCCTGCATCGATATCGGTGCGATTTGCCGTAACGCTTAGGTCAATTGCGGAAATAACACCGCTACTGTCGGCATCACTATCTAAACTTTCGTTACCACCGACATTAGCGGTTGTAAATGCTCTGCCTGTCGGAGCAGTCACTTTGACGGTGTAGTCTAATGAAGTATCTAAATTGTCAAAGAGGTAGTTGCCACTAGAATCGGTGTCGATACTGGCTAATAGTGTCGTGCCTGTGCTGTCGTAGAGTTCGACTTTAACGCCTGCAACACCACTTTCGCCTGCGTCTTGAATTCCATCCGCATCTGAATCTAACCAAACTTGGTCGCCAATACTGCCTGTCCCTGTGTAAACATAGCCTGCATCAACATCTAGTTTATTTTGTCCCGTAGTTAGGGTGATTGTACTGGTTTCACCTGTTGCGTCGATATCGCTGTCCGTTGCGTCATTTCCCCCTAAATCTTTACCTGTTGGGGTGAGGCTAGCGGATACGCCACTGACTTTTATGGTGTAGTTGCCTGCCACGAGGTTGGTGAAGAGGTATCCGCCTGTTGTATTTGTGGTGGTTGTGCTGAGTAAATTACCTAATCCATCAAAGAGTTGAACAGTTGCGTTATTAATACCAATTTCGCCTGCGTCTTGGATGCCGTTGGCATTGGCATCGATAAAGACGAAGTCGCCAATACTGCCTGTGCCGTTGAATTTTAAGCCTGCATCGATGTCGGTGCGGTTAAGGTTTGCTGTTGTGAGGGTGACATTAACAATACCTGTGCTATCGACGTCGCTGTCGATGGTGTCATCGCCACCCGTATCAGCGGTGACAAAGCCCATGCTACTTGGTGGGGTTACTTTGACTTGGTAACTACCTGCTGCCAAGTTTTCAAAGAGGTAGTTGCCACTGCTGTCGGTGGTGGTTGTGGCGAGTAGGGTTGTGCCTGTGCTGTCGTAGAGTTCTACGGTGATATTGCTGAGTAGTGCATCTCCAGCATCTTGGAGGTTGTTGTTATTGGTGTCGATCCAAACGTAATCCCCAATGCTTCCTGTCCAACGTATCCCCGCATCAATATCGTTGTTGGTTTCGCCTGCGGTGAGGGTAATGAGGTTTGTTCTGCCCGTGCCTGTATTGCCTGTCACATCGCTGTCTGTTGCTTCGGTGGCTGTGGCTTCGTCAGCGGTGGTAAAGGCACTGTCTGCTAATGTACCAGAGCCTACCCCTGTAAATTCAATGCGGTAATCGCCTGCAATAAGGTTGTAAAAGTGGTAATTTCCATTTGTATCTGTTACTGCGGATTTTATGAGGTTGCCACTGTTGTCTAATAGGTTGACGGTTAATCCTGCAATGCCTTGTTCGCCTGCATCTTGAATGCCGTTTGCGTTGACATCGCGCCAAACTCTGTCGCCAAGTTGGGCAGGGATTTCAAAGAAGTCGTTGTGTGTGGAGCTTGTGTCTGCGCCTTCGGGGATAATGACTTTTATTTGATTATCGGTTACAACGCTGGTTGTTCCCCCTGTTCCTGCGATTTCTTGACCGTCGGCATAGCCTGTTGGTTGGGTTTGGGTGACAATGTAGCCTGTCGCATTGCTAGGGCGTAAGCCTGTAAATTCGTAGTAGCCTAATGTGTTTGTGGTGGTGGTTTCAGAAACAGCATTGCCTAGGTGGTCTGTGCCTGTCAGGGTGATTGTGACGTTATTTAAGGGTATTTCATCGTCATCATTGCCTGCAATATTGTCTGCACCATTCGCATCAAAAATGCCATCGTTGTTAATATCGGTGTAAACAAAGCCTGAAATGTTGTTGCTGTAGATGGTGATTTCGGTGGTGTCTGAATCGGTGTAGTCGTTAAGTCCACCTGTGCCATCTGAGCCGTCGCGCTCGCCATCGGCATCACCGCTTGCACCTGAGGTGTTTGAGCCTGTTGGATTCGAGGTTGTGCCTGTATTGGGTAGGCTGGTGTAGGTAACTTTAGCTTCGTTATTAACCAGTTGGGCTGGGGTTACGTTACCCGTTAAGGTGGTGACTACGGTGAAGGTGACGGATTCACTGGGGTCTAGGCGGTCAATGGTGTAGTCAACGATGTTGCCTGTGCTGGCGTTGGTAAGATTTGCGCCTGTTGCACCGACATTGGGGGTAATGCTGACAATGCTGTGCGCACCTGCATCAAGGGCGTTGAGGTTATCTAAAACGTGAATATCAAAGGCAGCGGCGGCATTATTGCCTGTCGCGCTGTTGGTTACGGTGATGGTGTAGGTTACTGTGTCATCGGCATCGCCTGCGGTTGGGCTGGCTGTTTTTGTAACGCCTACGATTGGTTCTACAACGGAAACACCGACATAGTTTGAAATATCTGTTGCAGGGCCAACATAGCCTGTTAAGTTATCACCTAAGATAATACCAAACCCATTATAAGCTGTTGTTCCCGCCTGATTTGCCACTTCATTCACAACAATCGCGTTGAATTCAATGACAACCCATTCATCGTTGCTATCGTGGTCTGCATTGACAACAGTGCCAAGACGGAAAATAACATCAGAACCAGAGGCATAAACATCAGCATCCGTGTTTAATTGGCTAGAAATATTGTCAGCGGAGAGGGTAAAGGTTGGTGTGACAACGCTATTGCCCGTCACTAATGCGCCATTGCCAACAGCAGAAATAGTATCTAACGCGCCATTTCCTGCATTCAGGGTAATTCCCCCATCAGACACAAATGCTATTTTAGCCGTACCATCATTTAAAAACTGTAGTCCATTAGGTAAATAATCTTGTAATGTTAGTAAGTTAAATGTGCCTTCTGGTAGTTTTGCAGATAGTTGGTAACGAACTACTTCGCCAACGGCTACCCGTTCTATGCCATTGGTGTAGCTGGTATGGGCTTCTGAGGTGCTAACAAGGGTTTTTGTGCCTTCAGGTCTTGGACTTGTGAAGGTGACAGTGTCAGTTGCCGTGTAGTCGTTAGCACCTGTTCCGCTACCTGTTCGCTCGCCTGTACTTGTTCCTGCTGTTCCCGCTGTTGAACCTGTGGTGTTATCACCTGAGCCGTTGGGTGTACCGCTATTGGGTAAGCTGGTGTAAGTTAAATTAGCGGTATTGTCGACGTTTGTAACAGAGGTGATGGAGTCTAAAACAGTAGCGACAACAGTAATGGTAAAGCTATCACCTTTGTTTAATCGGTCTGCGGTAATAGTGAACGTGTCGCCAGTGTTATCAGGGAAAGAGCCACCTACAGGGGTGATGGTGATATTGGGGCTAGGGGTTGTCGCGGGGGCTGTACTAACCGTTGCACTGTCAAAACGTAGATGACTAGGGACAACATCGGTTAAGTTGAGGTTAAAGGCATCTGCGCCGTTGGTGTTGTTATCGTTGGTGACGGTAATCGTGTAGGTAACGGTATCGCCTGCATCAGGATTGGTCGGTGTTGGCGCAATGATGGCTTTATCAATGGATACTGAAGGCTCAACAACGGTTGCCGTGACACTGGCTAATGAGCCTAAAGGGGCACTGTTGACATAAACTTGTGCAGAGTTTGCAAGTGTATTACCACGGTCAACTCCAGTGGTATTAGTAACAATCGCGTTGTAGCTGATAGTGACTAATTCGACATCGGCTGAATCTGTTTGTTGGTTGTTAATATCACCTAGACTAAACGTGAGGGTATTGCCAGCAGCGTTGTAATTAACGCTCGCATTCGGGAAGGTTATCGTGTTATTGAGCGCGCTCCCAATTGCTGCATTTGAGAAAACAATGCTACCGCCTGTATCAACTGCGTTACTAATAGATAAGGTGGTGTTGTCTCCTAAATAGACTAGCCCCGCTGGTAAGGTGTCAACAATTTGGAAGTTTTTCGAGTTTGCTTCCGATAAATTGATGGTGAGTTCGTAACGAACAATTTCCCCGACGGCAAGTTGTACTGCACCGTCTGCACTTTTATCGACACTGGTATGGGCTTCAGACGTATCGATAATTTTCTTACCTGGTTCTGGGGCGGTAATAGTGACCGTATCATTGGCTGTACTGCGATAGTCATTTGGTTGCGTTACACCGCCAAAAGTCCCTGTGCGTTCTGTATCGGTTGTGCCTGTAATGTGGGGGGAGGTATCACTCACAGAACCTGCCATGCTGGTGTAAATCACTTCGGCAGGTGTGGTTAAAGTGCTATTAGGGCTTAATCCTGTATTAACAGTTGCTTGAAAGGTAAATGTCAGCGTTGAATTTGGTGCTATTGAGGTAGCACTGGCAGAGACAGTGCCCGCACTTTCGCTGATTGTTGCACCAACGACAGTACCCGTTGTGCCTGTTATCGTTGCACTACCTGCAACATAAGTGAGACCTGTAGGAATGACATCTCTTACTTGTACATCGTGCGCAGTTGGTCTGTTACTGTTTGCGGTTACAACGACCGTGTAAGTAATGACATCGCCCGCATCTGCTTGGGTTAAGCCACCATCACTGATAGTAATGCTGACTTGTGGTTCTCTGATGGTGACATTGGGTGCAGAAGCGGTAATGCCTGTTGCATCATTTGCCCATGTGGCTTTAACTGAATTATTGACGGTATCGTTGTGGTCTGTACCATTTGCGCCTGTCGTATTTAATACAACAGCGGTATATGTCAGGGTAATTGTTTCGCCAACACTATTATTAGTATTGCTATTGACGATATCACTACCACTACTCCCAAAGAAAGTCACTGTTTGTGGTGTGCTGTTTCCATTTCCTGTAACACTTAAACCTGCATTTAAACTTGCTAAAGTAATCGCACTTCCACCAACCGTAAGGGCACTACTACTAGTAACACTGTCTAAACTGACAAAGGCTAAACCAGCATCTAAGGTATCAACCAGTTTAAAGTCGTTAGTATTTCCTTCAGGAATTTTTACTGTTACTTGATATTGAACAGTTTCCCCAATAGTGGCTTGCCCAGTTGCATTGTTATTTGTGTCAGTTACGCCTGTTGTAATAATACTTTTAGCTAGATTGTTGGGCGCGGCAATGGTGATAGTTGCGGTATCAGAAGGTTCTTCGCCATTACTGACAAAGTTTGTCCCGCCTGTTTCTACGCTGGTGTATTGTTCTAATTTAGTCGTATTAGTCTCTACACTACTGGCAACAACTGTATTTGCATCACTTGAGCCTTCAGCGACTAAGTCAAAGGTAATAATGGCGATGTTACTGCCATTACTCACCGTTGTTTTATTGATATATCCGCCTGATGGGGCAGTGGTATAGCCTTGATTAAGCGCGCCTTCTGTCGCACCATCAGTTAAGGTAATGGTAAAGTTGCCTGTTGTCGCATCAAAGCTATCCACAGTAAAGGCTATCGCATTCCCTGCGCCATCCGTTACCCGTAAATTGGTTGAGCTAAGGGTTGTACCATCAGGAACACGGAAGCCTGTCGGAACAGTATCAGAAACCTGTACATTGTAAGCATCTCGCCCGCCTGTATTTTCTATAGTAATGGCGTAGCGAACTGTATCGCCTGCATCAATCTGAGATAAGTTTAAGTTACTGTCAATCCGATTTGTGCTGAGATTGCTACTATTCACAGTCCCTGTAAAAGCGGCCCCTGTTGTGTCTGAAATGGGGTCAGCCGTTACACCTGTCGGCATTGGAGTTGCGCTAAATACAGCACTGGTATTATCTGTGGCAATAATCCCTTTTTTAATCGATAAATCAGGATTGACTAAATAAACTTGAACAATTTCACTGGTCGCATTTTGTTTGCCTTCGGTATTACCTAGACCTGATTCAGCTTGGTTAGTGAGATATAAACCATCAGAAAAAGGGTCAGCACTGGCTTGAACAGAAATTAAAATATCGATGGTTGCATGAACTGCCGCGCCTGCGGTTGGCGTATTGGCTACTGCGTCAAAATCGCCGAAATATATCTTTAGGCTATTATTGAGATCATCTTTTGAAATAGTGGGGGCGAGCGCGGTAGCATCATAATTATCAATCACGCTATTTAACGTATGGCTAGGGCCAAAACTCACATGACCTGCTGCGGGTGGCGACCCTGAATAGGTTTCAACCGTTGTGGTGCTGATTGTTGCTAACGTTGGTAAGGGTAAATAGTCGGATAAATAAAAATTTTCTGCATCGGCTGTTGGTAATTCCACGGTCAAGCGATAAGTGACGACATCCCCCGGTTGTAATACGGTGGGATTGGTCACAGCTGCTGTATTGCCATTAATTGCATATAAAGACTTTGTAATATCAATATCAGCAATGGTTAAAGTATCCGCGCTGTTATCGTCTTCTGTCCCTATCACCGTGCCTGAGCTATTGACAATATTGCCTTTAATCGCAACGTTGTTAAATAAACGGTCGCCCGTGTCAACGCTAGCATCAGTCGTGTAACCAGACGCGGTATGTAATGCCGTAAAATCTTCTTGAACTAAGGTGTAATAAGTAATAACGCCCCGTGTTCCATTGGGGGTATTTGTCCCATTTGTCCAAGGGTTAAGTGCGCTGGCATAGGGGTCTGCTGCCGCAATCCGATTGCCTTCTAAAATGCGGTCTAAACCTTGTGAGGTTAACTCGTCTGAAACATTAAACGTTAATAAAGTCGCGTCGTAAAGTGGAACGCCATTAAAATAACTACTGGATTCATAGCCTGTGGGATAGGCTGACGGGTCAAAGGTTAAGGTAAAGTTTGTTGCGGTTTGCGTGCTTGTATTAAAACCTGAAAAGGCTGTTGTGGCTAAGACGCTGTCAGAATCGCCTAAAATTTGTAGGGTGGGTGCATAAGTACCCGTTGGCGTATATAAGCGTTGACCATCAGAGAATAAATCTTGAATAACAACATTATTGAAGTCGAAATAATCAGAAATTTGGAATTCTAAGGTATATTTCACCACGCTACCGGGCAAGGTTAAGGCTTGGTTAGCGGTTGCGGTGATATTACTAACAATTTCATGGCTTTTTTGAATGGCAATAGAACGGTCAATTAAGGTGTAATCGTCGTCCTCATCATCTGTTGGTGTGCCATCATTCGCATCATTCACCGTTCCATCAGTAACGACTTGGTCAGTTACATCTATCCCACTTTGATTAGTATAAGTTCCTGATACTTGTGATTCATTAACAGAGGTGACTTCATTCCCTGTTGTGGGGGAAATAATGACATTTTTATTCGCATCATTTTCAGGAACGATATTGTAATAAGTAATAACAATTTCATTCGTTGCCGTTGTTCCTGTGACGGTTGCATTTTCGAACAAATAATCGTTATTTCCACTCGCGGCAGTATTTGGATGTCCTGTTGTGGGGGCGGCGGTTGTTACAACTGTTCCAGGGGCAACTTCAATATGATAATTCGCTAAATTAAGGTGCTGTAAATTACTGGGTAAGTAATCAATGATGTCCATCCCAGTGACCGTCGCACCATTAGCAACATTAACCGTTAACGTGTATTTCACAGGGAAATTTTCCCCTGTCGCAGCTTCTCCTTCAGCAGCATCAGCCGTTTTAGTAATCGTAATCACTTTCGGCGTAATCGAAGCTGAATGCGCTGTTTCGCGGGTAATGTTTGCAAGGTTTGGACTATCTGCAACAGGGTTATTAAATTCATCTTGTGCAAAGCTAAAACCACTGGTTGCACTGATACTTAACGGCGTATTAAAAACAGCTCCCGTTAAAGGATTTAATTTTGCGGTGAATTGAAATTCTGCTACGGGTTGGTCAGGCGCGAAACTGCCGAAAGGCAATTCAATGGTGTACCACTGGTCGCCAACTTGGGGCGTGCCAAAACTTGGCAAACTGACTCCACGGTCGCCATAATAATGCGTTGTCACAGGATTACTACTACTATCAAGCCATTGTGTTCCATCCCACGTGGCAACTTTCACCATGAGCAACTCGGCAATGAAATATTTTCCTGCTAATAAATCCATGCCTTGCGGGATTTTTAGGTCGATATAAGGTGCGTAACCCATATCCGTACCTGTATTATCGAAATCAATCGTAAACGTAAAGTTTTCGTTAATCATCCACTCGCTGGGCAAACCAATCGTTGTTGTTGGTGCGGGGTCGCCCGCTAACAACGTATCAATATCTCCAGTCACAACCTGTGTATCGATTTGCCCTGTTTGGGTTTCTAAATCCCAATTTCCGCCTAAACCATCTTTCCCTGTTTTATCCGTAGAAGCGGCAACATCAGCCCCCGTGAGTTTTTGTAATTCTTGAACAAACTCAACTCCTAATTCGCCACTGGCAACATCACACCCATAAAGTAGAATATCCGCGCCACTACTCAGCGCATCGCTCCATGTTTTCACCAACTCAGCGGCATTACTGTTTGACTGAATATCTTTTAGCGAAAAATGGGCATTCCCTAAGGTTAAAGACCCTGATTCGGCATGGGATAAAATATGAATTCCATCAATTGCAATTCCTTCGTTTTTATAGAAATTTAAAACGTCGGTAATTTGAGAAATCCCATTTTGCTCAGTGGATAAAACCACCACTTGCATCTGCACTGCTTCTGAGGACTGCGCTTTATAGCTATCGACTAAGGTTTGATAATCGGCAATACGGCTGTCAACAAAGGCAATTTCGACGCGAATGCTGGTTGTATCATCTTGCGGGACATCGCTGGTTTTATCAGTGGTTGAATCAGTTGTTGATGCTAATGTGCTTTGGCTGGCTGTTGTGCTGGGCTTATCGACACTGGTCGCATGACTTGAGGTTGTCGCTGTTGTACTGGTATTGCTGGCTTGAGTGCTTGTATCGTTAGCCGTTGTATCTGTACTACTCGCGCTCAAATCATCATGGGTCGTTTTATCGGTGCTACTACTGGTTGTTGCACTCGCAGATGTAGCACTTGCCGTCGGAGTAAGGCTATCCGTATCAACGGTAATTTTAACGCCTTTTGTAACGGTGGTAATTGTACTATCACTAGAATCTGTGGCTGTTGTGCTACTTGTTGTCGTCTCTGTGTTGGTTGCCGTTGCACTATTGCTGGCTGTGGTGCTTGTGTTACCCGTCGCGCTCTTTGTACTTGCATCAATGCTTGCTGTACTGCTTGCTGTTTGTCCAGCAGAGGCATCAGCCGTTAAAGTCTCTTTCTCTGTTTGTAAGGCATCGCTTGCACTATCGCTAACAGCAGGGCTTGCTTGCAGGTGCAGGTCTAATTGTTCAGCAACACTACTACCTATCGCTTGTTCTTCAGGAACATCTAAGGCAACGATAGGATTTGCACTGAGTAATAAACGGTCTTCTAACTTTTCAAAGAGAACAGTATAAGAGGGCTTTTTGGTCTTTTTCATGGGATTTCTCACAAGTGATGCGGCGTTTAATATGAACACCACAACAAGGAATATTCATTTTTTAACCGTCATCATCACGCTTTTTTATTCTTTAAATGAATGATTGATGAAGGCTGTCCTACCAAGCTATCAATATTTTTACCAAACAAAATACAAACGCTGTTCGCGCTTCTGTCCTTGAGCATCCAGAAAGACAAATGACATATATTCTGTTTGTAAGATTAATCCCAGTGAAGAGCTGGAAAGTACAGGCGTTGAGCTGATATCAGGTATTAAGGTGTAATGAGTGACCCCATTTTGTTGAATGATGACTTTGCCATCTGCTGTCGTCGTGACAGTTGCATTTCCTAAACCATTAATAGTCTTAATAGCTTGTTTAAAAACGGGTAAATCTTGCACAACAGGCGTTGTGACTAAAGTTTGACCATTTGCTAATACAAAACTGAATTGTCCTGCCGATAATGCTTCAACAGCTTGCTTCGTGAAGCTTTTTTCCACTAATGCTAATGGGGCTAACATAAACTTTACGCCGTCAATAGTCGCGTATAACAAACCTTCCGCTGTTTTTGCCACGCTTAATCCTGCAAGACTGGGTAATGCGTTTAATGCTGTTAATGTATCTTGTGTCACGATACAGCGACTTGCATCAGTCGCAACCTGTTGTTGTCCTGCAAAGGTTAATTCTAAATAAACTGTTTTTTCATTAACCGTATAATGTTGAAAATTATAACCTTGTTTATCTGTGCTTTTCGCAATTAACGCTAAAGCTTGATTGCAACGATCTGCTTGTAAAACAGCTTGTACAGGGCGGGTTACGTCTAACGTCCATGCTTCATCTGCTTGCCAATGGCTATGAGGCACATACGGGCTTGCATAAGTGGATAATTGACGCGGTGTTAACGGATTTTTCAGCGAAAACAGCACGGGAGTAGAAGCCATTTCTGCATAAATATCAAATTGACCTGTTATATATTCCCCTGCTTGTGCATTTTTGAAATGCAGGGTAGCCGCTTGTAACTGCCCTGTTGTCGGTAATGCAGGTAAATCAAAATAAAAGCCTGCTAACTGATGCGTATTTTCCTGCATAAATACATGCAAAGTTGCGGTAATTGTTGTTTTAGGGCCATCACTGGGAATAGAAACGGGAGGCACTTCGGTTTCTGGCTCAGGCTCAGTTGTTGGTTCTTCAATAACGGGTTCGCCATCAGAAACGGGAGGCACTTCGGTTTCTGGCTCAGGCTCAATTGCGGGTTCTTCAATAACGGGTTCACCGTCAGAAACGGGGGGAACTTCGGTTTCTGGTTCATATCCCGTATCAGTTTCATTATAAATAGGCTCACCTTCAGGAACGCTGCCATCATCACTGGCAATATTGACTGTTGCAACCGCTAATACAATTTCTTGTTCTTCCTTTGGTGAAGTAGCCCACGCTGAACCAGCTATCAACATCAGCAAACTAATGAATACAAGGTGTTTATAAACTTTTCTATGTTTTATAGGGGTTAAAAAAATATTTATCACGTTGAGAACCCTATTGTTAGTGATACTAAATAGATAGCGATTTATGGCGTTTTTTACCGTAACGATGCCTTAAGCAACGATTAAGAATGCTGTAGCTAAAGTTGTTTTTATTTTTATAATCAATAGTTTAAATTAAAGCTTTAATTCATTACTTTATTTTAACATAATGTTTTTTAGGCTTCATGAAATTTGATTGTAGTTTATTCTTAGATTAGCTTATAGTACACCTGTTTTTAAGCTTTTTAATAAAAAAATTCTTTATTAATCATACTAATCAGTTTGAATTTTTGAGTAGTGTTAAGATTCAATTTATTTTTTTAAAAAAAGGAGATAAAAATGCTTAAAGTCATACCATTTGGTTTGTTACTTTGTTGGGGAACTTTTGCATTTGCGGTCGAATACGAAGGCTTTACAGAATCAGAACAAGAAATTGAAGTTGCTGCCCCTGAAATGGGTGTGTTAGAAGCCATTAAAGTGAAAGAAGGCGACAAAGTGAAAACAGGGCAAGTCCTTGTCGTTTTAGATTCGCAAATCTTAGTTGCCGCGCTAGCGGTTGCGAAAGCAAAAAAAGGCGCGTCTGGACGTTTAACCGCTGCTCGAGCAATTGAAAAATTACGGCGTGACCGCTTAGACCGTTTATTGCCCTTGCTTGCTAAAGGTAACGCACAGCAATCAGAAGTCAGCCAGACTCAAATCGAATTAGAATCGGCAGTTGCGGAGACCCAAGCCGCCCGTGAAGCAATGCAAATCAGTGAAATGGAATATAAACAATTAGAAACGCAAATTGCACGCCGTACACTTCGCAGTCCTATCAACGGGGTTGTGACAGAAGTACATAAAGATGTTGCCGAATTGGTTGGCGGTAATGACGTTAAAGTGGTGACATTGGTGAGTACAAACCCATTACAAGCGACGATTAACGTCCCAACCGCAGAAGCATTGAAGTTAAAAACTGACCAAGCAGTCAATGTTAAATTTCCACAATTAGAACTCACACCCGTAGCAGGCAAAATTACTTATATTTCTCCTATCACTGATGCAAGTACTGATACGGTAAAAATCATCGTACAAATGCCTAACCCCGATGGAAAGTTACGAATTGGCGTAAAATGCTTCGTTGAAGTGAATTCATAGTTAATCCCTAACCTGTTATAATAAGCTGAATTTATTCGCGCTTTTATAACGTCATCATGGCAAAAACCTCCCGATATTCTGTGAATACGTCCCCCCTATTTCTACCAGACTTTTGCAGTGTTAAAAGTGTTTTTTTAGGCATCGTACTCACAGAATTACTCGCGTTTATCCTTGCTTTAGCCCCGCTCAATAAAGTGGGATTTGATTGGGGCTATACTATTCGCAATTTTTTTAATGATTTAGCCCTTATCTCTCTTTTTGTACAATGGATTACGCTCTTTAGCATGGCAACACTCTGTGTTTTAAAACCGTTTTTAACACAGTTTAATAGCAACAGTATTGTTGGCATCATCAGCTATTGCATCATTCTACTGGTCACTAATATTGTGGGAGAAGTAGCATGGCTCATCGATGAAAACATCAATCATCCTAATCTTAGTTTTGCCGTACAACATTTTTGGCTGATTCTACAATCAACATTAGTGATTGCCATTACTTGTGGCGCGGTTCTCAGCTACTTATTTTATAAAAGCACAGGGCGTAAGGCATTAATCACGCTGGTTTATATCAATATTGTTTTGACTGCTTTTATTCTCAGCGAATTAGTGGCTTTTTTACTTACACCTTTTCCATTCCGCCCCATAGCCGAACAACATCTCCTATTCCTACTCCGCAATTTAGGCATTAGTGCCATTGTTAGCGCAATTGTCTTACGTTACCTATACGTACAATATTCATTACAACAAGAAAGCAATTCAAATGCACACGCTAATATCCAAGCCTTACAATCCAAAATTCGCCCGCATTTTCTTTTTAACAGCATGAATACCATTGCAAGCCTGATTCGCTTTCAACCCAAAGAAGCAGAACAAGCCGTTGAAGACTTTGCTGAACTCTTTCGTGTCGCGCTGGCTGATGCGAGCGAGCGCGTGACGATTGAGGAAGAAATCAGTTTATGTAAACAATATTTACATATAGAAACGTTGCGACTTGGTGAACGTTTACAGGTTGAATGGCAACTGAATAATGTACCGATGGATAGCTTAATCCCTTCATTATCATTACAACCCTTGTTAGAAAACGCGGTGTATTATGGAATTCAACCCTTATTAGAGGGAGGGGTCATTGTTGTAACAGGTTTATTTGATGGGCAACGAATCTGCCTAGACATAGAAAGCCCTTTACCAACAGAACCTAAAACTCATCAAGGGCATGGTATTGGACAAGAAAATATCCAACGACGTTTAGCATTTTATTATGGAACGCAAGCGAAATTAATTCGCCAAGAAGGAGAGGGAATATATTGTGTGAGTTTACGTTTTCCTTATGAAAGAAAAGCGTAATTTAACTTGAGTTCGGCGATTTTTATAAAACAAAACAGAGACCTGCTAGGTTTTTAAAACTTAGCAGGTCTCTAATTAACGCTTTGAATTATAAACTAGAGTTAGAGGATGCGATTAATGATAAGAACTCCGCACGGGCGGCAGGGTTTTGGCGGAATGTGCCAAGCATTGCGGAGGTGGTTGTACTTGAGCTTTGTTTCTCTACCCCCCGCATAATCATACACATATGACGTGCATCCATGACAACCCCAACGCCATATGCATCTGTACATTCCTGAATTGCTAAAGCAACTTGATGGGTAAGTTGTTCTTGAATTTGTAAGCGACGTGAGAACATATCAACAATTCGCGCGACTTTAGACAGACCTAACACTTTGCCACGTGGTAAATAGCCAACATGACATTTACCAAAAAACGGCAACAGGTGATGTTCACATAAGCTATAAAATTCAATATCTCGTACTAAGACAACTTGGTCACTGTCTGATTCAAATAACGCCCCATTGACAATCGATTGTAAATCTTGTTGATAACCGCTGGTTAAACGCAGTATTGCTTTTGCGGCACGCTCTGGGGTTTTTAATAAACCATCACGAGTCACATCTTCACCGACATTGGTGATAATGTCACGATAAACAGATGTCAGGACATCAACAGCATTGTCTTGAATAGGATATTTTGAAGCGTCTTGGAACATAACATCACGACCTTTTGGAGTTTAGTGTTAATCAACACGATGATGATTGATGGTTGATACAGTGATAAAAAATACAACTAGAAACAATCAGGCAATTCCCTTGTATCGAGTTTGTTTTTATAACAGCTTAATGGTGTAGTCTTCAGGATTTAATCGTTGATTATCTAAATAAACCTGATGCCCTTGTAAGCATAAACGCCGTTTAGCAAACCAGTGAATGACTTGCGGGTAAAGTTGATGTTCTATTTGTAACACACGTTGTGCTAATTGTTCTTCTGTATCATCGTGATAGACAGGTACACGTCCTTGTAAAATCGTCGCGCCGCTGTCTAATTCTGGGGTAACAAAATGCACGGTCGCGCCGTGTTCTGTTACTCCAGCTTGTAAGGCTTGCCGATGGGTATGCAAGCCTTTAAAGGCAGGTAATAGGGACGGGTGAATATTAATTAAACGCCCTAAGTAATGTTGAATAAAAGCGGGGGTTAAAATCCGCATGAAACCCGCTAATACCACTAATTGTGCTTGATAGCGGTTGATACAGATTTGTAAGGCGGTATCAAACGTTGCACGGTCAGCAAATTGGGTATGGTCTATGATTTCACAGGGAATACCTGCTTGTTCTGCGTATGTTAAACCCTGCGCTTGTGGACGGTTGCTAATCACTGCGCGGATGTCCACTAACGGGTCTGCCGCGTCGATAATGGCTTTTAAATTACTGCCTCGTCCTGAGATTAAAATAACAACTGCCAATCGTTCCATTATGCGCCAGCATGTAAGATGATGCTGTTTGTAGCATCTTCAACTACTTCGCCAATATGCCACACGGTTTCCCCAGCATCGTGTAAGCATTGCATGGTGGCATCTAAATCCGCTGGCGCGACACAGACAACCATCCCAATACCGCAGTTAAACGTGCGATACATTTCATCGTCGGCGATATTGCCTTGTGTTTGTAGCCAATCGAAAACAGGCGGACGATGCCAACTTTTCGTATTAATCCGCGCACATAAGCCTGTGGGTAAAACACGTGGCACATTTCCTGTTAAGCCACCGCCTGTGATGTGGGCAAGCGCGTGAACGGGAATTTTTTCAAGCAGTTTTAAAATGGATTTTACATAAATACGGGTGGGTTCAAGCAGGGTATCGCCCAGTGTCCGCCCATAAAAGGCTTGATGGACATCGGCATTACTTAAGGTTAATAACTTACGCACTAAGGAGTAACCGTTAGAATGTACGCCACTAGAGGCAAGCCCTATCAGCGCGTCGCCTGCTTTCACTTGACTGCCGTCGATGATTTTTGATTTTTCCACCACTGCAACACAGAAGCCTGCTAAATCATAATCTTCACCGTGATACATGCCGGGCATTTCTGCGGTTTCACCCCCGACTAACGCAGCCCCTGCGAGTTCACAGCCTTTACCGATGCCACTAATCACACTGCTAGCAATTTCTACGTCTAACGCACCTGTTGCATAGTAGTCGAGGAAAAATAATGGTTCTGCACCAGAGGTTAGGACATCATTAACGCACATGGCAACTAAATCGATGCCAATTGTGTCGTGTTTACCTAACTGCATGGCGAGTTTTAATTTTGTTCCCACGCCGTCTGTACCAGAGACTAAGACAGGCTGGCGATAACGGTCTAAAGGGATTTCAAACAATGCGCCAAAACCGCCAATACCGCCCAGCATTTCGGGGCGATGTGTCCGACGGGCAATCGGTTTAATCCGTTCGACCAGTGCGTCGCCATTGTCTATGTCGACTCCTGCATCACGATAAGTTAAAGAAATTTGATTTTTCACGGTGTTTTATTGAACTGTGTAAATTTAAGAAAAGAGAATATCAGCGACATGACCTTGAAGTCACTTTAAACCGCTTCATCATGACTGATAACCATATCAATAATGGGTTGTTATTTAAAATGTTCTATCCATTTTTTGCGGATGACGGATTTTTGCAAGTCTTGCGCATGATTTGCGAGATAATAAATGTTTTACGAATTTCTTCAATTTATTTTAGTCGCTACGACGTTGGCTGTTTATGACGCATAACAAGCACTCAGTAATTTTAAGTATTGCAGGGATTTTCCTGTTTTTAATGATAATTTTATCTATTATTCATGGATTAACAAAATTAACACATCCTGTTTTAGCGGGGATATGTGCATGGTTAGCAGGCATTTTATTATTTAAACGGGTCTCGCGTCAGCAAAAATACCAAGTATGGATTATCTTCACGATAGGCTTATTGGGGATTATCTTTAGTCTTTCTCAAAATAATCAAGCGGTTTTAAGTGCTGCTATTTCTATTAATCAAGCGGTTTTAGCCATGTTAGCCTCCGTCGGCTTTTTGCGTTTAGTGACACAACCACGTTTACAAAAGCATGAAACCTTGCCTACGGGAAAATCGGCGTTATTACGGACTTTGTACGGTGTGCATCTCTTTGGCTTTTTTATCAATATGTCTGTCTTGGTGATTATGGGCGACCGTTTAGCCGCGCAACAGCATACCTTAAGCCGTCAACAAGCCATTATTTTATCGCGGGCTTTTGGCATGGCGGTGTTGTGGTCGCCCTTTTTTGCGGCGATGGCAGTCGTGTACTTATATATTCCGCATATCAATTTTTTATTACTGATGTTAATGGGTTTCCCATTGGCTTTGTGTGGCTTATGGTTGACAGGGCGAGCGTTAAACGGTGAAGCAGAAAGTGAGTCGTTCACTGGTTATCCCATGCATTTTGCCGCTTTGTGGATACCTTCCTTACTGGCGTTATGTGTGGTCATTACCCACTTTTTATTGCCACAAGTCCCTGTTTTAACGTTAATTACCCTATTGCCGTTGTTGCTGGTTTTTCTCGTGCTCAGTCTGCGTCATGGGGGGCGAAGCGCGTTCCAGCAGTTTTATACTCATATCACGCATGGTTTACCGACAATGTCAGGAGAATTACTGCTTTTTTTAGCGGCGGGCGTGATGGCTGCGGGCATTAGTGGCGTGTTACAAGTTTTAGCGATTCAGTTGCCATTAAGCCAGTTTGGTTTTATCGAAGCGAGTTTTTTACTAATCGTTATCCTATCGATTGCTTTTATTGGCGTACATCCTTTAATCAGCATTACCACCTTGAGCCCTTTATTTTTACCTATTCCGCACGACCCAAATTTATTAGGCATGACTTTTTTAATCGGCTGGGGTTTAGGGGTTTCAGGTACGCCTTTTTCTGCCATGCACTTGATGATGCAAGGTCGATTTCATTTAAATACTTATACAATGACACGCTGGAATATTGGATTTACGTTGAAAATGATAGGCTTATCACTATTCGTTTTGTATAGTTATGATTGGATAAACGGTTAGGAGAGGCAAGGAGGGAGTTTTTAAGCGGTTTGGGCGTGTGCAGTAACTCGTCCGCGTGCACCGTGAAAATATTCTTTCAGCCATGGGTGATCGATTTCTTGTAGCTTTCGAATTGGTTCAACGGCTAAAACTTTTTTATCCGCAAGCACGGCGATTTTATCCGTAACTTTCCATAAGGTATCTAAATCATGGGTGACAATGACGATAGTTAAGCCTAATAACTCTCGTAATTGTAAGACCATATCGTCTAATGCATCCGCGCCGACAGGGTCTAATCCTGCGGTAGGTTCATCTAAAAATAAAATTTTCGGGTCTAAAGCTAGCGCACGGGCGACAGCAGCGCGTTTTATCATTCCGCCACTCAATTGGCTGGGGTATTTATTGCCCGCGTGGGCGGGTAATCCTACTAATGCGATTTTATAAGCAACTAATTTTGCAATGGTCGTTTTGCTTAATTGTGTGTGTTCTTGTAGGGGAATTGCGATATTTTCCGCTACCGTCAATGAGCTAAATAATGCGCCGTTTTGGAACATCATGCCACATTCACGCCGTAACCACAGGGCTTGTCGGTCGCTTAAGCCTAAGACTTCTCGCCCTAACACTTTAATTGAGCCTGACACGGGTTTTTCTAGCAAAATAATTTCCCGTAATACCGTCGACTTTCCTGTACCGCTACCGCCAATAATTGCCACAATTTCCTGCGGATAAATACTCATATTCAGATTTTCATGGATGACCATTTTGCCGAATTGAGTCCGTAATTGATTAATTTCTATTGCGGGCGATAAAGACATAGCGTGAATCATTAAGGGGCGGTATGAATATAGGAATTTAGACTAATTCGGATTATTCGCGCAAGGGTTGCGTAAATGATTGTGACAGCGGTCTAAATAAACTTTTGCCGCATCATCTTGCTCATTAATGCTTAAAACCATTTCAAATAGTTGTTGTGCCAGTAAAAAGTTAGTTTGGTGATAGGATAAACAGGCTTGCTCAAATTGTGATAATGTTTGATTTTTCAGCGCAATTAAAGGCGGTAGGTCAGCATCATACACTTCATAAAGCGTCACTAGATTAGTTTTCCCTTTGACAATCACGCGGTCAAGTAAACGGATTTTATATTGTGTGGGGTCTTTGAGCTTTTGATAGGTTTGTTCAGTAATCAGTAAACACACTCCATAGGTTTTTGTCAGGCTTTCTGTTCTGGAGGCAAGATTGACCGCGTCAGAGATAACCGTACCATCCATGCGGCTTTGTCCACCCACTGTGCCAAGCATTAATAATCCTGTATGGATACCAATTCCAATGCGCAATTTAGGTCGCCCTGGTCTGCCACGAGTTTCGTTATATTGATTAAGCGTTTGGAGCATCTCGATAGCTGCTTGCAAGGCTTGGTCGGCATTTTTAGGAAAAAGTGCCATGATGGCATCACCAATATATTTATCGATAAAGCCTTGATGTTCACTAATAATTGGCTCCATACGGCTGAGGTAAGCATTGATAAAGTTAAAATTTTGTTGCGGGGTCATGGCTTCGGATAAAGAGGTAAAGCCACGAATATCTGAAAAAAGTACGCTCATTTCTCGTTCAGTATGGTCGCCTAGATTGACATCTATAATACTGGTTTTGTTGAGAAAACTTAAAAATTCATGGGGCACAAAGCGCGACATACTGGCTTCTAGTTTAGTGCGTTCGCTAATCAGTGCCATTAAAAATAAAGTGGTTAAACAGATAACGCCAATGAATGCTTGTAGCAATAATAAAGATTGATACAGTGAAGGCAGGACGAAAGGTCCAACGCGCATGATAGTGCCAAAAATGGCAATAACAGATAGGAGAAAAATCACGGTCATGGTTTCGCGTTGTCCAAAACGGAAAATTGACCAGATGATAAACGGCATCATTAAAAATGCCATTGGATAAGCCCGAATGCCTTCACTTAGCGGTTGACCAAAAATAAGCCATGCTGTTATGCCTAAACTGAAAAAAAGTGAAATTGCTTCAAATAGTTGGCTTCTAGTCCAATGAATATGCCATTCTTGATGCCACGTGATAATTAATGGTGCAACAACTAACACGCCAACAATGTCCGCAAGCCACCATGTCCACCAATTATTTAATAATGAACTTGCCTCGATAATGCCATAGAAATATAAAGCCGTATTGCCTACACTCGCACTAATCATGCTACTGAGCAATACCGCAAAAAAGATGAAAAAAATTACATTCTTAGTATATCCAAATAAATCCGCATTTTTCGCGTAACGCTTGATAAACCAGACGGCAATAAAAAGCGCGACAGCATTCCCTGTTGCTATCCACAATTGTTCATGACTAAATGACTCAAGAAAGAGCAAGTTTAATTCGCCTAACCAGACGCTAATTAAAAAACGATATCCCCAGATAAACATCACCGCAAAACCTAATCCTGCTACAGGCCAAATAGCGGTTACATCGCCCGTTGTACTGCCAAGTATGATACTCAGTTCACTGATGAGGTAGTAAACCACTGCAAATGAAAGAATATTGCCGATTTCTAATAGGCGATTGCGATTTTTACGGCTCAGTTTTTTAATCAAGGGAATGCGCAACATGAAGTTAAGGCTCTAGCGCGATATGAACTTTATCTCCTAAAAAACGCGGTTGGGTTTTTAAGAGATACAAATCGAGTACCGCTTTAAAACGAGCGAGATATTCGCGTAGCGGGGTTTTAATATCCATACTGGTGGGAACGTCTTGAGCGTTAAAACCAATGGCTTGTATGCCATAAAAATCGCTGATAAATAAAGCTCGTTGGTTATGGAAAGCTTGAGAAATGATAATAAAATCGTTTTGGGAAAAAACTTCCCGTGCACGAATAACAGAGTCTAGGGTACGAAATCCTGCATAATCAAGAGTCATAGCATTCTCAGGGATTCCTGCCTCTAGTAGTGCTTTTTGCATGTACAACGGTTCGTTATAGGAGGCTTTGCGGTTGTCACCACTGACAATAATATGTCGAATCTTGCCTGCACGATAGAGTTGTACGGTTGCCTCGATGCGATAGCGAAAATATAAATTTATTTGACCGTTCGCAATATACTTACTTGTCCCTAGTAATAACGCGACAGGTTTTATAGGGGTTGTCTGTATATCATTATATAACCTGTCATTTGTCGCTAATGTTATCCATTGGTCTATGAAAAAAATGATAATTCCTAATAAGCCTATGCTTAATAAGCCTACTTTAAAGCTGTAACGGGTGAACAGAAATAAACGTTTTAATGTCTTATCTGTACGCGATGATGAATAGAAAGAACTTAACATAGTGTGTGTGCGTTAAAAAACGCCATCAGTTAAATTAAGTAGATTAATGTTTGCAATAGTGAGTCGATATACATACTCATTACCTATAAACTTTCTTTATTAACATAAGGTTCAGGGATTACAAACAATAAGTTAAGATTTTATCTGTCATTCTGTAATCAATTTAAACCTTGTATAATGCATTAATATCCCTACTACCGCCTTATCGGTATCAACACATGCAAGTATCTTCCTCTCCCTTATCAATTTATCAACGCATTACCGCTAATTTAGATAAAGTAGTCAAAGGGCAACAAAATGCTATTCGTAAACTCGTAGCTGCCTTTGCCAGTGGTGGACATGTCTTGCTGGAAGATTTACCCGGTACAGGTAAAACAACTTTAGCCAAAGCCCTCGCGCAATCTTTACAACTCACCTTTCAACGTATTCAATTTACACCCGATTTATTACCCTCAGACATACTTGGCGTATCCATATTTGACCCGCGAGAACAATCTTTCCGCTTTCATAAAGGGCCTATTTTTACCGAAATTCTATTAGCCGATGAAATTAACCGCGCCTCACCACGAGCGCAATCGGCATTATTAGAAGCGATGGCAGAGCAACAAGTGAGTATAGAGGGAACACGCTATCCATTGGATGAATTATTTTTCGTGATAGCCACTCAAAACCCTATCGAGTTTCATGGCACTTATCCCTTGCCTGAAGCTCAAATGGACAGATTCGCCATGCGTTTTCAACTAGGCTATGTCAGTCTTGAGGATGAAGTTGCGATTTTAACGACCCATCGCACCGAACAACCGATGAATGAGATACAACCTTGCGTAACACGGGAAGAAGTACGTTTATTGCGTCAAGCGGTGCAAGCAGTACGTGTCAGTGAAGAATTAAAACAATATATCGTGCGCCTTGTCAGCACAACACGCGATTATGCAGGCGTACAAATGGGCGCAAGTCCTCGAGCCTCCTTATCCCTCATGAAAGTTGCTCAAGCCCTTGCCCTATTTGATGGGCTAGACTTTATAACACCAGCACACATCCAAGAAATTGCCGTTGTAGTTCTTGCCCACCGTCTAAAAATCGACTCACAAGCCCGTTTTTCAGGGGTAGAAGCGCAAAATGTAGTCACAAACATTTTACAAAACACCCCCGTTCCAGTGTAAACAATACATGATTAACTTTTAAGCTAAACAAATAGTTAAATGGGTAGCTTATTAAAACATCCACGAATAACCCGCAAAGACTCTCAAGGAATAATCCTTTTCTAACAAAGGACTATCCGCAATTTCATTTCCAAAGGCTTCATACTGAATCCCTGCGCTAATCCCCGAATGCGTCGTAAAAAAATAATTCGCCATAACGCCCACTGTCCCATTAAACCCTGCATCCCCCGTATATTGTGGACGGTCTAAACGTGCCTCTTCTGCCCGCACACCATAATAATAATCAACCAAATTCGCGCTTAACCACTTTAACCCCAATGTCGGCGTGACCCGCAAAACTGACTGACCCGTTCCCCCAAACACAAAATTATAACCAACCGACGCGCTAACCTCTTGCCCATCGTTATACCCTAACACATCTGATACCGCCGTCACATTGAAGAGAACCCGCCCAAACTGTGCATTTAACGCAAGCCCCACATCCATCGAATAATCACGGTCTTCCATTCCTTCAAAATAAACATTATCGCTTGCGTCATACCCCTCTAAACGCGGCTGCGCAATTATATCGATACTTCCCTCTAACTCATCGATAAGCTTGTAACCAACGGTAAACCCTTGTATATAAAACCTTTGATATTTAAGGTTTATCAAAGGAATAGGCAAAATAGTATCATCTTCCCCTTTATACGGCTCTGCTTTCCACAACACCCCCAATCCAAGGCTACCTTTCCACCCTGCCCCCCCCATCGGTGGCGCGGCATAAACAGGAACGACAACACACACAAGCCAGAATCCGACCAATAAATTACGCAATCTCATTTATTTTTATCTCCATAATAAACCCCTTAAACGCTTAGACTTCGCAACTTTTCAAAAAACTTAACAACTTGCGCATCTGTTGGGGTAGAGCGAGCTAATAAATAGCCATAAATTTCCATATCTTGCCACTCTAATATCGTTTCAAATAAGGCTTTTTCCTCAACAGACGCGCTCGGATAAGCCTGCTCAAGATAGCGAAAAAAAACAATATCCAACTCTTTCATCCCACGGCGACAACGCCATTTTAATTTAGACAACTCACTCATTAACTGACTCTCTCTAGCAAGATTAATTCACAATTGTTTTAACAGGATAGCACGCAATAAAAAAGCCGTTTATATCACTATAAACGGCTTTCTAACAGCTAAAAAACAAGCACGGTTTTTTTTAATTAAACCTTTCTATCAACCAATTTTTGCTTAATTGCCGTAATGGCTTTAGCAGGATTCAAGCCTTTCGGACATGTTTTTGCGCAGTTCATAATAGTATGACAACGATAAACACGGAAAGGGTCTTCTAAATCATCTAAACGCTCGCCTGTTGCTTCATCACGGCTATCAATAATCCAACGATACGCCTGTAATAAAATCGCAGGGCCTAAATACTGTTCACCATTCCACCAATAACTGGGGCAACTGGTAGAACAGCACGCACACAGAATACACTCATATAAACCATCTAACTTGGCACGTTCTTCTTTAGACTGTAAACGCTCGCGGTCTGGTGGGGGCGGAGTTTGAGTCTGCATCCAAGGTTTAATAGACGCATATTGTGCATAAAAATGGGTTAAATCAGGGACTAAATCCTTAATAACAGGCATATGTGGCAAGGGATGAATCACCACATCGCCCTTAATCTCACTGATAGCTTTCGTACATGCTAACGTATTAGACCCTTTACCGCCAAACTCTGCGCTATCGCCGATATTCATGGCACAAGAGCCACAAATCCCTTCACGGCAAGAACGACGGAACGTCATAGACGGGTCAATTTCATTCTTGATTTTAATCAATGCGTCCAAAATCATAGGACCACATTTATCTAAATCAATTTCATAAGTTTCCATATACGGATTTTCGCCCGTGTCTGGATTCCAACGGTAAATAACAAAACGTTTAACCCGTTTTGCATCCGTCACTGTATTAAAAGGTTTTTTCCCTTTTTTAACGACAGAATTCGCGGGAAGTTTAAACTCAGCCATTGCATACCTCGTTTCGGTTCTTCAATTACCCATTTATCAAACAGGTAGAAACTAAAATACATCACACAACAAGGGTGAAGTGACAGGAGAGCAATTGCTACTCCCGCCATCACACTGAATTAATACACCCGTTTCTTCGGCGCGACGTAGTCCATCTCATCGGTTAAGGTGTAGGTATGAACAGGACGATAATCGATGCTGGTATTTCCTTTATCATCCAACCATATCAATGTGTGTTTCATCCACTCGTCATCATTACGATCTGGATAATCTTCACGGGCATGTGCGCCACGGCTTTCAGTC
This sequence comes from Beggiatoa alba B18LD, assembly GCF_000245015.1. Classification (NCBI taxonomy): domain Bacteria; kingdom Pseudomonadati; phylum Pseudomonadota; class Gammaproteobacteria; order Thiotrichales; family Thiotrichaceae; genus Beggiatoa; species Beggiatoa alba. The sequence continues at coordinate 2,704,432 of NZ_JH600070.1, read as the reverse complement.
CGATTCAAGGCAGCATTCATGGTGACGACGGCTTGACCGCGTAAGTTATCTAACTCTAAGGTTTCAATTAAATCAGAGTTCCACACTAAAGAACGGTCAGAGACTTTTACATCATCAAAAGCGTTATAAACTTCGGTAATCTTTTGAGAACCTTCACTTAAAGATTGACCTGTACGGAATACTGCTGCGTCATTCTGCATGACTTTTTGCATTTTTAAGCGCAAATCAGCGGTAGAAGAAGAACCTTTCGCATGACGTAATTTATCTAAACGGGCTAATGCGTTGTCGCCTGCATTTTTCGGTAAGGCTTTTTGCGTTTTCCAATCTTTGCTTAATTCTGCGCAACGTAAGGCAGCCGCACGACCGAAAACGACTAAGTCTAACAGAGAGTTAGACCCTAAACGGTTAGCACCATGTACAGACACACAAGCCGCTTCACCAATCGCCATTAAACCAGGGATAACACTATCAGGATTACCATTTTTCAGGGTGACAACTTCACCATGATAATTAGTCGGAATACCGCCCATGTTATAGTGAACTGTTGGCAATACAGGAATAGGCTCTTTACTAACATCAACGCCTGCAAAAATCCGTGCCGTTTCAGCAATACCGGGTAAGCGTTCATGAATCACTTCCGCGCCTAAATGCTCCAAGTGCAGATGAATATGATCATGACCTGAACCAACCCCGCGACCTTCACGAATTTCAATCGTCATAGAACGGCTGACCACATCACGAGATGCTAAATCCTTCGCATTCGGGGCATAACGTTCCATAAAACGCTCGCCTGAAGAGTTCGTTAAGAAACCACCTTCACCACGCACGCCTTCCGTAATCAAACAACCCGCGCCATAAATCCCTGTTGGGTGAAACTGCACAAACTCCATATCCTGCAATGCAATACCCGCCCGCAATGCCATCCCGCCACCGTCACCTGTACAGGTATGCGCAGAAGTTGCAGAAAAATACGCACGACCATAACCACCCGTTGCTAAAACAGTCATTTGCGCACGGAAACGATGGATAACCCCTTCAGCCATATCCAACGCCATCACACCACGACAAGCCCCAGACTCGTCCATGATTAAATCAAGGGCGAAAAATTCAATAAAAAACTCAGCTTGATGCTTTAAAGATTGCTGATAAAGCGTGTGCAACATCGCATGACCTGTACGGTCAGCGGCGGCACAAGTCCGCTGTGCAGTCCCTTCCCCAAAATTTGTGGTCATCCCACCGAAAGGACGCTGATAAATCTTCCCTTCTTCCGTCCGAGAAAAAGGCACACCATAATGCTCTAACTCAATAATCGCAGGCACGGCTTCACGACACATATACTCGATAGCATCTTGGTCGCCTAACCAATCAGACCCCTTAACGGTGTCATACATATGCCAACGCCAATCATCAGGTCCCATATTCCCCAAAGACGCACTAATGCCCCCTTGAGCAGCAACGGTATGGCTACGAGTTGGGAATACTTTTGTTAAACAAGCTGTTTTTAAGCCTTTTTCAGCCATCCCAAAGGTCGCACGTAAACCCGCGCCACCCGCACCGACCACTACGACATCGTAGGTATGATCAATAATTTTATAAGCTGTCGTAGTCAAGGTTAGCCTCCCAACGCAATCCGTAAAACGGCAACAACGCCCGCAACCGCAATAATGACGGCAAGGAATTTAATAATAATTAACATAATCAGCTTACTATACTCAACGTGGAAATAATCCTCGATGACAATTTGCAAGCCTAAAACCGCATGATAAACAGCGGATAAAATCAATAAAATTAACGTGACGGTGACAAAGGGAGATTTTACCCAAGCACTCACCACCGCAAAATCTTTACCTGCTAAAGAGATAATAGAGGCAACAAACCATAACAATAGCGGAATCAAAGCAATTGCAGAAAGCCGTTGAGAAATAAAATGCCCCGTCCCTTCTTTTGCTGACCCTAAGCCACGTACTCGCCCTAATGGTGTCTGTAAACGCATTCTTAACGTTCTCCTACAGAATAAAAGCTAACAACCAAGCTAAGCCTGTTAAAACGACGGTCACTAATAACACCAATTTTGCATTAGCTTCAGCGGTTTTAATCTCTAAGCCATGTCCCATGTCCCAAAACAGATGGCGAATCCCATTTGCTAAGTGATAGAACAAAGAAACAGACCAAGCGAACAACAAGAGCAAACCGATCCAAGAACCGATTAAACCTTGCGCAGTTTTATAGGATTCTTCACCCCCTGCAATGGCAGATAACCAATAAACCAGAGCAATAGTTCCCAAAGAAAGGAATACTCCCGTTGCACGGTGCACAATGGAGGTAAAAGACGTGAGTTGGGGTTTATAGATTTGCAGGTGAGGCGATAGAGGACGCTGATGCACGGGCATAACAAAACTTACCTCTTAGACAGGGTTAAACAAAAAAATGTTGCAGTACGGAAAAAATAAACTGCGAGTGAAGTCGAGCATTTTATGATAAAGATAAGGGAATATAAATAGTCATCATGAATTGATTTAATTGTTTCATGATGATTGCCGTTTTGTTGAAGCGTCATCCCATAATATTTATCACTAATAAATTAATATTTAAGGTTGATTTTTACTTCTTTAGAATTATATTGTGCGCAATCACGCGGAGACCCTCATCAAATTTATTGAGGTTATCCATATGCTAGAAATACTAATTGAAACACAAAAAAGATATAAAACCGCTAAAAAATTGTACTATATAGCGGAAAAATTTAGACGATTAAAGGATTTTGAATCAGCCTGTAAAGTAGCTAATCAAGCATTAACTTTATACTTAGACTGTAAACAGAGCAAAAAAAGATATAATCGGGTTATTGCGTTATTGAAACTCATAGAAGAGTGTCAACAACACATAATATTAACATTAAACAACTAAAAAACTTTCAGTATTTTATAATATCGTTATATTGAGGGTCGTACGTTAGCGTGAAAATACAAAAGCGCGTAATTTGAGTTACGCGCTTTTTTTATTTGCTCTATAACATCATTTTAAATGATCATGAAATATCAAGAATATTATTCAGAATAGTTGTAAAGTCCGTAGGAATATCATCAGCTTGTCCCCAGTGCATTACAACTTTTTTAATAACATCTGGTTTAGGTGGGTTTTGGTCTCTAATTGCCTTGTCATTATAATATTTAGCTATGAGTTTCGAAGTACTAATCCCAGATTCCCTATGATATTCAATATAGTTTTTGTTAATATCAATATTGGGTGTAAAACTTTTTAAAATATCGATTAAGAGCTCTGGCGCAATGTAATCCTCAAATTCTCCCTTTGGAAGTACATAACAATTATTTTTTAATAAGTTTTCTCTTTTTAAATCAGAAATAATTTTTTCCTTATCTTTATCACATATTAAATAAAAAGCACTGTTTGTATGTTTTAACATCACTAAACTAGTTTTTAAATTATTCTTTGAATATGGAATTAGCTTAATATTATGTTGTTCGATATTAACGCCAATAAATTCAAATAAGATTGGAAATGCAACTAACTCTGACTCTCCCTCAACTAAAACATAGACTTCCTTGAGAGGGTTAAGAGGTTTGTTTATAATTGAGTTATTTAACCAATAAATAGCATTACCTTGGGCGATTGCCTTTACTGACTCAATTGGGGACAGTATATATATTTGATTTTCTTTTTTATAACTAGCCTGTATGCCAACATTATATATTTTTTGAGTAGAAAATTCTTTTGCAAGAGCTCCATGAATAAACCCCATGATCGTAGAAAAATCGTTATAAATACAGAAAGTATTTTTTGTGTCTGACTCATAATTAATCAAAATAGCATGATTTTGGATAGTAATATTCAATATATTGAATTTCTTATTAAGATTAACTCCGTTTTTTAAAAAATGTTTTAGCGTATTTAAAACATTCTCTGTCCCACCTAGTTTTTTAAAAATACTATATTTTTTCATATATAAATAATCAGTTATCAAAAAAATACTAACTCCTGTTTTAACCCAAGTTCTGCAAAATTTTCTTCGCAAAATCTCACCAAACTTAGATTATGTCTATTAAACCTCTCACCACCACGTAGATGATCTATTAATTCAAGTTTTAGGAATTGGTTGTGACATATAGTAACCATACCATAAAGTGATTTAAATCTAGGACTGCCAGTCCTTCATGTCGTTTTATAATACGTTTACTATATCCATGTTTAAAGTAGGTTAGGCAAGCATTTTAACTCGTTACTAAACCTAAGTTTAGTCGTAAGCAACAACAAGCTATTTATAAATATCACCGCTTCAAGCAGTGTTATCCGTTTTTGTTTGATGGGTTGTAAAAATTTCGCCGAACTCAGGTTAAAAATAAATCTCGTTCTATTCAGCACTATCGTTCTTCTCTTTTTGGGTATAATCAGCTTTTACAGCATGTTGTGTTTGAACATAGCCTTGATTAGCCACTTTTTCATAATAAACGCCTAAATTAAATTGTGCTTTAGCATTTCCCTGTTTAGCCTCTCTTTTCCATTGTTTAAATAGGTTTTGCGTTACTTTAACTTCCTGTGTTTGTTCTTCTTTTTTTATCAACTCAATTGTAAATGTTTGACCGCTTGCAATAGGCTTTTTCCGACTAGGAGGAGTTTCCATTTATTTATCCTGTAGGGTGGATTATCCGCGTTTTTTATGGTTAGGGCTGTAGATTTTATTGTGCTTTAATCACTTTAAATACAATCTCACTCACTTGTTGATTAACCCATTCATTAGGATGTGCATCTACTTGGTTTACGACTAATTCAGCGGGCGTTTTTCCCGCAAATAATGTAGTGAGATTAATAGGGGTTGTGCCTTGTTCCTGAAAAAAAACAGCGACTTTATCCAAAATCGGTTTACTCTTTTCTAATGAAACCAAGTTTGGGAATAAAATCGGAATTAATGTAATTTGATGGGCTTTCGCATAATCAATAATACTTTTTAATTCCTGTTGATGAATTCCCCATGTTACAGGGTTTGTATAGTAGCCTTGCATTTTTTCCCAGTAAATCGATTCAGGTTGATTATTGTGAGAACGATACCATTGCCAATAAAAGTAATTGGCGAGATAAGACTGATTAACAATCCCTTGTAGATAACTGGGAACAGGTTGTAATAACTGTTGCCACCGAAATTGGCTATCCTCATTCAATTGGCTAGAGGCTTGGCGAATGTCATCAATAAAATAGGATAAAACAATAATATTAGGTTTATACGGATATTTAATAATCCCTTGATATTCATCAGGGGTACTCCAGCCAACTTGGGCAATATTTGCAACTAGCCAGCCTTTTCCAAGTTTTTCTTCTAATAAATTAGAAATACGGTTTTTGTAGTCTTTAATCCCTTGACCTGCAATGAAAGAGTCTCCAACAACAAAAACTACTTTATTGTTTTTAAGTTGCTCTAAGCTATAATTATCATCCCGATAACCCAGTGTGTTAATAGGTTGCCAGTAGGTATTAAACCAGCGTTTATTTGCTAGCGTAAAACTAAAGCTATCTGAGCGAACAATAAAGAGATAAGCCCCAATTTCTAAAAATAAAAGTACGAATGCAACAGTAAAAAATGATAGCGACGCATTGATAAGAGAATTTTTTAATTTTGATGGCTTTTTCCAATATTTTATGAAAATCAGTGATAATGTAAAAATACTGAGTATTAAACTCAAAAAAATTAAGCCATAAATCGCTAAGGGACTTAAAAAAGACATGAATATCCTCGGTATTTCAGCATATTACCATGATAGTGCTGCAACATTGGTGATGAATGGAGAAATCATTGCAGCAGTGCAAGAAGAACGTTTTACACGTAAAAAAAATGAAGCAGTATTTCCCGTGAATTCAATTCAATATTGTTTAGAGGCGGGAAATATTGCGTTTGGCAGTGTAGATTATGTCGTTTTTTATGACAAGCCTTTGCTGAAGTTTGAGCGTCTTTTAGAAACTTATTTAGCCTACGCGCCTCGGGGGTTTAAATCTTTTATACAGGCAATGCCAGTTTGGTTAAAAGAGAAGCTTTATTTAAAAGCTGTGTTGAAAAAGGAATTGGCGCAATTTTCTTGTGAAGGGCAAGAATTACCGAAGTTGTTATTTAATGAACATCATCAGTCTCACGCGGCGGCGGCATTTTTCCCCAGTCCTTTTCAGGAGGCGAGTATTTTATGTATCGATGGGGTGGGTGAATGGGCAACTACTTCGGTCTGGCAGGGGAAGGATAATCAGTTGATTCCGCAATGGGAGTCGCATTTTCCTCATTCATTGGGCTTGTTGTATTCTGCGTTTACTTATTACACGGGTTTTAAAGTTAATTCAGGGGAGTATAAATTAATGGGGCTTGCGCCATATGGACAGCCGCATTATGTGCAGAAAATTTTAGATAATCTTATTGATTTAAAAGAAGATGGTACGTTTAAATTGAACATGACGTATTTTAATTATCATGTGGGTTTAACCATGACTAGCCCAGCGTTTGATACTTTGTTCGGTGGTGTACCTCGTGTGCCTGAAAGTCCATTAACACAGCGAGAAATGGATATTGCGCGGTCTATTCAGGTTGTTTTGGAGGAGGCTGTATTGCGGTTAGCCCGCACAGTGCGCCAAGAATTGCCGTCTGAAAATCTTTGTTTAGCGGGTGGTGTGGCATTAAATTGTGTGGCAAATGGTAAAATTCTGAAAGAAAATATTTTTAAAAATATTTGGATTCAACCCGCTGCGGGTGATGCAGGGAGCGCGTTAGGGGCGGCGTTAAGCGTGTGGCATGAGTATTTAGATAAGCCACGACAGGCGCAGGTTGATGATGCGATGTGTGGCAGTTATTTAGGGCCAAAATTTTCTAATGCTGAAATTCAGGCTTATTTAGATTCTGTTGGAGCGGTATATGAGGTTGTAGAGGATAATCTTTTATTCTCACAAGTGGCAACGTTTTTAGCCTCAGAGGCAGTTATTGGGTGGTTTCAAGGACGCATGGAGTTTGGCCCTAGGGCTTTGGGCGGGCGTTCGATTTTGGGTGACCCACGTAGTGCAAAAATGCAGTCGGTTATGAACCTTAAAATTAAGTATCGGGAATCTTTCCGCCCGTTTGCGCCGTCGGTGTTAGCCGAAAAATCTAGTGAGTATTTTGATTTACCTGTTGCTAGTCCATATATGTTATTAGTCGCAGAGGTCAAGCCCGAATTGCGTTTACCAGAACGTCTTGAAGATGCAACGTTATTTGGGATTGAGCGCGTTAATTTACCGCGTTCTACATTGCCTGCTATTACGCATTTAGATTATTCAGCACGGGTACAAACAGTGCATCAGGAGACAAATCCGCGTTATTATGCTTTATTACAAGCCTTTGAAGCCTTAACGGGTTGTGCTGTTTTGGTGAATACTTCTTTTAATGTGCGAGGTGAACCGATTGTTGCGACACCTCAGCAAGCTTATGAGTGTTTTATGAAAACTGAAATGGATTATTTGGTTATTGAGAATTGTTTTTTAAAAAAATCGTTTCAGCCACAACATAATTTTAACAGCCTTAGTATAGAGTTAGATTAATTGTTATGCACAGCGTCAATACAGTTGTCGATAAGAAGGTATTACGGGAATTTGGTCTTGTGCTTGGCGGGGGAATTCTGGGTATTTTTGGGGTGTTATTCCCTTGGTTTTTGCATCATACCTTTTCGTTAGGATTTGGGTTGCTGGGAAGTGGTTTAATCATTCTTGCATTAGTGCTACCTGCGGTTTTAAAGCCCGTTTATATTGCGTGGAATCATTTAGGAAATCTCTTAGCGTGGGTTAATACGCGCTTGATTTTAGGATTGTTGTTTTTTTGTATCATTACGCCGTTAGGTATTATGATGCGTGTTTTAGGGGTAGGGTTATCCAAGCCTAGCTATCGTGTCAAAAAAACACACCGTTTACCAAATCACATGGAGCATCCTTTCTGATGTGGGACTTATTAAAAGATATTTATCTCTTTGTACGTGCGCGTAAAAAATTTTGGTTAATTCCCATCTTTTTGATTTTAGTTTTGTTAGGTGGTTTACTGGTCTTAACGCAAGGTTCAGTATTTACACCATTTATTTATACCCTTTTTTAACGCGAGTATGGCGAATTTCTTTTAAAAAGACAATAACTTGTCTGAATCAGAATTTTCAGAATTAACAGAATTTAAACCCCTTAAACCAAGAAATTAATACGAATCACGTTTTTTAATTCTGAAAATTCTGTGAATTCTGATTCAGACAAAAAAAGACCTGCTAGGCTTTGAAAATCTAGCAGGTCTCTGTTTTATTTTATAAATCTCGCCGAACTCAGGTTAAAAATAAATCTCGTTCTATTCAGCACTATCGTTCTTCTCTTTTTGGGTATCATCAGCTTCTACAGCATGTTGTGTTTCAACATAGCCTTGACTAGCCGCTTTTTCTAACCATTTAACTGCTTTTTCATGATTTTGGGCTACACCTTGCCCTAGCTCGTAACAAACCCCTAAATTATATTGTGCTTGAGCATCCCCTTGATTAGCGGCTTTTTCCTAACCATTCGAAAGCCTTTTCATAACAAAGTGCTACGCCTTTTCCTTCATGGTAACACTTTCCTAAAGCACGTTGTGCTGGAGCAAATCCTTTCTTTGTTGCTTTTTCAAACCATTCAAAGGCTTTTTCATCATTTTGAGCGATGCCTTGTCCCCTGTCATAACAAATCCCTAGATTATATTGTGCTAGGAAAAGTCCTTGATTAGCAGATTTTTGAAACCATTCAAAGGCTTTTTCATAACTTTGGGCTACGCCTTTTCCCATGACATAACAAAGCCCTAGATTATATTGAGCTTGAGCGTTTCCCTGTTTAGCAAGTTTTTCTAACTGCTTAAATAGTTTAGGTGTAACTTCAACTTCCTGTGTTTGTTTTTCTTTTTTTATCTCTCCAATTGCAAACGTTTGACTACTTGCAATCGGCTTTTTACGACTAGGTGGTGTTTCCATATGGCTCATGTTCTATCCCTCCCGCCACCACGCCGATAATCGATTAATCCATGTTTTCGGCATTGGTTGCATCATATCCATGTTTAAAGTCGGTTGGGCGAGGATGACGGATATATTGTCTTCTCCGCCGAGTTTATTGGCGCGTTCAACTAGAGCAATAGATTTTTGTTCTAGGCTGATGTCTCGCATTAGAATTTTTTGCATAACTTCGTCGTCTAGCATGTCGTTTAAGCCATCTGAACAGAGTAGGTAGATGTCGTGGGATTGTATGAGGTGTTCTGTCACGTCCACCGCAACCGTGTCGCCAACGCCTAGGGCGCGGGTAACGAGGTTTTTATTGGGAGAATAGCGGGCTTGTTCGCGGGTGTAGAATCCGCAGTCGATGAGTTCTTGTAGGACGGAATGGTCTGTGGTGAGTTGGGTGAATTCTGAACCGCGTAAACGGTATAAACGCGAGTCGCCAACGTGGGCGATGCTGATAAAAGTCGGTTGAAATACAGCCGCTACAACGGTTGTGCCCATGCCTCGATATTCTTGTTGTTCTTCGGCACTGTGGAATATGAGTTGATTGGCTTTGAGGATGGCTTTTTCTAACAGGGCAGAAATGCGGTGTTGTCCGTTGTTGGTGATGGTTTGTTGTTGTTCTGGGCTGAGTTGGCTGATTTCGTTAATCATTTCTTGCATGATGGTTTTAACTGCGAGCGCGCTGGCAACTTCGCCCGCTTGATATCCGCCCATGCCGTCTGCGAGGATGACAATGCCTAAATCGGCATTGCTGTCGATGCAGTCTTCGTTGTGTTCTCGAACAAGCCCTGTGTCTGTGTGTGAGGCAATTTCTAGGCGCATGATGTTACCTTGCAGTCACGTAGCGCGGCGGCAAATTCTGCGCCTGTTTGAAAGCGGTCTTCGGGGTCTTTGGCGAGGGCTTTGTTGATGAGGTCTTGTAAGCAAGTGGGGATATCAGGTCGTAGCATGGATAAATCGGGGTGTGGTTCGGTGGTTATTTTATACATCAGGGTTGCCATCGAGTCTGCTTGAAATGGTAACACGCTTGTTAGGAGTTGGTAGAGTAGTATGCCTAGCGAGAATAAGTCCGAGCGACCGTCCACCATTTTACCCGCTAATTGTTCGGGTGACATATAGGAGGGTGTTCCTAAAATAATACCTGTTTTTGTTCGTTTTGCATCTGTAATCCGTGCAATTCCAAAGTCGGTAATTTTAATTTTTTTGGTCGCAGGGTTATACATGATGTTGGCGGGTTTGATGTCGCGGTGGATAACGCCTTGGTTGTGGGCGTAGTTTAGGGCGGTCGCGGCTTGATAGCCAATGTCGATGATATCGGCAATGGGTAGGCGTTGTTCGGTTTTGGTGTAGGGGGTGAGGTTGCCCCCTTTGAAGAATTCCATGGAGATGTAGGCTAGGTTGTATTCTTCGCCTGCGTCGTAAATGGCTACGATGTGTTCGTGTTTTAAGCGTCCTGCGGCGGTGGCTTCGCGGAAAAAGCGGGCGGTGGCTTCGGGCAGGTCTTCGGCTTCGAATTCTTGGGAGAGGGGGAGGGTTTTGATGGCAACCAAGCGATTGAGTTTGGGGTCTTTGCCGAGGTAAACCACGCCCATCGCGCCTTTGCCGAGTTGGCGTTCTACTTGGTAGCGTCCAAGTTGGGGTTTTTCGCCACTTTCGTCTTGTAGCCAGTCGTCAAGGTGGTTATTTGTGCCTCGTAGGCGGGGTTTACGGGTGCTTTGTAGGCGTTCTAAACGGCGTTCGGTGTCGCGGAAGTTGGGGGCGTGGCTCAGAATGTAGCGATAGACGGCGGCAGCGTGGCGGGCTTGGCGACGGCGTTCATAATCTAGGGCAAGGTTGTAGAGTAGTCCTAATATGCCTTCATCTGTAGGGCAGAGGCGGAATTTTTCGAATGCCATGTCGAGCTGTCCTTGTCCTTGGAAAGCAAGCCCTAGCAGTCGGTTGCTTTCGACGGCGTTGGGTAGCATACGAAATACGTCTTGATACGCCATAATGCCTCGTTTACTGGTCAGTAGGAGGTGTCCTAAGCTCAGGAGGAGCAGTGGGAGTGTGCAGGAGATGGAGAGTCCTAACCGTAGTAAGCCGAAATATAGCACAAGCAGGGTAATAAAGCTGATAAAGCTGATTAATAACGCAATTTTTGGCTTTAAATGGGGCAGTATCAGGCAGAGATAAATCAGTATCAGGAGGAAAAGTGCGGTTTGTAGTCCTACTGCCCAGTGAGGGGTAATGAGGTAGTTTTGATTGAGTAGGCTACTGACGCTGTGGGCGATGGTGAGGATGGGGGGCATTTCTCCAATAGGTGTCATTTGGCGCGTGCTGTAGTTGGGTGCGGTCATGCCTATTAAGACAACTTTATCGCGGTATTTTTCGGGGGAAATATTGCCACGGAGGACATCAACGAAGCTGTCGAGGGTAAATGCTGATTGTCTCGCAATTTCATGTTCATGGTAGAAAATGGGTTGTATGTTTAGATTTGCATCGGTATTGATACGTAACGCGCCTAAACGCACGCCTTGTCCTAAACGGATTTCGATATCTTGTAAATTAACTCGTAAATGTTTGGCAGCAAGGAGGAGCGGTAAACTGGGTAGATAGAGTTGTTGGTATTGAGTAACAAGCGGGACGCGGTTATCCAGTAAAAGTAGGTCGGGCAATACGCTGGTATTTTCGTTAAACCGTTCAAGTGGTGAGCGAATGGTGTTAATACTCAGTGGTTGTGGTGATGGGCGTGCGGTGTCAAAGCGTTCACTGATATTGGTTAAGCGGTTTCGAGTGATGCTGTCGGGTAGGTCTGACTGGGGTAATAGTGGTTCACCCAGCGTAAAAGGAACGGCAAAAACCCATTTGCCTGATTTTTTTAAACGCTCGGCAAAAATGCCATCGGCATCGAGTTCTGAATAAGCAGCGTTGAGTTTGTCTTCTAGGGTTGTGAGGATGTTGGGTAATTCTGTCCAAAGTTTTGCAGATTGTGCAAAGTCGTTTAATTCGGCGAGGCTGTCGCGCTCGCTGGCACGGTTACGACGGACTTTCGTCACGGTGGCAATTAAGGTATTGAGTTTTGCAAGTTCTGTGGGGAGTTGGTTAATAGCGGGTGATTCGCTGTAAAAGCGAATGAGCTCGGCAAGCCGTTCTGTGCCTGCATCTTGTTGGGGTTTGGAAAAATCGAGATTAGTGGCGATAACATCAGCATAAGGTTGGAGAATATCCAGCAGTTGTGCATAAGTTGTGCGTGACCATTGCCCCGCGCCGAGTTGTTCTAAACTGTTGGTATCAATGGCAATAACCGCGACTTTATCATTGGTGTGTTGGCTGGTATAACGCATGCCATTGGCGTAAAGGATATTTTCTAACGGTTGTAAAAATCCAAATTGTGCTAGTCCTAATAAACACACCGCGACCAATACGCCGATAATCCAGTCATTCATAGCTAGTTTTTCTTTGAAAGTGGTCATGCTCTTATCGGTATTAACTTTAAAAACAATGTAGTATGCCTATTTTTAGCAAGGCTAATCTGATTGTTTTTAAATCCGCAAGATATATGCCAGTGAATGGTGACGTAAAGTCATGCACTGCAACTATTTGATAAACTACCTATATTGAGTATTCAGGTGCGTTTATAACACCTTTAAAGTTTGTAGAATAATTTTGATATCAACCCATAATGACCGTTCACGGACATATTGTTGTTGATAAGCTAACTTAATCGGTAATATCTCTTGTATATAGGTTTTTTCGGGATTGTCTGAAGTAGCAAGCAATTCGCCTTCATGCCGAAATGCTATCGACGCATAATCGGTAATACCACATGGCACGGATAAGACTTCTGCTTTAACTGCCTCTGGGTAATGTGCAACATAGTCAGGCACTTCAGGACGAGGGCCTACAAGACTCATATCACCAATTAAGACATTAAAGAGTTGCGGTAATTCATCTAATTTATAACGGCGTAAAAACATCCCTGCGCGGGTAATGCGTTTATCCGTGGTTGCGGTAATTTTTAAGCCCGTATTGGCGTGCATGGTGCGAAATTTAAAAATTTTAAATAAGCGTCCCCCTTGCCCGACACGGGTTTGTAAAAAGAAGATAGACCCCTGACTGTCTAGCTTTATCCAAATAGCCAAACTGAGCAGTAAAGGGCTTAATAAAATAATCGCGGGAATCACACAGCATAAATCGAATCCGCGTTTTACCCTCATCGCAACGCTCCTGTTAAAATTCGCCGTGTTGCGTTAATCACCCGTTCGACTTGCGCATCGGTCATATCGGGATAAATCGGCAAGCTGACAGCCCGCTGATACACATCATAAGCAATCGGAAAATCTTCAGGTTCAAAGCCATAGCGTTCTTTCCAATACGGTTGAATATGCAAGGGAATAAAATGCACGCTCGTTCCGATTCGCTCCATTTTCATCCGCTCAATGAACAAGTTACGGTCTATCTTTAACGCTTCTAAGGTTAATTGAATTACATATAAATGCCATGCGTGAACGTTATCAGGTGCGACATAAGGCGTGGTGAGCGGTAAACCTTGCAACCCTTCCGTATATTGCTTGGCAATCGCTTCACGACGTTGGCGTAAGGCTTCCGCTTTGCGTAATTGATGAATGCCCATTGCAGAGGCAATATCACTCATATTGTATTTAAAGCCAGGCGCGACAACTTCATAATACCAACTTGGCAAAGAAGAACTAGAACGGTCAAATGCATCACGACTAATACCATGCAAACGCATTATTTTCATCCGTTTAGCATACTCAGGATTCGCCGTAACTATCATTCCACCCTCGCCCGTTGTCACGGTTTTAGTCGCATAAAAACTGTAAGCGGTGACATCACCAAATTGTCCGATTAATCGCCCTTTATACTGACTCGGCAACGCATGAGCAGCATCTTCCACCACTTTTAATTGATACTGTTTCGCTAAGGCTAAAATCGTATCCATCTCGCAGGCTTGACCCGCAAAATGCACAGGCGAAATCACTTTAATTCCTGTTGTAGTAGCCAAAGCGTGGGCGAGTTTTTTTGTATCAATATTAAAAGTTTGGCGGTCAATATCAACAAAAATAGGGTCAGCCCCTAAATAGCGGGCGACTTCAGCTGTTGCCGTAAAGGTATAAGGCGACGTGATAATTTTATCGCCCGCACCGACACCAATAGCTTCTAAGGCTAAATGCAAGCCCGCAGTCGCAGAATTAACGGTTAAAGCGTAAGGCATTCCAACATAAGTAGAAAATTCTTGTTCAAACTGTTGCGTTTTCGGGCCCGCAGTTAACCAACCCGAACGTAAGGTATTGACAACTTCATTAATTTCTTCTTCACCAATACACGGCACAGCAAAAGGCAAAAACGCTTCATTCACTGCAAATTACTCCTAAAACAGAGGGCAAATAGTCATATTATAACCATAAGTTAGCCCGTTAAGGGATGTAAACACATCCTCGTAAAATACCCCTTAAAAACAAGCTCGCACTATCAACAGCATTAAACAAGAGTTGTGGTAAAGTATGCTTTATTCTAGCTATCGCTGATAGGAAATATCGGCGCATAAGCGGACAGATTTTTTTAAATTCACCCGTTAAGTTTAAAGAAAGGATAAGGATTGCCACCCATGTCAAACGCATTTGCAACATTAATCGGTGAAGCAGGTGATTTTGCAACGGTGATACGCGCCGCTCAAATGATTGCGTTAACAGATGCGACCGTTTTAATTTTGGGAGAAAGTGGCACAGGTAAAGAATTATTAGCCCGCGCAATTCATCAAGCAAGCCGTCGTCAACAAGCAAGTTTTGTGACAATCAACTGCGCCGCGTTACCCGAATCGCTAGCAGAATCGGAATTGTTTGGACACCGTAAAGGCGCGTTTACAGGGGCAGATACGCATAGACAAGGACGCATTCAAGCCGCCGCAGGGGGCACTTTATTTTTAGACGAGATTGGAGAATTACCGCTCAGTATTCAAGCTAAACTCCTACGTTTTTTAGAAAATGGCGAATGCCAAGCAATTGGTAAAAATACCCCAGATAAGGTCAATGTGCGCGTAATTACTGCAACAAACCGCGATTTATACGCCGAAATGCAAGCAGGACATTTTCGCCAAGATTTATATTATCGATTAAATATCGTCCCTTTAGAATTACCCCCATTACGCCAACGCAAAAGCGATATTAAAGGCTTAATTCAACACTTTACCCAACAATTTGCCCAGCAACACCAACGCACAGCCCCAAGCTACAGCCCCGCAACTTTAAGCGTTTTGACCCAACATGAGTGGGCGGGCAATGTGCGCGAATTACGCAATTTATGTGAACGTTTAGTCTTATTCCATGCAGGACAACGGTTAGAACCTACCCATTTACCCATTGAATATCATCAAGCGACAACACCAATAAAAACCAGCCCGCTTCCCTTTTTTAATGGTTTTCCTGATGAAGGTATTAACTTAGTTGAGGTAGAAATCATGCTCATCCGTCAAGCCTTAACAAAAACTTACGGCAATTGTAGCCAAGCCGCGCGTTTACTTGGCTTAAGTCGAGACACACTCCTATATCGAATTAAAAAATACGGCATTGTCTGAGCCTTTATTCAACACAATGGTTTTATCCGCCTCATACCTAACAACAAAATTCAGAGACAAAATCATGAGCTATCCCACAATAGAACAATTTGTTGGCAATACGCCACTTGTCCGTTTACAACGCCTTGCAGGCAAAACCTCCAATACCGTCCTTGTCAAATTAGAAGGCAATAACCCCGCAGGCTCGGTAAAAGACCGCCCCGCTTTAAGCATGATTCAAGAAGCGGAATTAAGAGGCGAAATTAAACAAGGCGATACCCTTATCGAAGCAACTAGCGGTAATACAGGCATTGCATTAGCCATGGTTGCCGCCATGAAAGGCTATCGAATGGTGTTGATTATGCCAGAAAATATGAGCGTAGAACGGCGGGCATCGATGAAAGCCTACGGCGCAGAACTGGTTCTCGTGCCCAAAGAAGGCGGGATGGAAGCTGCGCGTGATTTAGCCTTTCAAATGGAAAAAGATGGTAAAGGCAAAGTCTTAAACCAATTCGATAACCCCGATAATCCCCTCGCCCACTACAAAACCACAGGCCCTGAAATTTGGCAAGCCACACAAGGCACGATTACCCATTTTGTCGCCACCATGGGCACAACGGGCACGATTATGGGCGTATCGCGTTATTTAAAAGAACAAAATCCCACTGTTAAAATTATCGGTGTTCAACCCGCGACAGGTGCGAGCATTCCAGGGATTCGTCGCTGGCCCGTCGAATACCTGCCAAAAATTTGCGACTTTTCCCAAGTTGACCAAATCATCGACATGGATCAACCCACTGCCGAAGAAACCACTCGCGCCTTAGCCACGCAAGAAGGGATTTTTGCAGGAATTTCCTCTGGTGGCTCAGTCGCTGCCGCCCTACGAGTTTCACAAACCGTAGAAAATGCTGTGATTGTCTGCATTATCTGCGACAGAGGCGACCGCTATTTATCTACAGGGGTTTTTCCTGCTTAATCTAAGCCTCATCATTTTATCGACTTTTGAGAATAGGCAAGGGTGAGACGGTTATGAGCGGTATTAAAGAAAGTTACGTACAACTGCGCAATGCAGACATAGACCGTTTACTAGATACCTGCGAAACGGTCGACGATTTATCGGAACGTATCGAGCAACGTCTCTCCCAAGCCAGTAAACACTTCCGCCACGAATTAGACCGCCATTTAAACGAAGTGGGTTCACGTCAACAAGCCTTTGCCGAAACGCTTGCTACTTTAGACTTAGGCGAAGCAATTCAAGCCATAGAACAGCAATATACCGAACAATTACAAAAACTCGCGCAAGCCTTTCAACAACAAATCACCGAACAATTGCCCCAAAACAGCGGACACTATGCTGCCTTAATTCAACAAAAAACCCGCGAATTTACCAATGCACTGGGTGCGCAACAACATCAATTACATCAAGAATTAAGCGAAATAGCCGAGCAATTATACGCGCAACACCTGAACGAAGCCGACCAAGCGCAACAATGGGTTACAATCACACAAGCCTTGTTACAGTTTTTACAAAGCCATTACACACACCATCCACAATTTTTCCCCTTTGCCCTGCAAAAATTACAAGGTGAATTGCTATTAGCACAAAGCAATTTAGTACAGAAAAATTACCAAGCCACCATTGCCAACAGCCAGCAAACATGGCTAGCCGCGCAAAATCTACGCTTACAATTAGAACAGAAAGAAGTGGAATGGCAGGCTTATTGGCATTCTGCTCGCTATAGCGTATTAGAAACCCTTGCCATTGTAGAAGCACAAGCCCAATTAACCATTGCCGTTGGTTCAGGCAGTGAAGAAACGCAAACCGCAGTCGACGTTGATTTCTGGACAAAAGGCAAATATGCTGAATTATATCAACAAGTTCAAACTTTACAATGGCAACTAGAAAATCGTGATTTTATGCCAATTGAAGCGTTACAACAGATTTTGCAACAAATGGCAAATTATCAACAAACTTTAGCGAATTTAGTCGCAGAAGCCAAAGAGACATTATTAGCCTCACAATTGCGCAATAATATTGGGCAAATGATAGAAGAAGCCTTATATGAAGCAGGTTGGGAAGTGACTGATGCAACTTATGAAGGCGAAGACTTTCGAGAAGCGATGCACTTAAAATTAAAAAATTATCAAGGTGACGAAATTGTTACTATTATTAATCCAGACCCAAATGCGGATTATTTAATGCGGAATAAATTAAACATTTTATTTTTTGACCGTTCGAGCAATGATGACACCTCCCGTCAAGAGCGACTACGACATATTATCCGTGTTTTACGAGCAGGTGGATTAGAGTGCACCCAACCTGTCTGCGTTGCGGGCACAGAAAACCAAGCGAGCATGGAAACGGAACGTTTAGATTTTACGCAAATTCGTCAGGGTAAAGCAGCCCCATTAACAACGAGACAGCGTTAAAACATTATGATTTACTTGAATATACACTCAATAAACCTATTATGAATTGCTTGACATCGTAACGTTTTATGTTATTTACTGTGATGACTGTTATTTTTTTAAAATAAGCTATCTTGCTTACTCTCTTTATCTTATATTGCTTTTTAAGTTGAAAATTCATGATGTCGTTTAAACCCCTTTCTTTAAGTGTACTCATCAGTTTATTGTCTGCCCATGCCGTGTTTGCCCTTGAATCAACTGAGGCAAATCATCGCGCGACGCTTAAAGTTGCGACGACGGAAAATGCTGATAATACCGTCACCGTTAAAGCCAATGCAGGAACAGCCAGCGATACTGAAGAGAATGCGAAAAACCCAGAAAATAGTGAAAGTAGCGCGACAACAGACGTAGCAACCAGCGAAGACCGTTTAGCAACTTTATTGAAGTTGTTGGAGCAACTGAAAGAGAGTAACCCCGAACTCAGTCGCCAATTGGTCGAAAAAGTTGAGCAACATCAATTACAAATTTTGCAATTGCAACAAGAAAAAGAATTACTCAGTTTACAAAATGAATTGTTGCAAGAAAAAAATCGCTTCGCATTAGCCCAACTCACTGCCAATAAAGAGCGTGTAGAGTTAGAAAATGCCTTACAAGTCGCAAAACAGGCTCAAGCCCTTGCAGAACTTAACGATAAAAAAGCCCGCTTAGAATTAGAAAATGCTATTCGTGAGCAACAAAGCAAATTAAGCTTTGCTGATAAAGAGGTAGAAAAAGCCCAACTCGCTGCGCAAAATGCGCTACAAGAAGAGAAAAATAAAGTCATTGAGTTGAAAATTGCCTTAGAAACAGCACAAATAGCACATGAAACAGCAAAGCTAGAATATGAAAAGGTTAAGCAAGCCAGTATCGGCGATTTAACTGATAAGCTAGTCAAACGGGAACAACGGGCATTATGGGATAGTCAAACCAACAAAGCCCCAGAGTATTTACAAGACCCGTATGTCAATGGTGAGTTAATCATCAGTGACCGCCGAATCATGATTACAGGACCTATCTTACCAGGTAGCTCTATGTATGTGACTGAACGACTTTCTTATTTTAATAATAAAAGCGCAGAATATCCCATTTTTCTCATTATTGATAACTGTGCAGGCGGTTCAGTCATGGAGGGCATGCAAATCATAAAAGCCATGCAAGCCAGCCAAGCCCCTGTTTATGTAGTGGTTAAATCCCTTGCCGCCAGTATGGCAGCCGTCATTGCAACCACCGCAAAACGTTCATTTGCATATCCAGATGCGATTATTATCCACCATCAAGTATGGAGTGGATTTTTGGGGAATTTAACCCAGCAAAATGAGCAAGCAGCGATGATGCAAGAATGGTCGCGACGCGTGATGGAACCCGTTGCAAACAAAATGGGGATGAATTTAGAAACGCTGATTAAAGAGATGTATAAACATAATTCCGATGGCAATTGGCGGGAGTTTGCAGATAAAGCCGTGACACTTAAATGGGTTGATACCGTTGTCGAAAATGTACGAGATACTTCTTATATCAAGCAACCACAAGAGCCTGAAGTTGTTGCACCAGATGTTTTACTGTTCTCTAACCATGAAAAATTAGATACCAACGGGAAAAGTTATTATCAATTGCCACCCTTAAGTGTGATGGACATGTACCATTTATATAACCCTGATAATTATTACCGTTACTAACTTTACCGACGAATGCACACCGCTTTTAAAAAAACCTATTGGATAAAATCCGATGGGTTTTTTTATGAAATGATTCACAACACCGATTTTAATCGTGCATTGCTACACATGAAACAATATAGTAACCGTACCATTAAGTGATTTAAATCTAGGACTGCCAGTCCCCCATGTCGTTTTATAATACGTTTGCTATACATTTTCCTCTCACTGCTTCAAGATACTTTTCTAAATGGATAACCGAAACTGTGTACTAATTGTTGATGATGAAGAACATGGACGCGATGCATTAGAAATGCTATTAGCTACCGAAAATTATCAACTTGCATTCGCTTCACACGGTGAAGAAGCACTGCGGCAAGCACAAGCCGTTATTCCAGATTTGATTCTCTTAGACGTGATGATGCCCGGAATGGATGGTTTTGAAGTCTGTGCATTACTCCGTGCAAATAGCAAACTGGCAGAAGTCCCTATTTTAATGCTGACTGCCCTAGATGACCGAGAATCGCGCCTCAGAGGCATTGAGGTTGGCGCAGACGATTTTATTACTAAACCGTATGACCGTGTTGAGTTACGAACGCGCGTGCGTACCATCATGCGCCTAAATCGTTATCGTCGCCTTGTTTCGGAACGCTCACGCTTTGAATGGGTGATTGAAAACTCAGAAGACGGTTATCTACTCATCAACGAATACGACGTTGTCCAATACGCTAACCATCAAGCCAGACTCCTATTAAATCTCTCCACCCCCCTCACAACTGAAAAAATCAGCTTTCTCCCGCAAGCCTTACAAACCTATCAAGCTGAACCTCATCATGCATGGCAAGGTTGGGAAACACAAAAAACCAATATTGCTGAACAACGTTATTTAGTTCGCCCAGAAACCCAACACACCCCGCCACTGTGGCTATTAGTTGAAGTGTTAGAGCTACCCCTATATAAACAAGGCAGTATTCTCGTTCACTTACAAAACGTCAGCGAACGCATGAACTTACAACGGCAAATGTGGACATTTCAAACGATGGTATCGCACAAATTACGCGGACCATTAAATGGACTGGTCAGCCTGCAAATGCTGGAACAAAAAAATATGGATTTATCCAGCGAGCGGGCGCATTCCCTCTTAAAAATTGCCCGCGAAAGTGCAAAACGTCTGCAAGACCAAATTTTAGAAATCCTCCGCTATATCGACGTTGGGCAAATGGTGCGCGTAGATGGCAAAACACCCATCGAACAAATTGCAGAAATTACGACAAAAATTCGCTGGGATTTAGTCCTAGAAAACATTGAATTACACATTGCTGACGAATTACACAATAAACTCATTAATCTCTCCCATGAATCTTTAGAACTGATTCTGAGAGAATTACTTACCAACTCAAAAAAATTTCACCCCCAACAATCGCCTTGCATTCGTATTGATATCAATCCCTGCACCGAAGAACAAATTTTGATGACCGTCATCGACAACGGCGGACATCTCAGCACCGAAGAATTACAAAAGATTTGGATGCCCTACTATCAAAGTGAAAAATCATTCACAGGCGAAGTAAAAGGCATGGGGCTTGGTTTACCCATGGTTGCAATGCTGGTCTGGAATCGCGGCGGCTCTTGCCAACTCACAAACCGAGAAGGACAACAAGGTGTACAAGTGACACTCACGCTCCCTTTTTCAAACTAAACAAGATGAACAAAACCATTAAAATTAATTAAACCCCGCTAAAAATAATGACCCACTAAACGAATTATCACTGCTGTAGATTTTGTATGAAAACACTAACGCTCCTCGTGTTTGATTGGGATGGCACACTGGTCGACTCACAAGCACGCATCATTGCCAGCTTTCAAGCAGCTATTCACGACATCGGACTTGATCCTATAGACGATTCCGCAATTCGTAATATTATTGGCTTAAGCTTAGAACGCGCAATTTATCAACTCATTCCACAACTCAGTGCAGAACAATATCAACAATTTAAAGACCATTACCGCCATTACTACTTTGCCGAAGACACCCTGCCCGCGCCTCTTTTTACAGGCGTGACCCAAACACTACAAACCCTATATGACGCAGGCTACTGGTTAGCCGTTGCAACAGGCAAAGCACGACGTGGACTAAACATTGCGCTAGAAGAATATCAACTCAACCGATTTTTCCACACCACCCGTTGTGCTGATGAAACCTATTCCAAACCCCATCCACAAATGCTATTAGAAATCATGGATGAACTAGGCGTTATGCCCAACGAAACGGTGATGATAGGCGATACAGAATACGATTTACAAATGGCACACAACGCAAAAACCAGCGCGATAGCCGTCAGCTACGGCGTACACGAAAAAGCACGTTTACTGGCTTGTCACCCGCTACACTGCCTAGACTCACTCACAGAACTTCCCCCTTTTCTCAAAATCTTAGAGGACTAAATCGCATAACCGAACAACCCTAAACCACCAACAACCGACTATCGTTTACCCTCTACAAAAGTCATACACTGTGAGTCCTATGAAAAACGCTACCGATTCGCAATTTAGACAACGTATAGCACAAGTCAGCGCGCGCCTCATGGTGCAAGAAGGCATTGAAGACTACCACCTTGCCAAATGCAAAGCCGCGACTCAATTAGGCGTACCCAATACCCGCAACCTACCCAGCAACAGCGAAATTCAAGCAGAAATTCTTATTTATCAACGCCTATTCAAAAGCGATACCCAGCCACAACTTGTACAAGAACTACGTGAAACCGCTATACAAGCGATGCAACTATTCAAAGCGTTTTCCCCTCGTTTAACAGGCTCAGTCCTACTTGGAACAGCAACCCCACACTCAGATATTAATCTCCATCTTTTTGCCCATTCTCCCGAAGAAGTTGCACTCTTCCTTGTTGACAATCGCATCCCCTACGAATTAACCGACCGTAAATTTCGCATCACCGCCTCAAGGGAAATTAACAAAACGGTCAATTACCCCTGCTACTACTTCGTTGCAGGAGACCACAATGTCGCGCTCACCGTCTTCAATATAGACGACATTCGCTGGTCGCCGCTAAGCCCAACCGATGGCAAACCCATGAAACGCGCCGATTTGCCCGCAGTAGAAAAACTATTACAAGCAAATTGGATAACCTGACGTAAATAACCTGAGTTCTGCAAGGTTCTGTTAAAAAGACAAGCGTTTGTCTGAAATCAGGATTAGCAGGATTTAAACCTTAAAACAAAAAAAATTAACGCGAATCAATCTTTTCAATCCTGCTAATCCTGATTCAGACAAAAAAAGACCTGCTAGATTTTGAAAACCTAGCAGGTCTCTGTTTTATTTTATAAAACTCGCCGAACTCAGGTTCAGGTTATTTTATTTTGTAAGATATAAAAAAATATGAAAATCACCGAGATAATAACGATTTTTAGACTGCGCAATAAACACGTCAACTTTACTAAAACCAATAAGATAAAGTATATCGACAATATCAATCCCAAAATCATGAAAACACAAAATGCCACTATTATTGATTGGGTCGCCATGATAAACAGGTTCTAATAAATGTTTCACCTGTAAATCAACACTATCAACATACGCCCTTGTCACTGTTGACTTTAAACGCGGATTAATCGGCGTTGTTAATAAAGCATGTCCACCCTGTTTTAACGTTCTATAAATTTCCGTTAATGCCAGCTTATAATCGCTCACATGCTCAAGTACATCAAACGATAGTAATAAGTCTAACTCATTGTCTGAAAATGATAACCTTGTTACATCTTCATGGCGAATTAATTGCCCTTGACAAGCATAAAGCTGCCCGCCGACTTTATCCCCGCCTAAATACTCACTGCCAACCAAACCGTTTATTTTTTCTTTTAACCGAAAAAATAACGGAGTAACTGCCTCTGTAATATAAGCAGACTGTATTTTCTTTTTAGAAAACAACAGATTTACTAAATCAACCGTTGCGCGAGTTCTTGCATTAAAATGGCAAACTTGGCAAATCGCATCTTCTCGCCAATTAATAAACCCGCCGTTTTTAATGGCATCCACAAAAGCAGTAGAAATCGTCATTGTTCTCGCATCGTTACAAACACTGCACCAAGCACTAACAGCGGAAATATTTTGAGTAACAATCTGTTGCTCTAACGCCATTGTTGGCAAAAAGCCAATCGTATGAAATGCATCTACCTTCAGAAAAGGGCTTTCTTTTTTGGGGAATATTGAATGTTTGAAAAAACTAAATAATTTATTCATATAAAGTTTTTCTTTAGTTTTAAAATAGTTAGAGATATTATTAATCATTACATTAAATTAACGCCTCTTCAAGACGAAGCATAAGAAAAAATTTTAAATTTCTCTATAATATTAACTAATTGTTATTACTGAGATATTTATTACATAATGATATTATTAAACTTCTATTTACATATTGTTTATAAAGCTATTTCATAACTTCAGGAAATTACTTATAATCTTCATCAAGTTATTTACAGATGGGATTAAGCCATGAAAAATGTTTTTTTAGTAGGGCTTCTATATTTTTTTCCTTTTTATGCCTTCAGTGCAGAAAATTGCCGTCTTCAAACAGAACAAATACCTGATAACGCAATATTTACTCTACATTGCGCTCATTTAGACTTAGAAACTCAAGATGCTTTAAATACACAGTTTCAACAGTTACAAGCGCAACTAAGTAATACCCTCATGTTTAAAGATGCTAAACAAACCAATGCTAAAAATTGGGTAGCTCGTTATAACGATTTATCTAAAAATTTGGAGAGTTTGAAAAATATTACTAATGCTAAGGTATTGACCAACGCAAAAACATTATTAAAACAAGGGAATTTCTCTGACCTAGCTGTCTTATTAGACACTTTAAAAACGCCTGAGGGTAAAAAGACCAAACAAAATGCCAAAGTGCATTTTATGCTAGGGCAAGTTTATCTATTAGATAATAAGCCTGTACAAGCTCTGCCTATGTTAAAAGTGGCTTATGATTATTTTGATAATATTGAATACGGTGTGAAATATGCTGAATTATTACAGGAACAAAACGAGTACGAAGCGTCGAAACAGATATATAAGGACTTACTCAAAAGGTTAAAACAACACCCTGATGAAAAACAGCAAGATACATTATTACAGGTAAAAGACTATTTAGCATTTCTATATACAAACACCGAAGAACCAGCAGAGGCAGAAAAACTATATCGGGAAATTTTAAAATACTATAGAAAGCTAGCCAAAACAAAAACAAACGCAACATATTGTCTTTGCGAACTCGCAAGAACGCTCGGCAACCTTGCCAACTTAATTTCTGAAGACCCAAAACGCAACGAAGAAGCCGAACAAGGATATAAAGAATCTTTAGAAATTTACAAAAAATTAGCTAAAACAGACCCTATCTATCATGCTTATGTCGCAAAAGCACTTATTAACCTTAGCCATTTAATCGCTGAAAATCCCAAACGTACTGAAGAAGCCAAACAAGGGTATAAGGAATCTTTAGAAATTTATAAAGCGTTAGCTAAAATAGACCCTGCCTATAACGTTTATGTTGCCGATATGCTATTTGAACTTGCAGTATTAGCGACCAAAGCCCCCGACTGTAACGCAGCAGAGGTAGAACAACAGTATCAAGAGGCGTTAATATTCTATAGAGATGCAGCCAAAACTAACCCCGCTTACTATGCCTATGTCGCTGATACCCTCTACAACCTTGCTCTCATGACTGTTAAAGACCCTAACCGTAAAGCAGAAGCAGAACAACAGTATCAAGAGGCGTTAATATTCTATAGAACCGATTTGAAATGTTTAAAAAGAAGCGATTCGTTTAATCATGAGTCTGATAAAACACAGTTTCAGTTTAGCGTTAGCATTCTCAAGAGTCCGTTCAAAGTTCTTAACTAAGGACTTACATCGCTCAACCCAAGCATTAGAACGTTCTACTACCCATCTTGCTTTAACAGGTACAAAGCCTGTCTTACCTTGTGCTAACTTTTCTTGCTTATTGGGCTTGGGAGATAACTCAAACTGGATTTTACTCAGAATATCAGGATAAATTTTTTCTAACGCTTCCTGAATACGCACAGGATGATAGCCATTATC
This sequence comes from Beggiatoa alba B18LD, assembly GCF_000245015.1. Classification (NCBI taxonomy): domain Bacteria; kingdom Pseudomonadati; phylum Pseudomonadota; class Gammaproteobacteria; order Thiotrichales; family Thiotrichaceae; genus Beggiatoa; species Beggiatoa alba. The sequence continues at coordinate 2,678,656 of NZ_JH600070.1, read as the reverse complement.
CAAGAGAATTGTCGTTTTAGGCATCTCTAAAGGTTTGTTCCTGAAGTAATCGATATTCTCCTTGAACAGCTCAATCAATCCTAGGTCATCATTGATATTGGCTTTTGTACAGCGTGTAAACAAGGGCAAGCCTAAACTATCAACGGCTAAGTGTCTTTTAATTCCATTGGTAGCTTTGTAAAAGCAGAAGCCTTTACTTTGACGACTCGCCAGACAAGTATTTTTCACCGCTTGGGAATCTACTATGATTAGGCTTGTATATTGAGCGTTTTTTTTGATTGCGTGCGGGCATTTTCATGTAAGCCTATCATCAATTTATCGATAACTCCCGAAGCCCGCCATTGTTTATAATGCCAATAAACCGTTGAATAGGGAGGGAAGTCTTTAGGAAGGTCGCCCCAATGGCAGCCATTTTTGAGCTGATAAAGCATTGCATCAAATAGCAGGCGATAGCCCCATTTATGCGGACAGGTAAGCTTTTTTTTGGGCAATAACGCATTTAAGAGGGGTTCAACCACTGCCCATTCTGCATCTGTTAGGCTACTTGTGTAAGGACTCTTTTTGTTTTGTTTTTTCATCTTTTACATTTTATCTTAGACTTCAAATAGGTTCTATAGAGATGCAGCCAAAACTAACCCCGCTTACCATGTCTATGTTGCTGATACCCTCTATAGCCTTACCCAATTAATTGCCAGAAATCCCAAACGAAGCAAAGAGGCCGCACAAGGATATAAAGAACTCTCCATAATAAGTAAAGAATTGGTTAAAAATAACCCAACCTACCGCACTAATCTTGCATTGAGCCTCTATAATCTTGCTTACCTAATAGATGATGATCCTAAACAACAGGAAGAAGCAGAACAAAGCTATCGCGAAGCATTAGCAATTTATAAAGACTTAGCCAAAGACAACCCAAATTATAATGATGATATTGCTGGAATTCTCTTTAACATTGCTCGATTAATTATCAAAAATCCCAAGCGAAGTGCAGAAGCAGAACAAACCTATCAAGAGGCTTTAGCAACATATAAAGAGTTAGCTAAAACTGACCCCGCCTACAGCAATGATATTGCCGATACTCTTAATAACCTCGCGCTAATAATTGCTAAAGACCCCTCACGCAAAGAAGAAGCAGAACAAAACTATCAAGAAGCACTTACAATCTATAAAGACCTAGCTAAAACAGACTCTTATTACGACGCCGATATTGCTAGAACAACTTATAATCATGCATTATTAATTGCCAAAGATACCAAGCGAAGTGCAGAAGCAGAACAAAGCTATAGAGAGGCTTTAGCAATCTATAGAGACTTAGCTAAAACTGCGCCCAACTACAGCAAAGATATTGCTAAGGTTCTTAATAACCTCGGGCTACTAATTGCCAAAGACCCCACACGCAAAGAAGAAGCAGAACAAAGCTATAGAGAGGCTTTAGCAATCTATAGAGACCTAGCTGAAAATAATCCCGATGTTTTTCAAGCACGTGTTGAAAGAGTTCTAAATAACCTGAATGAATTGAAGGCTAAAGACTCAACATGGACGTATCTGCTTAAACAGGTTTTTTTCTAACTAATCTGAGTTCGGCGAGTTTTATAAAATAAAACAGAGACCTGCTAGGTTTTTAAAACTTAGCAGGTCTTTTTTTGTCTGAATCAGAATTCACAGAATTTTCAGAATGAGCAGAATTAAAAAGCGTGATTCACATTAATTTCTTGGTTTAAGGGGTTTAAATTCTGTTAATTCTGAAAATCCTGATTCAGACAATGTTTTAATTTTGTCTGATGAATCCTGATGAAAAACAAGAGAGTAATCTCTGTCAGTCCTTCAACCCTTTTCGCGTGTTCCAACAGACCTGCTAGGTTTTGAAAACCTAGCAGGTCTTTTTTTGTCTGAATCAGAATTCACAGAATTTTCAGAATTAAAAACATTAATTTCTTGGTTTAAAGGTTTTAAATCCTGTTCATCCTGATTCAGATAAAAAAGACTTGCTAGGTTTTTTTAAAGATACTTGCCAAGCGCAGCTTATTCAGTCACCTGAAAAATAAATGGTTTACCGATAACAAGTTCTGTCATATCCCCTACACGATAGCCTGAGTAAATGGCGACATAGCCGATAAAGCCTGTTAGTGCGCCTTGCCAAACTAAGTTTTGGTAATTGCTGTTCAATGCTACTTTTGGACTGCCTTCTAAATGGTTTAAACGACCATCCCACGCTTTCCAGCCTGCCTCAGTGTATAAGTAATCAGTGGTAATCAATCCATTAGGATGAATAAGGAATGCACCGATAAAGTATTCACCTGCTAATCCTCGATGAGTGCGGTCTATTACCGTTTGTACGGTTAGGCTAAATATATCTGTATTTTTCAGTGGTTGGCTTGTGTCTATCAGCGTTGTTGTATCAAAACTTGCCGATAATTGTCCGATGGTTTGGGCATCGATGACATTTTGAACTTGAATCTTAATATTTGCCGTTAATACTTCGTCGTAGTTGAGTGCACGGCTTTCAACTTGGAGAGTGAACTCGCGGATATTGCTTTCATAATCTAGGGCTTGACTGTTTGCAACGTAGAGAATGTCGTCAATAAGGCTGAATGTACCATTTGCATCATTGCGGAGGCGATATTGGTATTGTTCATCTTCATGTTGTGGGGTGAGTAATCGCCCGATTGGCGTACCGTTGATGCTGTTTTCTAGTACGCTGTTATGTGTGAGGACTATGGTATCGGCAGGAAGTTGTAAATCTTGAACGTTAATCGTAAAGGTTTGTTCATAGGACGCGCCTGATAGGTCTGTGCTACGTATGGTAATGTCGTGCGATTGTTGCTTGCTGTAGTTAATGAGTGCGCCATTTTGGACTACTAGCTGATTGCCTTTAATTGCAAAACGTCCTTCTAAGTTATCCAGCAAGCTGTAACGGAAAATGTCTTCTTTATCTAAATCGCTTGTACTTAATACGCCAATTATTTGATTAGGCACGCTAAACTCTTCAACTTGGTTATTGCTTAGTTGTATCGCGGTTGGGGCGCGATTGTTATTTACTTGTAGTTGAATAATTTGTGTTTGTAGGAGTTGTCCATCTAAGCGATAGCCGAAGTCTAGTTGATAGATGCCTGTTAAGAATACTAAATTGCCTGAAAATAGTTGCCATGTGCTGTCTGCTTGTAAACTCGTATTGAGTGCAAGATTGACCGTGACATTGTGTTGTTGGGTATTTTGTAGATTATGCCAGTTGTAACTAACGACAATATCAGCATTTTTTCCAATAAGTTGGCTAGGTACAATTAAGCGTCCTGTTAGGGTGACATGTTCAGGGGCATCGATGACGAGGTTATTGCCACGAACACCGCTACCTGTTACCGCTTCGCCTTGTATGATGGGGGTAGTGTTGTTAGTTTGTGGATGTACCGTGATGACAAAGGTTTGTGTGATGGATAACGCGCCGCTGTCGGTGCTACGTACTTGTATGGTCAGCGTTGGTGTCGTTGTCGCGTTGAGTACGGCGGTTGTATAAAGTGCGTTGCCGATAAGGCTAATCAATCCGTTAGCATTATCTAAGAGTTGATACGTGTGTGTATCGCTTGTATCTGTATCTAGGGTATTGAGATAGCCAATTAGGGTATTGCTAGGCAAGCCTTCATTTAGATTGTTGTTAGATAAGCTAATCCCTGTTGGGGCTTGGTTGGTTGTTGCGGGTAGCCCTGTACATGTTAGAGGATAAGTGACTGTCGGCTGACTTGGGTCATTGGTGTTTAAGGTCAGTGTCGCGCTTAGGTTTGTGCTTGTGCTGGGGGTGCAGGTTATCAGCAGGGATTGCGCGGGCGCACCATCGGCAATATCAAACGGAATGGTTGGGGATGTTATCGCAAAATCATTGCTGTTTATGCCTGTTAATGTGGCGTTGCTAATGGTTAATGTGCTTAAACCTGTTTCGAGAATGTTCAGGGTATTGCTGATACTGTTACCGACAATTGCAGAGCCAATTGCCAAGACATTGCCGACACTGGGGATAGAGTCATATCCCGCGACAGGGCTTGTCGTGCCTGTGCAGTGTAGTGTGTAGCTAACAGTGGGTTGTGTTGGGTCATTGGTGTTGATGTTTAACATGGCTTCGCGTAGCCCATCTGCACTGGGTTGACAGTGTAATGTGAGCGTTTGCGCGGGGCTTCCATCGGCAATTGTTAGCGGGAATGCTGGCACTAAAAGGCTAAAGTCACTGGCTTGCGTGCCCGTTATGCTGAAGTTGTCGAGGATTAAGTCAGCATTGCCGATTTCTTGAAGAGTGAGCGTTTCTGTGCCACTAGTTCCTATTAAGTGTGTTCCAAAACTTAGGGTGCTATTGGGGATGGGGGTGCTGGCGTAAATCGCTGAACTACTGGGATTAGTTCCTGTACATTGTAAGGGATAGCTAGGCGCGGCTAGGCTTGTATCGTTGGTGCTAAAGTTTAGGGTCGCATTCAATGTGCCTGTCGCGCTTGGCATACAGCGAATTGTGACGGTTTGGGCAGAACTACCGTCGGGCAATGTGAGCGGGAAGCTGGGACTGATAATGCTGAAATCGCTGGCATTAGTGCCCGTTATGCCTGTTAAAGCAACAGTTAAATCGGCTGTACCTGCTTCGCTGATGAGTAATTGTGTGGTCACTGCTGTTCCTATCATGGCAGTCCCGACATCTATTAAGCTACTGGCGACAGGGGAAGAGTTATAAACCGCACTGCTAGGATTAGACAAGGTTGTTGCAGAGGCTTCAAGGCTATTCGCGCTTAGAACAAGGTTACTATTATTTGCATGGGGTAATGTTTCTGTGGCGACGACAAAATAGTAAGTTGTGCTCGAATTTAAACCTGTCACTGTAAAGTTATTAATCGTTTTATCGACTGTACTGGCTATCAGACTGTAAGCACCGCCTGCCGTTGTTGAATAGTAAATTTTGTAATGTCCACTATCTGCTGTGTATAAAATCGGTGTCCATGATAGTTGAATTTGACTACTAGACAGGGTTGTTGCAACGAGGTTGATAGGTGCAACGGTTTGTGTTGTATCCCAACCTGCTTGTTTACTGGCGACGAGGGCGGCTTCTCCGCTACTGGTGGCAGAGATTGCATTGTAGGAAATATCTAAAACGACTAATCCAGTTAATCCAGAAATTGGCGGGAAAGTCCCTGAAAAGATATTACCTTGTAATTCAATCACGGTGAGTGTGCTTGGTAATGTGGGCACAACGCCTGTTAAATGATTGTTATTAACGTGTAACAAGTTCAGATTAATGGGTAAGCTCGGCAATGAGCCTGTTAGCGCGTTATTGCTGATGTCTAACGATTGCAGGGTATTGGGTAATGTTGGAATAGCACCGCTTAAAGCATTGTCTTGTACATAGAAAGATAATAGGTTAGTAAAGCTGAGTAGGTTAGGAATATTACCTGTTAAATTGTTATTAAACAGGCTTATATCGTTCAGACTTATTGGTAAATTGTTGGGAATTGAGCCTGTTAGGGCATTATTGCTAAGAGATAAGACACTTAAGAAGGTTAAAGGGCTGTAATCAACCAAATTGCCCGTTAGATTTTGTGTGTCGCGTACAATCGCTGTGACATGTCCACCGCTACATGTGACCCCTGTCCATGTTGTGCAAGGCGTTAAAGTACTGTTCCAATTATTGCTTGCACTATCTGTCCAATTTATCCCATTATTATTATTGTACATATCAAGCAGAACGAGACATTCCGATTCTGGTATCTCTGATTGTGCTTGACAAAGTGAGCCTGTGAATTCAATAGCACCAATATCGCAACGAGGATATGTAGGACGTGTTGCATCGATTTGGTCTGTGGTAATTGGCGCGTTATTGCTAAAGAGCGGATTTGTACCACTGCTGATAAACGTACATCCTGCGTTATTACCCGCATCAATCGCGGGGCTACTGACAGCAAGTGGAACATAATAAGGCAATGTTGCCGTAGGCGTATTTAAAACCGTTGTGCTGACGCTGGTAATGTCTGTTGCAATCCAGCCTGTACTACTACCAACATTATCGATGAGATTATAGCCTGTACTATTAACCCCGCCTGATACGTTTTTATCCCCCCCGCCTGTATTAAAGGCAATCATCGTATTTTGAATATTAATGGTTCCCCCATTGTTATAAATTCCACCGCCATCAGTTGCATTGTTAGTCACAAGCGTATTACTACTTAGGTTCACCGTTGTTGGGAGGTCTGCATAAATTCCTCCCCCTAGATTCGTGACCGAATTCGAGAAAAAGCTGGTATTAGCAATATTAACGATTCCTTTCGCAAAGATAGCGCCGCCATGATTAGCATTATTGTTGAGAAAACTGCTATTCAAAATATTGAGGGTACATGTTGAACATGTCCAAATTGCCCCGCCTTCGCTACCTGCTGCATCGTTATCCATCAAAGTGACATGGTCTAAATGGGCAATATTTAGATTGAGAATCGCGCCGCCACCAGTACCACTGGTATCTTTCCCATTCTTTAATACGATATTTTCTAAATATAGCTCCCCAACAGGGGGCGTAATTTGGAAAAACTTATCGTTAGCATCGCCATCTATCGTTTCATCACCCGTTAAACCGACAATTGTCAACGGTTTATCAATGACAATTTGCCCACTTGTTAAGACGATGGGAATCGCGCCTGTATTCAGCGAGATGATGTAATTAGGACAAATTCTTGCCACAGCATCGCGCAATGAACCTGAACCGCTATCCGCAATACTTGTCACAACCATGTCACTGGTTATACATTCAGCAATCGTGGCAGAAAATTCAGAGGTGTTATTATTAAGGCTATGGGTTGCTGTCGCAGTAATAAAGGGTTTACTGGCTTGTGGGGTATAGGGAAAGGTAAAAGATGCGTTTCCGCTTGCGTCGGTTGTCACGGTGGTTGAACCTAAAAAGGTTTCACCCTCGCCATATCCTGAACTGTTCGCGTTTGTACTGGCAAAAAATTCTAGTTTAAAGTTCTCACTAGCATGACTGGATAAAGTGCCTATGATATCTGTTTTATCGGCGACGCTCAAAATGGGATAATTTTGTTGTAGATTACCCCCTGTCGGATTATCAGGGCTATCGTTAGCAGTCACACCATCGGCAGATAAATCAATGCCTAATCCTACATGATTAAAAATCGTATTTTCCGCTAAGGGATTATTAAAGCCTGTTGCTGTAATGGCAACACCAGTGCCTGTATTATTGATAATCGTATTACGCAATAACTGATTGTTAAAATCTAAAATTGTTACACCATTACCATTTGTATTTTGGATGGTGTTATCACTGATAACAACAACACCTTGTCCATCTAATTTAATGCCTGAACAAGGGCTTAAACTTGTGCAGTTTGCAATACTACTTGTACCAATTTGATTATATTGAATCGTTCCCTGTGTGGAATCAGGTATTGTTAGAATACCGTAGCCCTGATTACCCGCAATGATATTGCCCGCCGCGCTGTGGTTGCCACCAATTAAAAAGTTTTTAACATCCTCTAAAACAATTCCGCTCCCCCCATTTGCAACGGCATTGCTGATACTGCGATTCGTACCAATATAATTGCCTTGAACATTGATAAATTTGCGGTTTATCAGGTGAATACCATGGCTAGTATTCCCTGAAATCACATTGCTTGCTGCGGGATATGTACCACCGATATCGATGGTTTCAGCATCTAAATAAAGCCCTACCCCATTGCCTGCACTGCTTGTCCCTGCTTGGTCAATACCAATAAAGTTGCCTTGAATCTGTAAATTATTCGCAAAGCTACTAATCCCGCTGGTACTAAAGTGATTAATCACCAGACCTTGAACAAGGCTGTTTAACGCGGGGGGCGAGAAATTTAAACCATCGCTAGGGCCTACAATGCCACTGCCGTCTAACACAACGCATAAATTGGCATTATTACCACTGCCCATCGCCAACGTGTTTTGTGTTGAGCTAGGTTGGGTGTAGCCATCAATCACTAAAGATTCTGAAATAGACGGCAATACACTGCTTAATGCAATGGTTTGTGGACATGCGCCAGCAAGATTGAATTCAATTCGGTCACGCCCTGCGCTTGCATTTGCATCTAAAATCGCTTGACGCAGAGAGCCTATACCACTATCAGCAGTCGTGCTTACGGTCAGGGCAAAATTGATGAAAATATTACCGATATTGTAAGAAGTGGAAAAATTATTAGGCGGGATTACATCATCAATTAAATCAGACCCTGATTTAATATCATGAAAGCTTCTATTGCTACCACTGATTGAACCAACAACAAAGGGCGGATTTTTCAAGGTAATTTGTATTAGCCCTGAACTATTTCCCCCTGTTGCATCCATACTCACATTAGCATCGACACCGCCAGATACTTCTAAACTATCCGTTAAAATTTGAATCGTTCCACCAGCCCCATTAACGCCTAAACTGCGAACATCCGCGTTTGAAATAGAAGCCAAACCATTTGGAATATTGAGCGTGATAATGCCCGCTTGTCCCGTATCTACAGAAGATATAGAAGACGCATCTAATGAACCCGTTAAAACATTTCCACCTGAATTAATCGTGATATTGCCCGCATTATTGGCGATACCTGTGCCAGTCGTGCGTGAAGTAGCATCTATATTATTCGCATTAATATCACCCACAGGCGCATCTAAGATAATACTACCCGCAGTATTAACATTAATCGTTGAACCGACAACAAAAGAACGACTTTGTAATTCACCTAATGAAAGCTGACCCATTGCACTAGCAAAACGGATATTGCCGCCCATCCCTACCGCAACACACGGTGTTGTACACTTAGATTCAGTAATAATCTTTCCTGTTACAATATTTACATCAATATCATTATTAGCTTCTACAACAATATCGCCACCACTACCTGCAACACTGCTAGAAAAATCACTGTCTGCATATAAGTTTGCAAGCGTAACTCCACCATTCTGCGCACTAATCGTAATATCGCCCCCATTTGTCAAAGCCGTTGTATTATCTGTTGAACTATCGATTGTCCCCAGTACAATATGACCGTTAGTTGTTGTTAAACTAACGCTCCCGCCTTTTGTGGTAATATCGCCACCACCCACAATCCCCATGCCTGCCTTAAAATTGATAGTCACATCCTGACTTGTTGTAATAGCAGTATTCACTTGTACTTGGTTTCCTGCTATTGCTTGTAATACTGTGCCTGCATTCAAAAAATTCACGGATTGATTGAAAATAATATCGTGAGACGCTTGTAAAATAATTGAACCTGATAAACTGCCCAATGTTGTGGCACTGACGGTGATTGTAGTCGGCGTATCTGATTGTAAAATTTGATTATCGCTCAATGTCCCTGCTGGCGAATCTACGGCACCGATAATTAAATCCGTCGGGTCAAGTAAAATAGTCCCCTGCTGACCTGTCGGTGCTAAAGCAGCAACATCGACATTTCCCTGAAAAGTGAGTTTATTCTTACTAGAAACTTCGACAAACCCGCCTTGTGTGTGACCTGTTGCTTGAATATGTCCGTGAAATTGTGTGTCTTCATCTGACCAAACAATCACTTTTCCACCTAATTCTGCGCCATTACTACGCACAATCACCGTTGGATAAATGGTTGTTTGCTTTGCCGTGCTTAACTTACCTAAGCCTTTAAAATCACCTCCGATAAAAATTTCTCCCCCTTGCACCAAGCCCGAAGCCTCTAAAACCGCAGGGGCAAATAATTCAATTTCCCGTGCTAAAACATAAATTTTTCCGCCTGTTTCAGATTGCGTGCTGGCGTTAATTTCTTGATTAATTTTTAAATTATGTTCTGATTGTAAATAAATTTCGGGGCTACGTAGGGGAGCATTAATAATAATTTGCGCTTTAGCCCGTAAGCGAATGGCTTGAGAAGAAATTAAGGGCGCGTTAATAACTATCGTTTCGGCATTAATTTCAATGGGTTTATCATCACTTTGTATTGTGTTATTGATAAAAAAAGGAGAGGGGAGACCGCGTTCAATTGCGTGAATGGTTAGAAATGGGTAGCAAAGAAAGAACGCTCCCCATAAAAAGGAGAGTAAGCGTGCTGATAACATGAGTTTTCTATCCAAGTAGGAAAAAATAAAACGAGAGAATGCAATTTAGCGAGTTTAACGCACTGCAATATATTTTAGAGGTATCTTAAAGATAGCGTGTGGTCAAAGGCTTTTTACAACAAAATGCAGTCGTTATGCTTGTTTTATCAGATAATAATTATCTAACTCAGTGCAGTTTTATCAAGAGATGTCAACAAACCTCTTCCTAACCTAAAAACTGTTTTATAACGCTATCACCCAATTGTTAAATGGTAGCGTTTTTTTATGTAAACATCCTATTCCGATGATTACCTAGATAATAATCTCTCTGGATTTCCTACCGAGATAGCTAGATTTTTTATGTCCATAAGGCACGAATGCCAAAAAATGCAGTATCTTTCATCCGACGCGCAACACTTTTGAGAACAGGGGCTTGTGGGTTGATGCAAAAGGTCATGCTTAATAAAATTCGCCGTTCATTTTCCCCAAGTTTCGTCGCCTTGTGTAACACTTTCGCACCTTCAAAAATAACCAACGTGTTAGGCGGGGTCGGAATCATTATCGCTTGCTCTTTTTGTTTAATCCACAATTGGGCGGATGATAATTCGTGTTTAAGATAATTTTCGTTAACCAGTGGCAATAAAACGGTGTAGTGCTTGCCTGTATAAAAATTGTGGTCGTAATGCCAATTAATATGGTCGCCCACCCGTTCATAGACGAGTAATGAACAAGAACTTTGGTCATGTAACGGCGTTGGTACAACTAAACTACCAACCACTGCCGAGCAAATTTGTTGCAACGTAGCTGAGTGATAAAAAGCAATTAATTCAGGGGCTAACTTGTGTAAGGCTTCATAAGAAACCGTTCCACCTTTTTTATGGGTTGGTAAGTAAGAGCGTTCAGTATAAAGAGAACGTACAGCCACATCGTGAAGCTGTTTAAACAACTCATCAGGTAAAAATTGAGGGATTTGCGCAATATGCTGGTCAAATGTGGGTAAATCTTGGCGAGGATAAGAGAAGCTGACTGGGTAGCGTTTCAAGATGTCTTGTTGTAAAACTTGTACTTTTTTATAGCGCGATTTTTGGCTAAAAAATAGGAAGGCATAAAAGCCCGCTAACGTCACAATGATAAAACATAGTAGGTATAACATTTGTCTCGCGTCCAGTTATAGAAAATTTTATCTATCAAAGAGTTAATCCTTATTATCCAGCAACTGAGTATTCTAGCGAGTAAAAATGACGATACTGTTAAATCAGTTTTTTCATCTTTAACTTGCCGAAACGATTGAACCGCCTGAATCTGCCTCTTTTATCGTAAACGTACCATAAAGTGATTTTTAGGACTGGCAGTCCTCCGCATCGTTTTATAGTGCGTTTACAATAAACCCAGTGCTAATCCTGAAAATCCTGTGCTTCCGCGATTGCTTTTTTTCTTCATCATCTTTGTAAAATAGCTAAAACGATTTTACGCCTGAACTCACGGTTTAATTTATAAAATCTCGCAGAACTGGGGGTAAATTACATATCGCTTTACTTGTCGTTATATATTAATTAATATAACGGTTTGTGTTATAAATCATTTAGGGTAATAGTTATAAATGTCTGAAAAACAGGATGTTATAGATTTTTCTGCTCGCACTCACACCATATTAGCATTTATGTATGCTGTACCTATAAGCACTTTAGGTGGATTGATTGGTTTAGGAGGGGCTGAGTTCCGCTTGCCTGTTCTGGTGGGTGTTCTACGTTACAATATCAGTCAAGCTATTTCGATTAATTTGTTCATCAGTTTAGTCACATTATTAATAGCCTTTTTTGCAAGAAAAAGTGTTCTGTCTTTAGAACCTTTATTGCATTTTATACCTGCAATGTTGGCGTTAACATCTGGAGGAGTTTTCGCCGCCTTTTTTGGTGGGAGGTTAGTTACCTCTTTATCAAAAGAACAATTGGAAAGGCTTATTATGTGGTTACTAAGCTTTATTGGCTTATTATTAATAATAGAAGGTTTTATGCCAGAAAGTTCTGTTGTCTTACTACCAAATAGTTGGTTATGGCATGTAGTTGCTGGCATCTTGTTAGGGATTGGTATTGGATTAGCGAGTAGTCTATTGGGGATTGCAGGCGGAGAATTAATTATTCCAACATTAATTTTGGGGTATGGAATGGATATAAAATGGGCAGGTACAGCAAGTTTGTTAATTTCTTTACCTATTGTGATGACGGGTGTTATTCGTCATCTTAAGCATGGCGCATATCAATCTTCTAAGGTTTTTACAAATACCCTTGTACCGATGAGTATCGGTTCTGTCATTGGCGCAATGATAGGTGGAATTTTAGTTGGTGTTATCGCCCCTACACTGTTAAAAATTTTATTAGGTATTATTTTAATAATTTCAGCAATTAAGATTTTTCTACATTAATCCGAGTTCTGCGAGTTTCTGTTAAAAAGACAATAGCTTGTCTGAATCAGGATTTTCAGGATTTAAAACATTCGTTCACATTAAGTCTTTTATTTGAGGGTTTTAAATCCTGATTCGGACAATTTTTTAAAAGAAGTCCGTAGAACTCAGGTTAGTTAAAGTTCTGTATCAAATTAAGGTACTTCTAAGGCATTGCATTGTAGTTGTTTGATTTGGTCACGCAATGCGGCGGCTTGTTCAAATTCTAAATTTTCTGCATGTTTGTACATTTGTTGTTGTAGTTGTTTGATTTTTTTCGTTTGTTGTGCAGGCGTTAATCGTAAATAAGTGCCGACTTCTTCTGCAACTGCATAGACATTTGCTTGTGATGCACTTGGCGCGACGGATACACCGTTGATAATGTCACGAATGGCTTTTTCAATTTTACGTGGCACAATCCCATACTTTTGATTATGTTCTAATTGTTTCTCGCGTCGTCTATCCATTTCCGCAATGGCGCGTTGCATAGAACCTGTGATTTTATCCGCATATAAAATCGCTTTACCATTAACATGACGGGCAGCACGTCCGACTGTTTGAATCAGTGATTTATCGGAGCGCAAAAAGCCTTCTTTATCCGCATCAAAGATGGCAACCAGTGATACTTCGGGCATGTCTAAGCCTTCGCGCAGTAGGTTAATCCCGACTAAGACATCAAAAACCCCAAGGCGTAAATCGCGGATGATTTCCACCCGTTCCACCGTTTCTATATCGGAATGTAAATAACGTACTTTTACGCCGTTATCGGCTAAATAATCGGTTAAATCTTCCGCCATGCGTTTGGTTAAGGTGGTGATTAAGACGCGCTCATTGATTTTAACCCGTTGTCTAATTTCAGATAAAATATCATCAACTTGTATCGCTACAGGACGAATTTCAACCGTCGGGTCAACTAAACCTGTCGGACGGACAACTTGTTCAACCACTTGTTGCGCGTGTTCAAGTTCGTATTGGCTGGGCGTTGCAGAAACATAGATAGTTTGTGGGGCAAGCTTTTCAAATTCTTCAAATTTTAAAGGGCGATTATCTAACGCAGAGGGTAAACGAAAGCCGTATTCGACCAGCGTTTCTTTACGGGCGCGGTCGCCACGATACATGCCGCCAATTTGTGGCACGGTTACATGACTTTCATCAATGATTAATAAGCCGTTTTCGGGTAAGTAGTCGAATAAAGTGGGGGGCGGTTCGCCTGCATCGCGTTGGGATAAGTAGCGCGAATAATTTTCTATACCTGAGCAATAGCCTAATTCAACAATCATTTCTAAATCGTAAAGCGTGCGCTGTTCTAAGCGTTGCGCTTCGACCAGTTTGCCCTTGTCACGTAATGATTCAAGCCGTTCTTTTAATTCATCTTTAATTTTATCAATTGCGTTTAGTAGGATATGGCGCGGGGTGACATAGTGGGTTTTTGGATAAATGGTTAAGCGGGAAACGATGCGCGAGACTTTGCCCGTTAGTGGGTCAAAATAGCTTAAACGTTCAATGTCATCGTCAAAAAGTTCTACCCGTATCGCATCGCGTTCTGATTCTGCGGGATAAATATCAATGATGTCGCCACGGACTCGATATGTACCGCGTTCTAAAGCAATATCGTTGCGGGCGTATTGTAATTCGGTTAAACGACGGAGAATAAAGCGTTGTTCAATCTTTTCTCCTTGAATGAGGTGTAAAACCATTTGCATATACCATTCAGGGTCGCCGAGTCCATAAATAGCGGAAACAGAGGCGACAATAATCGCGTCGGGACGCTCTAACATGGCTTTTGTGGCAGAAAGGCGCATTTGTTCGATATGTTCGTTAATCGAGGCATCTTTTTCTATATAGGTGTCGGATGAGGGGACATAGGCTTCTGGTTGGTAGTAGTCGTAATAAGAAACGAAGTATTCAACCGCATTATTGGGGAAAAATTCGCGCATCTCGCTGTATAGTTGGGCTGCAAGGGTTTTATTTTGCGCAAGAATCAGGGTTGGGCGTTGTAGGGTTTGAATCACGTTGGCAATGGTAAAGGTTTTGCCTGAGCCTGTAACACCGAGCAGGACTTGATGGCGGTATTGTTGTTCTAATCCTGTGATTAGTTGACGAATTGCAGTCGGTTGGTCACCGCTTGGGGTGTAAGTAGTTTGTAATTTAAAGGCATTAGACATGTTTATGTTCACACGTAGCACGCTTTATAGTATCCAATGAGATACTGTAAATATAATCATAGAATGAGTTATGTGCTAGGGGGAAGGGTGAAAACAGGGGAAAAATGTGTTACGACATTGGATAGATAGGTAACACATTTAGGAGGACTTTGTTTATTTATAATAAAGGTTGGTCTGTTGCTAACGTACTGTTATTAAAGCCTGTAATGTCTGACAGTTGGTCGTAATCCAAAATGGTGAGGGTGTGGTGTGATAGATTGACTAAGCCTTCTTCGCGTAAACTGCGCAGGGTGCGATTGACATGTACGAGGGTCAAGCCTAGTGTGTCAGCAATGTCCTCTTGCGTCATGGGGAAGGGAATACTATCGGTAATTTTGGGATTACGTAAGCGCAGACGTTGATACAGTTCGAGAAACAGAAAAGCGAGCCGTTCTTTTGCATTTTTCCGTCCAATGTTGACTAAGTATTCTTGCCCTAGTGTCATATCTCGCGCAGTTATCCACGCAATTTGCAACCCTAATTCAGGATTAGTCTGTAGCATTTGCAGGAAATTGGGACGTGGAAACACGCAAAGCGTGCAGTCTGTCAGCGTTTGCGCGGAGTGATTCATGGGAAATTGTAAATCTGCTTGAAAACCGATGAAATCCCCTGGTAGGACATAGCGTAAAATCTGCCGTCCGCCATTGCTCAGGGTTTTATACAACATGATCCAGCCACTAAACACGGTGTAAATATTACCGTGCAGTTCCCCTTCTCGATATAAATATTGCTTTGCGGGGATAGTGGTTTGTCCTGCCCGATATTGTTGAACAACGGCTTGTTGTGATTCTGGGAGAGGTTGGAATCGGTTGAGTTTACGAACAGGGCAGGCGTGACAAGGAACAGTTTGTTCGCTTTTTTTGGAACGGTTTGTCATGGTACAGACGCAAATTAACTTAGGTTAATGTCAATCCATAGTTTATGATTTATTTTGGTGAAAAAAAAGATTTTTAAGTATTTAAATTTATTTTTTTAAAACAAATTGTTAAGTGATGTAAATTTATTTGTTTTTATGATAAAATCACGGTTTTTATAGCATTCCAAATAAAACAACTTTGAAATCATTATTAATTTATATTTCATACTATTTTTCTAAACATTTAAAAGTTTTATAAAACTGACCTAAGCATTCGTCATATTTGTTTTAAATATAATAATGTGTTGGACTATTATAAGGTTGCAATTATTAAAATATTTTCCTTAAAAAAACCAATATTAGGAGATAAAGTTAGATGAACATTAAAAAACAAGTTTTACCATTACTCATTGCTGGTAGTTTAGGCATGATTGCAAGTGCGCCTGCTTTAGCCATTGATCAAGGTGATATTTTAGTACGTGGTCGTATTATTAATATCAGTCCTGATGCAGATAGTGGCGATGTTTATTCTAGCGCGGTTGGTGGTAATGTGGCTGGCACAAGTGTTGATGTCGATGATGCTTGGACATTAGACATTGACTTTACCTATATGTTAACCAAATATGTGGGTGTTGAGCTGTTATTAGACTTAAGTTCTCAACATAATGTCTCTTCTAAAGGCGAAACCTTAAATACACTCGCGCCTGGTGACATTATTGAAACCCGTGTGTTACCCCCTGCTTTAATTTTACAATATCATTTATTACCTGATGGTCCTGTGCGTCCTTATGCAGGTTTCGGCTTTAACTACACCTATTTCTTTGATGAGAAAGTAACTAGTTCTTTAGATAATGGTTTAGGTGGTGTGTCTGGCTTGAGCTTAGACTCTTCTTTTGGTTGGGTCGCTCAGTTAGGTGTTGACTATGACATCAACGAAAATGTGTTCTTAAATGCTGACGTGAAATATATGGACATCAGCACAACTGCAGAATTTGATTCTGGTGCTTTAGGTCATGTTAGCACTGACGTAGATATCAATCCGTGGGTTATCGGTTTTGGGGTTGGTACTAAGTTCTAAGTTTTTAGGAATTTGTTTATCTGTTTGACAATGGATTGTCTTCCCAAAACATAAATAGTTAATGTCTATTCTCAAAACCAAGTTCTGCAATGGAACTTGGTTTTTTTATTGGGCTATATCAAGTTTATAAGAGTGGTGGAGTCTCATATAAGCTAATGATAAATCGACTGCCTTTACCAAATTCACTTTCAACACTGACATAACCACCGTGTAATAATGTCAGGCGATAAATCAATGCGAGTCCTAATCCTGTTCCTTCATATTGTCGTGATAAGCGGCTATCTATCTGGCTGAATGGTTTAAATAATTTAATGCGGTCTGCTTCGGCAATACCTATGCCTGTGTCCCAAACGCTGATATGTACTTGTTTATTCGCATCATCATTTTTTAATTCTAATCCGACCTCACCATTATCAGGGGTAAATTTAACGGCATTGTTGAGTAAATTAATGATAATCTGGCGTAACCGTTGCCTATCTGCTTGAATGGTCATTATGCTGCTATTGATGTTTAATTTTAAGCGGATATTCTTTTTCATTGCTTGAGGACGAATAAAATCAATACATTGTTGGCATAAACTATCAAGAACAACATCTCCAAAGGTTAAATGCATTTTTCCTGCTTCAATTTTAGATAAGTCTAAAATATCATTGATTAAACTTAATAAATGTTTTCCACTAGATTCTATGATTTGGATAGATTTCACTTGTCTTGGTTCTAGCGTGCCATAAACATTTTCTTGTAAGGCTTCTGCCATACCTAAAATAGCATTGAGCGGTGTCCGAAGTTCATGACTCATGGTCGCAAGAAACTCATCTTTTAAGCGTGTCGTTTTAGCAAGCTCCTTATTCTCAATGCTTAATTCATAGTTTTGCCGTTGTAATGTGATATCGCGTCCCATACCAAAATAGCCTAGAAATTGGTGATGTGTATCAAAAAAGGGAACTGCCGTGATTTCTATTAATAAGGAAACACCATCTTTTCTACGAAATTGAATTTCTTCATGTTTAAGTGGAAGGTAAATCTTTTTATCAATATTAAAAATTGTGTGAAACTTTTTAAGTTCATGTTGGGGAATAAGGGTAAAAAAATGCCGTCCCATCAATTCTACAGGTTCATACCCTAGAACTTTACGAACATTATCACTAATCATCGTAATTACAAGATGTTGATTAAACTCCCAAACCCAATCGCTACCGTTTTCTACAAGTGTACGAAATTGTTCCATGCTTTTATGCAAGGCTAATTCGGTGAGTTTTCTTTCCGTGATGTCTGTGAGAGACCCTGCCATGCGGGTTGCATTGCCTGCATTATTCCAGACGGCTTGCCCTAAGAGATGAAACCAGCGATACTCCCCTGTTTTCATTCTTAAACGACAGTCAATATCGAAAGGTTTTTGTGCTTGTAAATGTTGTGTGAGTGCTTCAGTGACTAAGGGGTGATCTTCAGGATGGAGTAGATTTGTTAAGCGCGATAAACTCGGCTCTATTTCATTTTCTGTGTAGCCTAGTAGTTCAAAAAATCGAGATGACCACCATGCTCGATCTTCAAACGTATTTCCCCAATCCCATAAGCCACAGCTTGTCCCTAATACGGCAAGTTCAAAGCGTTCTTCACTTTTCTTTAATGCAATTTCTACTTGTTTTTGTTCATTAATACTTTCTATAACGCCCGTTACAATATGAATATTATTTTCTATATGAATATAAGCATTTACTTTTACCCACTGTAATATATTGTTTTTTTTAACTCTAAATTCAGTTGTCAGGATATTTGTATTTTTCTTAGGAATATTAGCTAATAAGGTTTTTACTTTTTCTTTATCTTCATCACTAATCCATGAAAGCACCTCATCTATAGAAAGTTTTTGTCGTTGAATGGATTGTTGCGAGCTATTTTTTTGATTTAAATAATAAAAATTGCCGATACCTTGTTCAGTAATTTGGTATTGGAAAAAATGGTAAGGGACTTGTGCAATGAGTTGGTTGATAAATTGACAGTCATTAATCTGTTGTTCTGATTTTTTAAGACATTGTCGTATTTGATAAGGTAAAACTAGGCTGATAAAACAGGTGACTCCAAGTAATACGGTTGTAATAGAACTATCACTTATGTAGCTCCAATAGATATTGGTAAAAATAATCACCCAGAACGACACGAGTAAATGAGCTAATAAGATAAGTGAATATCTCATTGTGAATAAACCCTGCGTTTAAGATTAAACTGATTCATATGATTGCCTTTAAGAATCAAAAAAGAACAGAATAGTACCGTAAAAAAACTATTGCCATTACTTATCCTCTGTTACCATGTATATCTTCTAAATCAGCCCTTAATTGACACCCGTTAACAGAATGTTGAAGTTACCCGCTTTTTTTACGGAACATCCTACCCCTGAAGTTGTCGCTGCGGTTGACCTAGGGTCAAACAGTTTTCATATGATAGTTGCTCGTATCAATGACGGACAAGTGCGAGTCTTAGATAGATTACGTGAAATGGTACGGCTTGCAACTGGCTTGGATGCCACCCAAATGATTTCCCCTGAAGCCCAACAGCGTGCATTAGATTGTTTAGCCCGCTTCGGACAACGTTTGCGTGATATGCCTGTTGATAGTGTTCGTATTGTTGGCACTAATGCATTACGGGTTGCAAAAAACGCGAATGATTTTTTAATCAAAGCAGAACAAGCCGTTGGTCATCCCATAGAAATTATTGCAGGACGTGAAGAAGCACGGCTCATTTACTTAGGCGTTGCTCACACGCTATCTAGTAGTAAAGAAAAACGATTAGTGATTGATATTGGTGGTGGAAGTACAGAATTTATTATTGGAGAAGGTTTCGAACCACTTCGTCGAGAAAGTCTGCGGATGGGGTGTGTTGATATGAGTGAACATTATTTCGAAGATGGCAATATTCGCCCTAAAAATCTCCGTCGAGCAGAAATTGCCGCCTTATTAGAATTACAACCCATTGAAGCGATGTTTAGAACAACGGGCTGGGCTGAGGTTATTGGTTCATCAGGCACTTTACGTAATATTGAACGTGTGATTATCGAAATGGGCTGGGGTACGGAAATTACTGCCGAGAGCCTTCAAAAGTTACGCCAAGCGTTATTAGACATAGGTACAACAGAACGATTGAGTCAATTAAAAGGCTTAAACCCCAAACGTACAGCCGTTTTTTCAGGCGGCGTTGCTATCCTACTGGGGATTTTTGAAGGGTTTGGCTTAAAGCGGATGCAGATTTCAGATGGCGCATTACGCGAAGGCTTAGTTTATGACTTATTGGGACGAATTGTGCACGAAGATGTGCGAGAGCGCACAATTCGCACACTAAGCCAACGTTATGGTGTAGATTTGCAACAAGCTGAACGAGTAGAGGCAACAACCCTACAATTTTTATCAGATGTTGCGAGAGAATGGCATCTTGTCCATGAAGAATACGCACAGATGTTAAGTTGGGCAGCACGTCTGCATGAAGTTGGGTTAAGTATGGAGCATGAAAACTACCATAAACATGGTGATTATATTCTAAGTCACTCAGATTTATCTGGATTTTCAAAGCAAGAACTAGCTCTATTAGCAACGCTTGTTCGTGTTCATCGACGTAAATTTCCCAGCGATATTCATCTACGTTGTAGTCATGTGGAAAAAACCACGCTCATTCGTTTAGGTGTTTTGTTACGTTTATCCGTACTTTTGCACCGTAGTCGTAACTCTAACGTTTTACCAACAATGCACCTACATTCAAACGAGAATATGTTAATATTACGCTTCCCGCCTAGCTGGTTAGAGCAACATCCGCTTACCCAGACAGATTTAGAGCAAGAGCGCGATTATTTACAAGATGTCAATATACAACTGGTTTTTGAATAGCCTATTTTAGGACTCAGCTAAAACTCAGTCACTAGATGTATCATTTTAGCAACAAAATCGTATTTGTGGTTTTTTTACAAAAAATTTGTTGCATTTTTTCGTCATCTGCGTTAAGGTTCTCATTGTATGCTGACTTGATTCAGTACTTGTAGCCGAATTAACATAGTGCCGTTTTTGTAAGACTGTATCTAATCCAAAGAATAACATTCCTCTATATGTGTTTTAGCTAACATTATAGGGACAAATTTTGTAAAGTAAATCAAGCAAGTGGAGAAATTTGATGAAGCAAAAGACTTTAGTATCTAGCGTAACAGCCGCTCTGTTAGCTGTTTCTCCTTTCGTGTTAGCTGATGACATGTCTGACATGAAAGCGCAAATCGAACAATTGCAAAAACGCATTAACACCTTAGAATCCACTGGTTCTTCAGGTGCAATCATCACCGCACCTAAGCCTAAATATGGCTTAACTTTAAAAGGTCACGTTAACCGTGCCGTTATGTACGCTGATGATGGTGTCGATAGCGATACATTCTTTGTGGACAATGATAACTCCTCCAGCCGTTTAAATATCGATGGCAAAGCAGCGGTTAGCGATGACGTAACTGTTGGTGTGGCTTGGGAATTAGAATATCAATCTAATGCCAGCAATACCGTTGTTATGAATCAAACTGCTAGCAACAGCTCCGAGACTTTCTTCAAAGAACGTAAGATCGAACTGTACTTTGATAGCAAAACCTTAGGTCGTTTATGGTTAGGTCAAGGCGACATGGCTTCTAATACGACCACAGAACAAGACCTCTCTGGCACTTCAATTGCTGGTTACTCCTTACTGAATGGTCTCGGTGGTGCGTTATCTTTCCGTGATTCTGATGCTGTTAACAATCCTAACGTAGCTACCATTACTCAAGTCACCACCAACTTTGATGGTTTAAGCCGTGATGACCGTGTTCGTTACGACACACCCAGCTTAGGTGGTTTAATGTTATCCGCCAGTGCGACAACTGGTGGGGCATGGGATGCTGCTGCTTATTTAGCACGTTCTTTCGGTCCTGTGAAAGTTGCTGCTGCTGGTTTCTATGCTGACCCTCAAGACCTGAAAACCTATGAAAGCCGTTACGGTGGTTCTGCTTCTTTCTTATATGAACCCATCGGTATCAGCTTAACCTTAGCATATGGTCAAGAAAGCTATGACTTAAGCAAATCTACCCGTGATGATGAAGCAACTTCTTATTATGGTAAATTAGGCTACCAATTCAAAGGCTCTGATGTAGGTAAAACTGCTATCGCCCTTTCTTATGGTATTACCGAAGACTACAATAAAGTTGATGACGAGCTTTCCAGCTGGGGCTTAGGCTTAGTTCAAAATATCGACAAAGCTGCAACCGAAGTATTCTTCCAATACCAAGGTTTCTCTTTAGACCGTACTGGTACCAATGTGGAAGACATTTTCGCCATCATGGGTGGCGCGCGCGTCAAGTTCTAATTTAGTACATAGAGGTTAGTAATATGAGCAAAGGAAATTATTTCCTGAGCCTGTTGGCAATTATCGCAACGTTATCAGGCTGTGCAATTGGTGGTGAGCCACTTCATGGTAATCATACAGCAGGCGCGCCGCCTGAAGGACCTGGGTTATTTACAGGTGAAAAAGGTGCAATCTGTGTTGGTAATTGTGAATAAATAACCTCTAAAATTGAAAACCCACTATCTAAAAATCTAAATAGTGGGTTTTTTATTGCCTGAAAAAAGAAGTTTTATGCCATCTTTTAAGTTCAGCGAAAAAATAAAGACCTGCTAGATTTTTAAAATCTAGCAGGTCTTTGCTTTTCTGAATTTTGATTTAGCGCGTAAATAATGCCATAGACTCAACATGTGCCGTATGCGGAAACATATCCATTACCCCCGCTTTAACAAGGCGAAATCCTTTCTCATGCACTAGCACACCTGCATCACGGGCTAATGTGGCAGGATTACAAGAGACATAAACAATATTTTTGGTGTGTGTCATGGGCAAATTTTGAATAATTTCCAATGCGCCACTTCTAGGAGGGTCCAGTAAAATCTTATCATAAGCAATTTGCATCCACGGCTGTTGTAACTGCTTATCTGCTAAGTTAGCCGTATGATAACTGACATTATGAATATCTTGCTGATGTGCATTGGTTTCTGCACGCAATAATAAATCGGCATCGCCTTCCACGCCAATGACTTGAGCTGCTCGCCGTGCAAGCGGTAGCGTAAAGTTACCCAACCCACAAAATAAATCTAAAACGGTTTCTGTTGATGTTACTGCCAACCAATCAAGTGCTTGCGGTATCATTTGCTCATTAATTGCAGTATTAACCTGTGTAAAATCATAGGGTGCAAAGTTAAAACTTAATGACTCTGTGGGTAACTGATAATGCAGACTGGTTAAGGGTAAGTCGGGCGGATATAGCGCGGCAACCGTATTAATTTTTCCTGATTGCAAATAGAAATAAAAATTCTGTTTTTTTGCAAAATCTATGAGTTTTTGCCGATCAACTTCTGATAACGGCACTAAATTGCGAATAATAATCGCGGCGTGTTGGTCATCAATTGCGACTTCAAATTGAGCAATCTGCTCTTTTGCCTCAAGTTGCTCTATCAACTCACGTAATGCGCTAATTTTTTCTCCAACTAGCGGATGTAAAACATCACAATGACGAATATCCGTTAAAAAACCGCTTTGATGTTCTCTAAATCCAACAAAAACCAATTGCTTTGCGCGTACAAATTTAACGCCTAATCGCGCTTTACGACGATACCCCCAAATATCTGCGCGTAGCGGGGAAACAACTTCCTCAGGCTCAACTTTGCCAATATGCTGAAAATGCTCTAATAAGGTAGCCTGTTTATGTTGTATTTGGGCGAATGGTTCTAAATGCTGTAAGTTACACCCACCACAAACGCCGAAATGTGCGCAGCGTGGCGTAACACGTTGAGGCGAGGCTTCCAAGATTTCGACGGCAATTCCTTCATCATAACGACTTTGTTGTGATAAATAGCGAAACATTACTTTTTCGGTAGGTAATGCCCCAAAAATAAAAACGGTTTTACCGTCAATATGAGCAACACCTCGTCCATCATGGGAAAGATTTTCAATGGTTGCGGCAACAGGTGTTTGAGGAATAGATTTTCTACGGCGGGTCATGAGGATTTAGTATGATTTGATGAGGGTACAATTTAACAGTGTACCGATAAATTAAGGATTCTCAGAAGGAGAAGCGGCTTGAGTTGAGTTGTTACTGAGGGTGAATAACGGTTTTTCATTCAGCAACGCATTGATTTTTAAAAAGGTAGTTTCCCCAACAACACCATCGGCAGAAAGACCGTATTGTCTTTGAAATGTCAGTACCTTTTGTTTCAGTGTACTGTCAAACGTGGCGGAAGGATTTGGTTCTGCGGGCAAATTTTGAATACGATTCAAGCGTTCACGCAACCAAAGTACATCATCACCAGACATCCCGCGTTTTAATACCGTCACGGGTAAGCGAGGAGGCTTCCATAAAGTTAATAACTGTCCTGCCCAAAAACGATCAATCGTTTTTGTCATATAAGTCAATGATTGACCACCAAAATTTAAAGTGGCAGTTGTTTGATCTAAACGAGTGACAACAACATGATATTGTTTACCATCTTCTGTATTGAGCTCTATCACTGTTGGACTATTTAAACGACGTATATCATCCCACGTCCCTGCTTTATAAAAACATGCCCAGCCTTGGCTAGCTGCTTTGTCACAAGCTGTTGTTCCCGCTAATTTTTCATACTCCATACCCCATAATGCAAACAACGTATCAAACGCTGTTTTAGTATCACTGAGCGTATTTGCATTCTTCAATGTGCTTAAAATATCATCTGATGCTGGCGTGGATGTTGTTACGTCCGTATTAACCTGCGGTGCTGTTGTTGTCACCGTGGGCGGAGGTGTTACGACTGGGGGCGTTGTCGCAATTGGTTGGCTAGCATCAACAGCACGGTGAATAGGTGATAAATGACTAGTGACAATAGGTAATGCTGAGGATGTTGTTGTCACAGCAGGCAATGATGGTTTTGAAACAAGCGTATTTTCAGCAGGAAGTGTCGGCGTTTTAGGTGTTTCTGCCGTTGTCTGTTCAGAAGACTGAAAAAAATTATGGATATTAGGGTATTGATAAACTGCCCAACCACTTAAAGCACTCACGACTAATAAAACAGCAATCCCACCAACCCACTGGGGGGAAACATAAGGATTAAAATGCTCGCCTCGCACCTCACGCACGGCTTTACGTACCACGCTTAAATCAACAATCGTTTTATTATTGACATATCCACCCAATAGAGAGCGGTCACAAATAATATTAATTAAACGAGGAATTCCGCCTGTACGTTGATAAATATAATGAATTGCAGGACGGTTAAAAAGCGGACGGCGTGCACCACTGATTGCCAAACGATGGTTAATATAGGCTTGTGTATCTTTTAATGAAAGCGGTAATAAATGGTAACGGGCAGTAATTCGTTGCGCTAATTGGCGCAGATTGTTCCGTTTAAGAATTTGATTTAATTCTGGTTGTCCAACTAAAATAATTTGCAATAATTTTTGGCTATTGGTTTCTAAATTCGTTAATAAGCGAACCTGTTCTAACACATCAGGGCTTAAATTTTGAGCTTCATCTAAAATTAAAATCGTTTTACGCCCCACTGCATGGGCAGTGAGTAAGTAATTATTTAATGTATCAATAAAATTTTTTAGTGAAAAAGAACGATCATAGCTAATTCGTAATTCATCGAATAGCGATGCTAATAATTCTAAGGGGGAAACTCGTGGATTTAGTAGAAGGGCGACATCAACATTTTTAGGTAATTGCTCAATGAGACAACGGCAAAGCGTTGTTTTACCTGTGCCAACCTCTCCAGAAAGCAGAATAAAACCTGCATTTTCATTAACACCATAAAGTAAATGGGCTAATGCTTCACGGTGACGCTCACTGAGATAAAGATAATGTGGGTCTGGAGTGAGAGAAAAAGGGGTTGCAGTTAATCCGAAATGAGTGGTGTACATGAGCTATCGACAATGAACTATTAATTTATCACTCATTATACCAATTTAAAAATAAACGGCATGACGAATGGTGTTAAGTCATTGCTAGTATGGATATGGTGCCCGGGGCCGGACTCGAACCGGCACGGTGGGTTCAGCCAACCGAGGGATTTTAAGTCCCTTGCGTCTACCAATTTCGCCACCCGGGCGAGGACACGTTACCAAAAAGATAAGTCTTTACAACAAAACACAAATTAACAATACATGGAGGCTGATGACGGAATCGAACCGACGTACACGGCTTTGCAGGCCGCTGCATCACCACTCTGCCAATCAGCCTAAAAAACAGTTTGACGGTTCAATCTTTAGATTTCTAAAAATCTAATTTGGAGCGGGAAACGAGACTCGAACTCGCGACCCTAACCTTGGCAAGGTTATGCTCTACCAACTGAGCTATTCCCGCATCGTCATAATGAAGCCAATATTATAGCAGCTCTATCAATACTGTCAAGCAATTTTTAAATCTTTTTTACAATTTAACATTGCTTCACGGATTTGCTTTACGGCATGAGCCTGCAAAACTGCTTGCCGTTGCTGTGCAACACATAACGCACCGCGAAACCCTAAATAGAAAGGGGATAATATCATTAGTTGAGGGATATTTGCAAGCCCTATTGAACCAGCCAACCCATTTATTAAACCAAGCGACTGAGTTTGCTTAACAAAAAAACCTAATTCACTATTATTCAGATAATGTGTTAAATTGCCTTTTTGTTTATTTGCCGTATCCAACATAACCCCAGTAAATCCTGCTTGAGCAAATTCAAAAAGAGTTGCTAAATTAGGTTGTTGGTCTGCAAATAAGACCGCGATTAATTTGCCACCCCGTTGAGTTAAGGGTTCTAAGGCTTTCATACAATCCAATGCAGGCGTTGCCCCCCAAAAACCAATTTTAACGTAATCAACCCCATCATCCATCGTTTTTGCCACTGCTCGATAAATCATCTCGGCTTGCATCGGTAAATCACCAACGGTTGCACTGACTGGCGCACGATGATTAACAAATTGCGTGACAGCACGAATCGTTGCACTAGGTAAAGCGCCTAAAGCCCCTGCCAAAGGATTTTTTAAATCAATAATATCAGCACCACCCTGCAAGGCTTGGTCGGCTTCTGCTACATTCATTACACTGGCTAATAATTGCGTCATCTAAACATTTTCCATCAAAAAAGCATTATATTTTTCCATCAACCACTGCCATGCTTCTTGCTCTCTCTCTCCAGCGGTTTTCTCAATCGCTATTTTTAAATAGTCTAATTCTTGTTGTACTTTATTGAGGGGCAGAAATGCCAAACGGCTGATTAAAATAGCCCCTTCAATCACAGCAGCTTGTGCACGGTTAAAACCACGAAAAGGCGCATGAGTCGCTTCATGAACCACTTTACAATAAAAACGTGGACGAACTTCATCCGCTTCTACCTTAACGACCTGTACTTCTAAATGACTTAACGCAACAGAAAGTACATACCCTTGAATAGTCGTTGCAGAACGACTCGACCAATCACGTCGCCCCGTCAAACAACCCGCAAATAGACGAACATCATCACAAAAATTAATCACAGCTTGTGAAGTGTGCGTTAAATTATCCAAGGTTCGACAAGGACAAAAAGGCGCGATAATTAATGTATCTACTTGCCAATGAATGCCTAACGGCGCAGGGTGCATACTGCCATCAGGATTACACGTTGTGACAATGGACTCATAAATCATAAGCGCACCTAAATCCGCGAACAATAAAAAAAGGAACTAATCATTTTAGGCTAGTTCCTTTCTAATGTCACAATGCTTATTTTTGTACTTATTCTACAGCGAGGATAACACTACTAGATTTGAAGACAGCGGCAACAGCTACGCCTTCTTTCAGACCTAAATCACTTAAAGCATCCTCAGTAATGACAGATTTCAGAACAGCACCACCCGCTAACGTAACGCTAACAATGGTATTGACAGCCCCTTTTTCGATACTGGCAACTTTGCCCGCTAAATGATTTCTAGCACTAAATTTCAACTTAGTATCGGCACTGACCAGAATAACCTGCGGGGCTTTGATTAAAGCAATCGCAGATTGCCCTTCTTTTAAACCTAAACGGTCTAAACTAGACACCGTGATAGAGGCGACAACTTCAACATCACCCGCTAATTTTAACGTCACTTCGGCATTAACTGCCCCTTTAGCAATCTTAGCAACAGTCCCTTTGAATTGATTTCTTGCACTGGTGTACATAGTATTCCTCTTGTTTTGGTCACTATCAAAGAATAAAATTGAAATAAACTAGCAACTTATTATTTAACGTTATGCCTCTACCGCAATGATAACGCTACTAGATTTAAAAATTGCACAGATTGGATCACCCTCTTTAACACCCAAATCTGTTAATGCCTCTTCCGTGACAACTGCCTTCAGCGTATTACCACCTGCTAGATCAATTGTAACCGCGATATTGACAGAGCCTTGTTCTATATCAGAAATTTTTCCATACAACTGATTTCTAGCACTAAATTTTAAGGTTGTGTCCGCATTGGCTAACACGATTTGAGGTGACTTCACCAATGCAACCGCAGTTCGTCCCACACACAAACCCAACTGATTAATACTATCCAAAGTAATCGTTGCAACAATTTCCAGCCCACCTTTTAACTTCAACGTCACTTCAGCATTAACAATGCCCTGCGTAATACTGGTAATCGTCCCTGCAAACTGATTTCTCGCACTGGTTTGCATGTTAAGACGATGCATAAACTGATAAAGCTGGTCGAAATTCTCAATTTTTTGGTTTAACTGTTCCAAAAACTGCTGATGCTCGCGTTCAAACTCATGAAACGCCTTAATTAAACGATGCGCATACTCAGTTAATTGAGAACCACCGCCCCCTTTACCCCCTGCAACTCGAGTTACTAACAACTCTGGCGCGAGATTATTCATTAAATCAATAGAATCCCAAGCCCCTTTATAACTCATTCCCATCGCTTTAGCCGCTTTAGAAATAGAACCGAACTCGCCGATTTTCTCTAAAAGCTGAATTCGCCCCGGTCCTGCAAAATTACGATCATCACGGTATAGCCAAATGAAACCCTGTATTTTTGTTGTCACTGAATTAGCTCCGTTGCAGTTGTGATAAATACTACCTTCAATTTTATAAAACATCAAATATCAAAATAAATACAATATAAAAATAATTATCATTTTAAACTATTTTAAATCAATTAATTACATTGATTAATTAAACTAATGCTTAAATATTTATACCGAGATATAGTATTATTAACAACACTTTTAAAACTTAATGTAATGATTTATATTAATAAAATTAAATATTAAAATTGATGTAGCAAATCATTATTATTTAAATAATAACGAAAATATTTCAAATTTTTTTAAAATCCATTTTTTTAAAAAAACCTATTATTTAACTAAATAACGACCCTTTTATTACTTACTTACAGAATAACGCTCAATCAATTAACAAAAAATAAGTAATATTATAGAATTAGCAAATAAAAATATTGCTTACCGTTATTGTGCTATTTACGCTAGAAAATCAATATAAATTAACTTCATAACTGATTAAAAATTATTTAAAATTTTTTGTTATCCCAAATTAGGATAGATAAAAAAAGCGTTGATAAGAAATCTAATCAACGAATAGCGGTATTATCATGAAAGGAGAAATTGCAGGCAATAAAAAAACCCCAACCGAAAAAACGGTTGAGGCTTTAGAAATTTGGTGGAGGCGGCGAGAATCGAACTCGCGTCCGTAAATCCTCCGCCCTTGGGACTACATGTTTAGCCCTAGTCTTCAATTTAGCCACTGATTCTCCGACGGGCAGGAAAATACAGCAGTGAGTCCAAGTAAAGTTTAATGAATCCACCCTAGACGCATGAATTCACGATCCTACTAAAGTGACTGCTACTCCAAACACGCAGGCTTATCTGGGTAACAGTTTAGCCGCCTAAGCAGCTAAAGCGTAGTTGTCGTCGTTCGCAACTAGATTGTTTTGCAGAGTATTTACGAGGTATCTGCCCCTCGACATGCCCCTTAGGTTTTGCAACCCACGTCGAAACCAAGTCGCCCCCAAGTGATAGAATAGTATAGAACCATTAACGTGAATTTACCAGATGACCAGCTCAACCCTTTATTTACGCCTCTTACGCTATGTAAAACCCCATCGACGTTTATTTTCAATTGCCATTATTAGCATGATTATTATGGCATTGACTGAACCTGCACTGCCCGCTTTATTACAGCCCTTGTTAGATGAAGGCTTTGTCCAACAAAATCCTGATATTATTCGCCTCATTCCTTTGTTATTGCTCTTAGTGATGTTAATTAAAGGGGTTGCGATGATTATCAGCACGACTTGTCTTGCAAAAGTGGCAACACATGTTGTGACTGATTTACGTCAAGCGATGTTTGAAAAAATCTTGTCATTACCAACTACCGCTTTTGATAACACGTCGTCAGGTGTTTTACTGTCTAAAGTGACCTATGACGTAAGCCGTGTGATGGCAGCCTCTACAGAATCTTTAGTCGTTATAACCCGTGATAGTTTAACGGTTTTAGGTTTATTAGCATGGATGTTTTATTTAAATTGGCGATTAACATTAATTGTATTTTTAGTCGCGCCTGTTGTGGTTGTTACTATGCGCGTTGTCAGTAAACGCTTGCGCGGTATGAATATATCGACGCAAGATGCGATGGGAAATATGACTCGAATTTTAGAAGAAACCATTAGCGGTCATAAATTAGTTAAAATTTTTGGCGGTCAACAGTATGAAAAAAATCGGTTTTCTGGTTCTTGTCATGCTGTTTTAGAGGCAACGGTAAAATCACAAACAACCTCAGCAGTCAGTATTGCCATTGTGCAGATGCTAACGGCGTTTGTCCTTGCATTAATCATTTATATTGCTGCGCAAGAAGCACAAGCGAATTCGATTACGGTTGGTGGTTTCGTGTCTTTATTCACGGCTATGGGCATGATGTTTACGCCAATTAAACACTTAACTAAAGTTAATGAACAGTTACAACAAGGGCTTGCTGCGGCACAAAGTATTTTTGCTTTAATCGACCAAGATTCTGAGCAAGATAATGGTAAGCAAACCTTACCCCAGTTAGTCGGTGAGATTGATTTTAAACAATTAACGTTTGCGTATCATACGGAATCGCATCCTGCTATTTATGATTTGTCATTAACCATTCGGGCGGGGGAAACTATCGCGTTAGTCGGCGCGTCGGGCAGTGGCAAGACAACGCTGGCAAATTTAATCCCGCGCTTTTATAGCGTGACGCAGGGACAAATTTTATTAGATGGGGTTAATATCAATGAATTACCTTTAAGCATTTTGCGGGAAAAAATTGCCTTAGTCAGTCAGGAAGTGGTGTTATTTAATGATACGGTCGCGGCGAATATCGCTTATGGAGCAATGGCAAATACACCACGAGAGAAAATTATTGCTGCAGCTAAAGCCGCTCATGCAATGGAATTCATTGAGCAAATGCCTAACGGGTTAGAGACGATAATTGGGGAACGTGGCGTTAAATTATCAGGTGGACAACGGCAACGACTTGCTATTGCGCGGGCATTATTAAAAGATGCACCAATTTTAATTTTTGACGAGGCAACGTCAGCATTAGATACGCAATCAGAGCGTCATGTACAGGATTCGTTAGATTATTTAAAACGAGGACGCACGATGATTATTATCGCGCACCGTTTATCGACTATCGCGCAAGCTGACCGTATTATTGTGATGGATAAGGGTAAAATTGTTGAAATTGGTACGCATACGCAATTATTAGGTCAGCAAGGCACTTATGCAAATTTGTACCGTGTGCAGGAGCAGGTAGAATCAGCGTAATTTTAAAGAATTTGAGTTCGACGAGATTTTATAAGCAAAGCACAGACCTGCTAGGTTTTGAAAACCTAGTCGGTCTGTCGGAACACGCGAAAAGGATTCACCAGACAAGCTGTTGTCTTTTTAAAAAATCTCGCCGAACTCAGGTTAATTAATAATCTCTGCTGTTTGTAATAATGCTTTATTAAAAACAACGCCTAATTTATTGGCAATTCGCAAATTAATAAACAGTCGACCATCTTTGTTTTTTGCAATAGGTATATCATTGGGTTGCACCCCATCCATAATTTTTAATGCTGCTTGTGCTGACCATGTTCCTTGCTCTTCTGCTAATTTGGTGATGCCTAACAATGCAAAAGGCTTTAACCAAGAAAAATTTGCACCGATAGGAATATGCGCATTTTGTTCAACAAATTGGATAGCGGTTTGTGTGTCCCATCCTTCAAGTCCAACATAATTGATAAGCAGTAACATATCAGCATCGGTCATTAAAAAGGCAGTTTTCCATTCCTCAAAGGTTTTTACAAAATATGCATGACTAATGGGAAGTTTTAAAACATCGATATAATTTTGTACTAATTTTCGTTCGCTCATTCCATCAACAGTTAGTATTGCAACTCGATTGCCTTTCGCATATTTGCGCAAGTGCGCAACGACAACATCCGCTAAATCAACCTCTAACATGCCTGTCATGTTTTTAGTGGGAAAACCATAAACTTTAATATCCTCATTAATTCCACAAAAAATAAATGGCAAATTGCTTTCTTTATAATAAGGAACAATTAAATATTTAGCCGCATCATCATCAGAGGCAATCACGATATTCGGTTTAAAGGTTTCAATGAAATCTTTTGCTTTTAAAGCAATTTCTTGTTTCCATGCTTCTGTTGGATGATTTTTGGTATCCATGTAGAAAACTTGGAAATCAATGCCTTTATCTTTAAAAACGGTTTCTATACTGTGATTAAGTCCCGTTACCCATTCAAAAGAGGAATGATAAGAGGCAACGTGCAGGACTTTTTTGCCTGTATAGTTAGAGGCTGCCAAAACCCATGGGGAGAAGGAGGAACAAGCTAGTAGTAGCAATATAAGTATTTTTAGCATAGATATCCCACCATTTATAATGTTTGTTTCATTATTGTGCAGGATAAATAATATAAGGTAAATTAAGACAATTACTTTAAATTAACCAGTTAAAGAATGCCAAAATTTACCTTGTTTTTAAGACTGGCGAATAACGTTTGATGAGATGCTAGCAGGGGTCTATGTGTGTGACCTTGCCCATGTATGGCTGTAAAGCAGCGGGAATATAAATTCTGCCACCTTCATCTTGATAATTTTCCATCACAGCAACCAGTGTGCGACCAATCGCCAAGCCTGAGCCGTTTAAGGTGTGTAATAAATTCGGTTTTTTTGTTTTAGGGTCGCGCCAGCGGGCTTTCATCCGCCGTGCTTGGAAGGCTTCAAAATTACTGCAAGAAGAAATTTCGCGGTAGCGTTGTTGACCTGGTAGCCATACTTCTAAATCGTAGGTTTTCGCAGAGGAAAATCCCATGTCACCTGTGCATAAGCTCATGACTCGATAGGGTAATTCTAAACGCTGTAATACAGTTTCGGCATGTCCTGTTAAGGCTTCTAAGGCTTCATAAGACATATCAGGGCGCACTAATTGTACTAATTCTACTTTTTCAAATTGATGCTGACGTATCATCCCG
The DNA here is from genome assembly GCF_000245015.1 of Beggiatoa alba B18LD. Classification (NCBI taxonomy): domain Bacteria; kingdom Pseudomonadati; phylum Pseudomonadota; class Gammaproteobacteria; order Thiotrichales; family Thiotrichaceae; genus Beggiatoa; species Beggiatoa alba. Next base: position 2,645,483 of record NZ_JH600070.1, on the reverse strand, counting down.
CGTGTATCTTTACCATACGCACCCGCTTCACTGCGAAAACAGGGGGTATGGCAAACATATTTAACGGGTAAGGCTTCTTCATCAATAATGGTATCCCGTGCAATATTGGTAACAGGGACTTCAGCTGTGGGAATTAAATAGTAATTTTGTTCGGGAATATGGAATAAATCTGCTGCAAATTTAGGGAGTTGTCCTGTACCGAATAAGCTTTCACTATTCACCATATAGGGCACATTGACCTCAGTATAGCCATGTTCTTCGGTGTGTAAATTCAACATGAATTGAATCAGGGCGCGGTGTAAGCGAGCTAACGCGCCACGCATTAAAGCAAAGCGTGTTCCTGTAATTTTTACAGCGGTTTCAAAGTCTAATAAGGTGCTCATCGCGCCTAAATCGACATGGTCTTTGGGGGGGAATGGAAAAGTTTTCGGCGTGCCCCAGCGACGCACTTCGACATTTTGTTCTTCACTGTTACCAACAGGAACGCTACTGTGTGGAATATTGGGGATTTCATAAAGTAATTGATTTAATTCTGATTGAATAGCGTCGAGCTGGACTTCTTTATTTTTTAACTGTTCGTTAATCTGGTTAACGCTTTCCATTAATGCGGTGACATCTTCGCCTTTTGCTTTTGCCTTACCGATGTCTTTAGAACGGGTATTTCGTTCATTTTGCAATTGTTCTGTTTCGGTTTGGCATTGTTTACGGGCTTTTTCTAATGCCGTCAATTGTGCGTCATTAACGGTAAAACCGCGCGTGGCTAATTGACGGACAACATCAGGTAAATTATTACGAATTAACTGGGGATCAAGCATGTTTGATTCTCGAAGAAAGGAAATGATCAATTATCACATCTATTATCACTGCATAGATAACAGAGGTGATAACTGTTGAAAAGTGTGAGCAATTAAGGGGAAAGAAGCGTAATTAAAAAACATGCAGTTATTATTCAATTTGTTTAATTTGTCCCTTAATGCTTAAAGGACGGTCGCGTAATTGACGCAGTTGTTGCTCTGCAACCCGTCTATTTTCTTGGGGTAATAGACGCACGGTGTACCAATCACCCACTTTAACCACTTCGGATTCTAAAGTACGTTCTTTTAATTTATCAACCAAAGCTTGTGCCTGTTTTTCTTCACGAAAACTTGCCGCTTGTACATAAAAATACCCTGTTTTGGGGGGTTCAGCGGAAATAGTTTCAGCAGACTGTGTGGCGGCTTGTTGGCTATCTTCTTTCGTAATTGGCGAGCCATCTAATCCTAAAAATACAAAGTGAGACGGGAGCGCGTGTGTAACCACTGGTGAAACTGTCGTATGACTCGTGGGCAAACTTGCATTGCTACCTGTGACAACCTCATCAGGCAACGCTTCACGTAATTGATAAGTGCCTTCTATATCGCTCATACCAACGCTTAACACTAATTTGAGAAAGAAGTAAATAATCAACATGAGCAGAAATAATACAATGCCCCCAACAAAGCGTTGTTTAGGGTCATAGGTATCATTATTAACAAGACGGCGGTTTTGTATTGTCATAATCGTTAATGAATTGTGAATGTTAGAGTCTATTTTCAGTATATTATAGACAACGATTTTTAGGAATGATGACCAACATCTTGAGATGTCGTTAAAACCCAGAGACGTTATTACAATATCATTTTTTTCTTTGTGGTAAACCTGTACTATGCTAGTGAACGTTAATATCACCCAGTGAATTGTTATGAAATATCTCGTTATTCCTGCCCTTGTTTGCCTTTGTTTAAATACGTTATCTGTACACGCAGAATCTAATAAAGGCTTTAATAAACAAGCTAGTTCTAGCGTTTCAGAAACATTTGATAAAACAGTCAGAGTTCGAAAAATCGATAATCAGCGTTTTGACTTTTCCCGTTTTTTTAATAAAGACAGCGTGACAGAAATCTTGCTGGCGCAAAGTTTTACCCGTGTTGAACGGGAAGATATGGAAGCGATTGCCGCCTCTGGCGTTAAAGTCAGTGCCTTTACTTCTGACAAGGGACATTACGACCATTTGTTATGGAGCATTGAAGATGAAGCAGAAGAAGGCATTTTATGGGAAGAGTTTTATAAAACCATCAAATATGGATGTTGTGCACAAGAAACAACGTATAAATTATTTGATTTAAAAACAGGGCGATTACTCACACTCTTTACAGGCGAGTTAGCACGTTTAACTGTTTTAGGCGTGGCAGAAACAGAAACAACCCGCTTAATTGCATATTTATCTAGTGCGGCAAGTTTAGGCTTTGATGAAAATGCAGCCGATGCAATTGGCACATTAACACTCAGTTCAGACAAGGGCGTGGAAGATAAAATTATTTTACTCTCCAATAATGAAAATTATGAAATCAATACGCCACAAGTTCAGCTCGTTGCAGGCAAACAAACACAAAACTTATTAGTATTAGATGCAACGCAGGAAAAAGATAAAAAAGTCATCCCCAGTTATAGCGTCTTGCTAACGTTTAACGATGGACAAACCTTACAACTGCTGATTCAACAAGATAAATTTGATATTGCACATCCACAAGGTACTGCGAAAGTAAAAGCCATTCATGCCGAAACGGAATAAATTGGGCAATATTATGATTCACTGTTAGACCCATTTTTTAGTCTTGTTATCCTATGCCTTCTATAAAAGCGATTATCGTCACGCTCTTATTTACCCTGCTTTACGCATTAGCATTCATCGATATACCCGTTACTTTTATTGCTGACCAAGCCGCTAAAAAGCACGGGCTAGACCCTAAATTATTTCGCGCCGTTATTCGTCAAGAATCTAATTGGAATTCGATGGCAATTTCGCCAAAAGGTGCAGTTGGTCTTGCCCAGTTAATGCCCGCTGCGGCGCAAGATTGCGGATTAGAACAACAAGAACGGTATTCCCCTTATTACAATCTCAACTGTGGTGCGTGGCATTTGGCAAAACACTACCAAGAATTTAAAAGCGTAGAAAAAGCCTTATGTGCCTACAATGCAGGGGCAAGCCGTGTGCGCCGTTTTGGCGCGTGCCCTCCCTACCCAGAAACTCAGCAATATGTGCGTAATATCATGACGCACTGGCAACAAACCAGCACTAATTAACTTGAGTTCGGCGGGTTTCCTTTAAAAAGATAAAAGATTGTCTGAATCAGAATTCACAGAATTTTCAGAATTAGCAAAATGCGAGTACGGCGAGTTTCTTTTAAAAAGACAATAGCTTGTTTGAATCAGGATTTTCAGGATTAAAAGATTGTCTGAATCAGAATTTTCAGAATTAAAAAGACAAGAAAATTAAAAGAATAAAAAATTATGTTTTTAATTGTTTTTAATTCTGAAAATTCTGTGAATTCTGATTCAGACAAAAAAAGACCTGCTAGGTTTTGAAAACCTAGCAGGTCTCTGTTTTGTTTTATAAAACTCGCCGAACTCAAGTTATTCCTACTTTTCCTTTAGGTACAACTTTTTATTTCTTCCATTCCGCTTTTATCATTAATCCTCTGTTTTATATCTATTATCTCGCCGTACTCGCGTTAATCCTAAACTTGATGAGCACTTTAATTTGTTAAATCCTTCTCAACCTATTTTTATTTAAGTCATTTTTCGCCGTACTTGCGTTAGCAAAATTAAAAAGCGTGATTCGCATTAATTTCTTGGTTTAAGAGGTTTAAATCCTGTTAATTCTGAAAGTTCTGATTCAGACAATCTTTTATCTTTTTAAAAGAATCTCGCCAAACTCAGCTTATTTAAAACGCAGGCAAGCCCCAACTTTCGGGCGTAAATTCATCCATTGCGTTTAAAACCGCGTCGGCTTTGGCAAATTGCGCTTTGTCTAATTCAGCGGGCGGAATCGCAACAACCGACATGCCCGCTGCTTTTGCCGCTTCGACGCCAACAAGGGCATCTTCAAAGACTAAACAATGCGCTGGGTCTGCATTGAGCGCGTGAGCGGCAGCGAGAAAAATATCGGGCGCGGGTTTGCCTTTTTTCACCACAGGATTATCGCCTGTAATAATTGCTTGAAAGACGTTAAACCATGTTTGATGGGCTTGCGTTTTTAGCGCAAATTTAGATTTTGGGGTACTGGTTGCGACGGCTTGCGGGATGCCTTGTTGATGCAAATGTTGGGTTAAGGCTTTTGCACCGCGTAAGGGTTGAGCCGTTAAAAAAAGCGCGTCGAGTAAGGGTTCGCGTTGTTGTAAATATTCTTCAGCGGTAATCGGTAATGCTAATGATGACACCAGAATTTGTGCAGCATCGAGTTGTTTACGTCCCATCATTTGCGACTTTAACGCCCATGTAAAATTTTTACCGTATTGTTGGGCAATGTGTTGGGTCACAGTGGTGTAAAACGGTTCTGTATCTAGTAGTACGCCGTCCATGTCATAGATAACATGGGTTATTTTTTTTGTTGCTAAAGTCACGGCAAGTTCCCTATTTTAATTCGTTTTTTGCTTGTATTAATGGTTGATAAATCCGTTTTGCGAGGTCTTTAAATTCTTGATTTAAAGGATTGCCTTGTTCTTCGCGGAAACAGAGTTGATAGTATTCGTTTTCTTGTTCGCCTTTTGATTCGTAGTTAGCACTTTTGCTCCCTTGCCATTCCTTATTAGCTTCTTTAAAAGCTCCTACTTCATCAAATTCTTGCCCTATTTTTAACCCTTTTTCCATATATTTCCATGCTGTTTCAGCAAAAAAAGGCAGGGGTTTTTGTAGTCCTTGATAGTATAACGTGCTTAAGTCTTCTAGTAGTTCAAGCGCGTTGTCGACGGCATTAAATTGATGAATGTTATCTTTACCAATCAAGTGGCTAGTTTTTGGATAATGCGTTGATTTCAGTGTATTTAAGCATAAGTGTTCTATCCATAAGCCAAGATAATCTTTTGCTTTTAAGTTGGCATAACGATAACGGATTAAGTGTTTTGTCCAAAGATGGTCGATGCTGCCTATTATGTGCAAACGTCCAATTTTAAGGTCAATAAAAGCAGGGGCTAAACGTTGGTTGTTATCCGTGTTTTTTTTCACTTTAATCACAAAATCATTAATTTCTTCTGTGAGTTGTTGGTAAACACAATGACCAATTTCCCCATGGGGCAGTTGTCCGCTGGCTTTGGCAATTTCAAAATAAGTATCAGGGGTTTGTCCTGCCAGTGCACGCTCTACTAAATTTTGATTAAATTGATAACTTTCTAAATTGGAGAGTTGAAACGGTTCAACTTCTGGTAAATGACCGATACCTGTTTCAAAGTAAATCCCTAAGCGTTTGCGCAGTAGAAAGCGCGTAGGATTGATAAAAAACTGAATAAAATCGTTGAGGGTAATATTTAGTAATTCGCTGGGTGGTTCGGGTAAGGAATGGCGAATAAATGGGGGCAGGGTTTGAGGCGTTTGTTGCAAGATACGGCTGGCGTGACAATATTCTTCTGCATAGCTGAATAAGGTCGGGTTTTCACCTGAAAAATAACGCGGGCTAAAGCCTTGTAATGGATGATGAATAACTAGTTGTTGACTGATAGGGCGGTCATTTTCTGGCAATACAAAGGCTTTGTCGAGATAATCCAATAATTCCGCGACTAAGACAGATGGTGGCATTTCGGTATTGTCACGAATATTCCGCCCTTGATAACTGATATAAAAGCAGTTTCTGGCAGATAGTAAGGATTCTAAGAATAAATAACGGTCATTTCCACGGCGGGAACGGTCGCCCCGCTCTGGCACTTTTACCAATAAATCAAAGCCTAAGGCTTTATCAACACGTGGAAAAGCGTTGTCGTTCATTCCCAGCAAACACACGACTTTAAAAGGAATGCTACGCATGGGAAGCATGGCGCAGAAAGTGACTTGTCCTGTTAAAAAATTGGTTGTTTGTGGTTCTACACCGAGCAAGTTGTTTAAAAAAGTCAGTACAATTTCAAACGGTAAGATTTGTTCAAAGTTTGCCAATTGTGTACTGGCGCGAAGTTTTTCAAAACTGTTACGAATGGCTTGCGCTTCGGCTTCGTTTTCGTCATTAATATCCAGAAATTCATCTAATAAGGCGTTGAGAAAAATGCCCCAGCCTTCTGCCGTGCGTGCGTGTTGTAATTCGCCAATCGTTGCGAATAATTTTTCGCTGAAATCTAGTAGTTTACCTAATGCAATTGTGTCACTGCCTTCTACTTCGTCATAGGGCAAAATCCCTGCGAATAGCGTTTCTGGCGCGTTAGGTATAGAAAGTGGATGTTTAGGTAGGGCATAGCCTAATAGTAAGCGGTCTAAGCCTGCACGCCATGTATTTTCTATAAAATCAGGCAGTTCTAAATTGGCGCGATTTTGTCCATCGATACCCCAACGAATTCCTGTTTTTTCTATCCAGTCACGAATACGGTCGATATCTTCTTCTGTCAGTTGGAAACGTCTTTGAATCGCAGGGGTTTCTAGTAAGCGCAATACGTCGCTACTGGTAAAACGGCTGTGTTGTAGTTCAATAATGGCTAGAAAACTATCGACTAATGCACTTTCACCGCGCAATTGTCTATCGGCAAGGCTGTAAGGAATGCGTCGATTTTCTGGGGTGGTGGCAAAAACAGCTTGAATATAGGGGGTATAAAGTTCGATATCGGGCATCATGACCAAAATATCACGGGCTTTTAAGTCGGGGTCGCTGGTAAAGAGGGCTAATAGTTGGTCGTGTAATATCTCTACTTCACGCATTAGGCTATGACAGGCGTGAATTTGTAGGGATTTGTCCAAAGCGGGTAATGATAATGCGGGGGGCGCGGTTGGTGTGTTTTCACCACGGTCGATTAAGTTGAGAATGTCCGATTGTACATGCGCTAATAAAGTCGGTTGTGAAGTTTCGGTGAGCGGGTCTATAAAAATATCATGATTTTCATAGTAGTAATCGTTCAATGAGTCGATAAATTCTCGCCCTAAGCGTCCCCATGAGGCTAACAAACTGTTGCCTTTTTCTAAATATAGGCTTTCTGGCGCGACAATTTGACCGCGTAGCTTAATAGTTTTTCTAGCAATTTCGCTGTCAGAAGCGATATGCCCCCAATATTCTTGGCAGGGATTGAGTAAAAAGATATGTACGTCTAAATATGCGCCGAGTTGGATTAAGACATCGAGAAAAAACGGTGGTAAAGCGGCAACGCCGAAAATAGATAGGCGTTTTGGTAAACGGTTGCTCAGTTGTGGGGTGAGACTTTGAAAAAAAGCGGCTCGCACGGCGGCGCGGTGTTGTTTGCCATGTTTTGCAATTAAAGCCCGCCATAATATCGATTGCCATTTTTCAGAAGGGTCCTCTTTTGCCCAATCTAGGGATAATTTGCCGTTTTCCCAGTCGGCTATCATTAAAGGACGGAAAACAACGTATTGGTCGAATAGGTTAGCAATTCGATTGGCTAGTTGATAGGTTTTTAAACGATGGCTTTCACCGTGTAAATAGTGTTTTAAATCTTGAAATTCAGGTTTATCTAAATATTGGGGTAATAATTCAAATAATGTCCATGTCATGACTTCTCGTTCAAACAGGGAAACGTCGGGCAATTCGCGGATAGTACGGCGAAAAATACGCCATAATATTTTATCAGGAAAGGGAAATTCTGCATTTGTCCATACGCCTAATTGTTCAGCGAGTTGTAAAGATAACCAGCGTTCCATCCCTTTACTTTGTACAACAATGGTTTCTTTTTCTAAAGGATTTTCTAAGGGATTTTGCAAAACTTGTACGAGTTCATCGCGCAGGCACTCAAGTTGATTACTGGTATAAATATGCAACATAGCAAAATTAAATTATGCGGAGTAAGGGGGAATATTTTTTAATAAATCGCAATAAGATAAAGTATGATAAAGGGATTTGTATGATTTTGCGAGTTATAGTTATTGTCTTTTTCGTAACTGCGCAGACGGTAAAATACGATGTACTACTTTACAAGCTCGCAAAGACCTTGCTATAATTTTTCGCTCAATTCATTAGCAAGCATTTGGTGCTTGTATCAATTGATAGTCCATTACGGAGAGGTGTCCGAGCGGTTTAAGGAGCACGCCTGGAAAGTGTGTGTACGTTTATAGCGTACCGAGGGTTCGAATCCCTCCTTCTCCGCCAGTTTCTATGGTAGCCACGTTGGTTCCCTCGCATCATGAAGTTATAAACCCTGTCAGGTCCGGAAGGAAGCAGCAGTAGTAATCTAGTGAGTGCCGTGGTGTAGCTGGCGTGGTTGCCACCCTTAATTAGCCTGTTTGTATCCCCATCTGCCCTTGTCTTTGCTTCCCTCAACACTTATCCTGTAACGATTCGCGCTATTCTCAATATTGTGCTGAGTTTGTAATTTAGTTACTAAGGATAAACAATGGCTTATCAAGTTCTTGCCCGTAAATGGCGACCACATATTTTTCCTGAAATGGTGGGACAAACGCATGTTGTGCGGGCGTTAACCAACGCGCTTGATAATGACCGTTTACACCATGCCTATTTATTCACAGGCACGCGCGGTGTGGGAAAAACGACGATTGCGCGGATTTTTGCTAAATCATTAAATTGTGAAACGCATGGCGTAAGCTCGCATCCTTGTGGCACTTGTCCTACTTGTCGTGAAGTGGACGAAGGGCGTTTTGTCGATTTAATTGAAGTTGACGCAGCCTCACGAACACGGGTAGAGGATACGCGGGAAATTTTGGAAAACGTGCAGTATGCCCCCACACGCGGACGTTATAAAGTCTATTTAATTGACGAAGTGCATATGCTTAGTACAGGCAGTTTTAACGCGCTGTTAAAGACCTTAGAAGAACCCCCGCCACATGTTAAATTTTTACTTGCCACCACTGACCCGCAAAAATTACCTGCAACTGTCCTGTCTCGTTGTTTGCAATTCAATTTAAAACGCTTACCCGCAGAACATATTGCCCAGCATTTAGAAAAAATTCTCACTATAGAAACAATTCCTTTTGAACTAAGTGCCTTGCAACAATTAGCCATTGCGGCTGATGGTAGTTTACGCGACGCACTCAGTTTACTAGACCAGTCTATTGCTTATGGCGGGGGGCGAGTTCATGCGGAGGAAGTACGCAGTATGTTGGGCACGTTAGACCAGCATATTGTGGTTGGGATTATTCAAGCCCTTGCGAATCATGATGCGCTTGGTTTATTACAGCAAATAGCCCAAGTTGCCGAGCAAAATCCTGATTTTATGAGCTTGTTAGCGGATATGCTATCGTTTTTGCAACGCATTGCGATTGCCCAAGTTGCCCCTGATGCAGTGGATAAAATGCAAGCGGATAGTTCGACTATTTTAGAATTAGCACAACAGCTTAGTCCTGAAGATGTTCAACTGTTTTATCAAATTGCGCTGGTCGGACGGCGGGATTTACCACTTGCACCTGAAGCACGCAGTGGCTTTGAAATGATTGCCTTGCGAATGTTGGCGTTTCGTCCTGATAATCCCAGCCGTTTGCAACAAACACCGCCACAACCTCGCCCAAGTAATCCCGCTCCGCCTAGCCAGCCTAATACACGCCCCACACCTGCCCCCATTACGTCGACAGCAACGCAACCCGCAACAGTCACATCATCCCCTATAAATCCTGCAAGCCCTGAAAATGTGGCGACTAATCCCGTTTTAGATTCAATGGTCGCGCCAACTGTCTCCCAGACAATCGCGTTAAATACGGCAGAAGATTGGACAACTTTATTGCAGGTTTTGCCATTAGGGGGAGTCGTGAAACAGCTTGCAGTCAATTGTGCGTTTGAAAAACAGGAAGGTCATTTAATTAACTTAATTTTAGCGGGTGAAAATAAAGTTCTTATTAATCAGTCTGGTAAATTGGAGCAGGCATTACAGCAGTATTATCAAAATGCCCATTTACGGCTACATGTTCGAGTCGGTGAATTCATTGCGGATACACCTGCACAGCAACAAAAACGTCAGCAGTCTGAGACAGAAAAACAGATGCACGAGGATATTTATAACGACCCTTTTGTGCAGGCAGTACAAGAGCATTTTAGTGGGCAAGTACGCCGTATCACGGCAAAAACGAATTAAATCGCCTCACCGCCTTATGTTTTTTTATTAATCATTCTGAAAATCTCAATCCAGACAAATTGAAGGATAAACACTTGTCCTCCATATTGAGAGTAATTTCTCACTTTTCTATCTCATCCGCTTATGCGTAACTATCTTTTTACCTGCTTGATTTATTTCTGTCTTAGCCTTTATATGGGGATTGCGTTTGCAACTCCGCCAAATTTAACGGATATGTTGCAATCTGGCAGGCATGGCAATCAATCGTTAGAAGATAATGGGTTGCAACCACTCGCAAACACGATTCCTCCAGCAACAACGACTACCGCAGAAACCACAGCGCAACAAGCTCCAGTCAATGTGGAAGATGAGTTTTTAGACCCAGAAAAAGCATTTTTTCTTAGCACACAAGTCATCGATGCGCAAACCGTTCAAGTTACTTGGCTCGTTGCTGAAGGTTATTATCTTTATGAAAATAAAATGCAGTTTTCCGCAGATAATGCCAAGATTCAAAAAATAATCTTGCCCAGCAGTCAGATGAAAGATGATCCGTTGTTTGGCAACGTTCAAGTATTTGAACAGCCTGAAGTGGTTGCAACAATTATCTTCGGTGCGGTACAAACAGAGACAATTGTTTTAACCGTTCATTATCAGGGGTGTGCCAGTGCGGGCTTGTGTTATCCGCCAATGGCAAAAACTATTACGCTGACGATGCCACACACTAATGCAAGCAGTGTCCCGCCTGTATCAAGCGAAGTCAGTGCATTACCGATTGAAAATAATCTCGTACAACCTGCCGTTGTTCCCGCAACAACGCCCGCCCCTGTGTTGATTTCTGAACAAGATGCGATTGCGCAAGCCTTGATGCAGGATAATATTTTTTACACCTTACTGTTATTCTTTGGCTTTGGTTTACTGCTTGCATTTACGCCCTGCGTTTTTCCCATGATTCCGATTTTATCCAGCATTATTGTGGGACAAGGGAAACAATTATCGACCTATTCTGCATTTTCCCTCTCGCTTGTTTATGTGCTCTCTATGGCATTGACTTATACCGTTGCAGGCGTTTTTGCGGGTTTAGTGGGAGAAAATCTGCAAGCCAGTTTTCAAGAACCGATTGTTATTATTGTCTTTAGCTTGATTTTTCTCGCCCTTGCTTTGTCTATGTTCGGTTTTTACAACTTACAAATGCCTAATGTGTTACAAAGCAAATTAACCGATGTCAGCAATCAGCAAAAAGGTGGCACATGGATTGGCGTTGCCATCATGGGCTTTTTATCTGCGTTAATTGTAGGACCTTGCGTTGCTGCACCGTTAGCGGGAATTTTAATTTATATCAGCCAGACAAAAGATGCGGTATTTGGTGGAATGGCGTTATTTTCGCTCAGTTTAGGCATGGGCGTACCTTTGCTATTAATTGGCACATCCGCAGGGCGATTTCTCCCGAAAGCAGGATTATGGATGGAAACCGTTAAACAAGTCTTTGGCGTGTTGCTACTTGCAGTTGCGTGGTGGCTATTAGCCCGTTTACTGCCTGACTTTGTTGTTTTAATGGGGTGGGCGACTTTGTTTATTGTGTCTGCCGTTTACATGGGCGTTTTAGAGCCGTTACAAGTTGGGGTGTCCCATTGGCGACGTTTATGGAAAGGGGTCGGCGCGGTCTTATTTATCTATGGTATTTTGCTGATTATTACCGCAAGTCAGGGGGGCAAAGCAGTTTTATATCCCCTGCAATTGTTAGGCAACGCGGCAAACGGTGAAACCGTTAAAACAGAACTAACCTTTCAAAAAGTAAAGGGGTTGGAAGGGTTAAATCAGGCAATTGCCCGCGCAAAGCAAGCGGGAAAAGCTGTGATGTTAGATTTTTATGCCGATTGGTGCGTTGCCTGCAAAGAAATGGAAGTTTTCACTTTTACCAATCAGCAAGTTCAGCAACAATTGCAATCTTTTGTCTTATTACAAGTCGATGTGACGGCAAACGATGAACAGGATAAGGCGTTATATAAGCACTTCGGTATTTTTGGACCGCCTGCCATTATGTTTTATAACACTCAAGGGATTGAGCAAATAGCTTACCGTGTCGTTGGATTTACCTCAGCCGACAAGTTTTCTCAACATATTGCGACGTTTCAACAATCATTATGAAAAAATTTTTCTTTTTATTTTTCTTGGCTATCGGTGTGACAGGACTGAGTAGTTATATCTCTTATCAATATTTAATTCATCAAGCCAATGCGGAAAATCAAATGCAAACCGACCTGCAAACAGCAGAAGAAGTGCGTTTGCAACAGGCAAAATTGACAACACCGACCAGCGTAACACGTCGCCCTGACTTCAGTTTGCCCGATTTACAAGGGATAATCAGAGAAAATCGGGAGTGGGATGGTAAACTGGTGGTTATTAATTTCTGGGCGACATGGTGCGCCCCTTGTGTGCGTGAAATTCCCATGTTAATGCACTTTCAGCGGACTTATGGCACGCAAGGCTTGCAAATTGTGGGTATTGCCATTGATGATATCGACGCGGTGAAGGCATTTCATCAAGACATTAAATTTAATTACCCCATTTTATTGGGTGAAGATGCAGGAATTAGTTTGTCTAAAAACTTAGGCAATCGTGTTGGTGCATTACCATTTAGCGTTTTCATTGACCCCAAAGGCAATATTATTACCAGTTATGCAGGCGAGTTAGACGAAACACAGTTATTAAAAGTCATTCAACCTTTTTTAACCCCAGTGAACCCGCTCCCCCCACAGTCAGACACGCTTCCCACTCAACTACAATCCTAAACAAGTTGTAATGCCATTGATAATTAATCAAAAATGGCAAAACACTTTATTTAACAGACATGTTACCACTATCCACTACTCCACAAACGCCAAATCAGTTGCTTGAAAATGGGATTCGTCTCTTTATTCAAGCCTTTCCTACTACTTATCCCGTCGCTTTGGCCGTTGGCATTCTGTCTATGTTACCGAGTTTAAGCTCGGCGGCGTTTTCCTCTGAGAATTTAGACGATGTGATGCAAGCCATGTTAGATTTCACCCCCTATATGCCGTTTTATATGGGCATTATGTTGGTGTTATACAGCATTCTTTTTTATCAACTCAGTACCGTTATTCGTGGCATTCAAGTGAGTTATCGTGAAATTGTGCGGGCGAGTATAGAAAAATTGCCTGTTTTATTTATGGCTACGTGGATTTATGCCTTTATCTTGAGCTTAGGCTTTTTCTTTATGGTCATACCAGGCATTATTTTAGGAATAGCGTTAATTTTCTACATTCCCTTGATTCTATTTGAAGATAAAGGCATTTTTAGCGGGCTACGTCAGAGTTTTCAGCTGGTTTGGGGGCGGTGGTTTCACACAGCCTTAGTGCTATTACTGGCGTTTTTTATGTCTTCTGTGCTGGGGCAATTACTGCTTATGTTATTAGAAGCCTTGCTCTATTTAATTATGCCCATAGAAGAAACGAGCCTTTTAGCTATTTTGAAATTTGCTTATGGTTTGATAAATGCCTTATTAAGCCCATTTTTAGACGGAGTTATTTTACTGCTGCTCTATGATTTAAAACTCAGACAAGCAATAACACAACCGACGGTTAATCATATTGATACGCCTAAAAACGGACACTTTGATGCTTAATCACGGTAGATAATCTGGCAAGTTACAAACATAAACGCCATTCTTTATCAAAAACCCGTTGATAAACAAGATAAACACTTGCCATTGTTCCTATCGCGGTTGCCGCTGAGAGCATGAGAATAAAGACGATTTGATAACGGGCAGCTTGCAACGGGTCTGCCCCTGCTAATAATTGTCCCGTCATCATGCCAGGGATAAAGACTAATCCGACGGCATTCATTGAATTAATCATCGGCATTAATCCTGCTAACAACGCTGTCCGTATGCTAGGCAATGCCACTTCCCACAATGTTCCACCGAAAGCAAGGGCTTGATTAACTTCCGCAGTACGCTTGCGTAAATCATCTAATAAACGTTCAATTGAAACAGCAATACTCGTCATGGTATTGCCTAAAACCATGCCTGCACTGGTTAAAACATAACGGGGGTCATACCATGGGTCTATTTGTAAAATCAATGAGGTAAGGGTAAAGGTAACCGTAATATTTGAGAGGAAAATCGCCGCCGTGACAGGCATAAATAAACCCGTTGGACGTTTATTAATCCGTTGAATAGCAATATGGGTTGTCATCATAATCATACATAGCAAAATACCCAACACTATCCACATATTAGCGTGTTTAAATATCCACGTGAAAGCAAAACCTAACGCAATCAATTGTGCATAAGTCCGCACAACGGCAAAGATTAAACTTTGTGCTACGCCCAACGCCATTACAACCGAAATAATGCCCGCAACACAAATAAACAGGGTTGCTAAACCAATTTCTAACCAGCCAACTGCCACAATCGTTGTTTGCATATTCAATCAGGAAAATTATTTGACACGATAAATGATGATGACAATATCAGTTTTTCTGTCTGAGTGAGAACATTCTTGACAGGATATTGTGGTAAAAAAACCTGAGTTCGGCGATTTTTATAAAATAAACCAGAGACCTGCTAGGTTTTCAAAACCTAGCAGGTCTGTCGGAACACGCGAAAAGGTTTCAAGGGCTGACAGAGATTATTTTCTTGTTTTTCATCGGGATTCATCCAGCAAGATTAAAACATTGTCTGAATCCTGATTCAGACAAGCTGTTATCTTTTTTAAAAGAAACTTGCCGAACTCAAGTTAAAAAAGCATTGATAGAAATGAAAGACCGTCAATAAAAAAGGGATTAGATGCAATGCATCTAATCCCTTGATAAATTCATGGTGGGCCCAGCAGGACTCGAACCTGCGACCGACGGATTATGAGTCCGCAGCTCTAACCAACTGAGCTATAGGCCCGATTAAGAACCAGTGAGGATACTGTTTTTTACACTTATTTGCAATATCCCTGTTGATTAATGTTTACGCTTTGGCTTTGATAACGCTTGTAATTTATCTTCACACTGTTTATTTAAATATTCTGCCCGTGCAATTTCTTGCACATGATAAGCATCCTGTTCTTGTAACGTTGCTAATTGATTTAGATTAGTTTCTAACGTTGTTTTTGCTGCTTGCAAATCTGTTTGCATTTGTTGAATTTGTTGATTATAGCTTGTTTCTACTTGTTGCTGACTCTTTTGTGTTGTTTCTAACTGTACAGTAAGTTGTTGTAACTGTGATTCGTAGCGTTGTAACAGCTCTGTTTGTGTTTGTTGTAACTGCTGTAATTGCTGACTGGTCGCGGTTAAATTTTGCTGTGCAATTTGCAATTGTTGTTCATAACTGGCTTTCATGGTTTGTTGCGTTTGTATTGCGGTTTGCAAGGCTTGTTCTAAACGAGCTTGTTCGGTATTTGCAACGGTTTTTTCTTCGGTCAAAGTCGTTAAACGTGTTTGTAAATCTACAACTTCTTGGGTTTTAAGGGTTAAGGCTTGTTGAACTTGACTTAAGTTTTTTTGTGCGACTTGAACTTGTTGTTCATAATTTTGTTTCAATGTCGCTTGTGCTTGTTCCGCTTGTTGTAATGCCGTTTTTAAACGAGAGACCGCTTCATTATTTTCCGTCTGCAAGGCTTGCAAATGTTGCTCATGCGCTTGCACTCTTTCCGCTTGTTGTTGCTGGGTATTGCTTAACGCGGCTTGGGTTTTTAACAACTTTTCTTGCGTGGTTTTTGTCTCTGCTAAAGCGGTTTGTGCTTGTTGTAATTGTGTTTCGTATTGAGCACGAAGTGCATCGCGGGCTTGAATAGCGGCTTGTAACTCGCGGTTGACTTGCTCTAGTTGCGTTTGATGCGTGCTGTTTAACTGAGCGTATTGCGCTTGTAGGCTTTGTAACTCTGTTTGTAGGCTTGCAACTTGTTGTTGGCTGACCTCACTGCTTTGTAAGGCTTGGGTTAAGGCTTGATTTTTCTGCGCTACTTTCTCTTGCTCTGTTTTTAAGCTTGTTAATTCATGCTGTAAGCTTTCTTGTGCTTGTTCTGCACGTAAGCGTTTATCCTCTGACTCCTGCAAATTCCGCTGACACTCTGCCATGATAGCCTGTTGTGACTTTTGAATTTCTTCGATGGTTACTTGAGCTTTTTGCAAGGCTTGCTGAATCGTTAAAGTGGTTTGTTGGGCGATTTGCAATTGTTGCCCATATTCAGCTTTTAAACGAGTTGTTTCTTGTTGCAGGCTTTGGATTGTTGCTTGTAATTTTTCTGTTTCTTGCTTGGCATTGGTTTCAGCAATACGAGCTTGTTGTAATTCTTGTGTTAATGTCTGCTGTTGTTGTTGTGCCTGTTGTGTCACCGTTTGCAATTGTTGGGTGTATTCTTCTTTTAAGACTTGGCGTAACGTATCTAAATCAACATTTGCCAATGTGGCGGGTGTGACTGCAATTTCTAATGCATTGCCTGTATTCCCATCTGAATTTTCTGCATGACCTGTGCTGGCTAGACATTTTTGTAAATCAGCGCGGAGGTTTTGCCCTTCTGCTTGGCTTTGTTGCAAATTCGTGATTAATGCACGGCGAATGATTTGACATTCTTCCTGTTGTTGGTGCAGTTTTTCGTCAAATTCTCGTTTAACAATGGATTGTAAACGGGCGGATTCTTCTTGTTGTTGGCGTAATTGACGGACTTGTTCAACTTTTAATAAGTCTTGAGCATCACGCGCACTGCGCAATTCTTTTTCTAAACCTGCCATTATTTCCGCGTGTTCTGTTTCTAATTGTTTAAGCGTTTGCGCTTGATTTGTTTGTAGTGTTTGCAGTTTTTGCTCATATGCCGTTTTTAACGTGGTTTGTTGCGTTTGTAAGTTTTGATTATCGGTTTCTAAGCTATTGATTTTTTGTAGGGATTTTATTGTTTCTTCTTTTTGTTGCTGATAGTTTTTCTCTAGTTCAGCCTGTTTTTTTTCCAAAGTGCCAATTGTTTCTTGAGCTTGTTGTTTAGCGTCTTCAACTGTATGCCACGCCTGAATTGTCATACTGATTAAGATGACAAAACAGACGGCGACAGCAATCATAATCAAGCGTTTAATTTGCATTATTCTTATTCCTTGTCTGTAGATGACATGTGCAGTCAACCGTTTAAGTCATTATAAAGGGTTCACTGCACTGCGTCAGGAAGTATTTTCGGTAATGCGAAAATTGTTCCTTTTGGTATTTAATGTTATTAGCAATTATAATTAACTGACTTCATTAATATAAATTTTTTCTCTTATTTTTAATTGTCAGGGAGGCTTATTTTAAAACAGATAGATTGTAAAAACAGATAGTCATTAAATGAACAGCGAATGAAAAAACGAAATATCGTAACCCTCACGATATATCGTGATTTAAATCACGAATAATGGTGAATAATATCGCTTAACTATTTATTTTTTAAATAATTAATTAATTGGTACTTTATTTGCTCTTTAACCAGTGTTTAAGACTTTTGGCGATAAGCAGGAATTACCATGAACGCAGAAAACAACAAAATTAAATCAACGACTGCCATTCCTCTTGATGAGGTGCAACAAGGCTTATATGCCAAACGGCAGAAAATTTACCCTCGCCAAGTGCATGGGTTATTTGCCCGTTTACGGGTGACGAGTGTCTTGGTGTTATTAGGTATTTACTATATTTTTCCTTGGCTTCAGTGGGATGGACGACAAGCTGTTTTATTTGATTTACCCGCGCGACAATTTTACATTTTTGGCTGGGTTTTCTGGCCTCAGGATTTTATTTATCTGGCTTTTTTATTGATTATTGCAGGCTTTAGTCTGTTTTTTTTCACGACGTTAGCGGGGCGGTTATGGTGTGGTTATGCCTGTCCGCAAACGGTTTGGACGGAAACCTTTTTATGGATGGAGCGTTTAGTTGAAGGCGACCGTGCAAAACAAATGAAGTTAGATAAAGAGTCATTTTCAGCATATAAATTTCGAATTAAAGCGACGAAACATAGTATCTGGATTATTTTTTCTTTAATCACAGGCTTTACATTTGTTGGATATTTCACCCCTATACGGGAATTAACAGGCAGTTTAAGCAGTTTTGATTTATCGGGTTGGGAAACCTTCTGGTTTTTCTTCTATAGCTTTGCAACGTATGGCAATGCGGGCTTTATGCGGGAACAAGTCTGTACGTATATGTGTCCTTATGCGCGTTTCCAGAGTGCGATGTTTGATAAAGACACGTTAATCATTGCTTATGATACAAATCGCGGTGAGCCACGTGGGTCGCGGAAGAAAGGCGAGGATTATCAGGCTAAAAATTTAGGGGAGTGCATCAACTGTACGATGTGCGTGCAAGTCTGTCCGACGGGTATCGATATTCGGGATGGCTTGCAATATCAATGCATTGGCTGTTCTGCCTGTATTGATGTTTGCGATGATGTGATGGATAAAATGGACTATCCAAAAGGTTTAATCCGTTATACGACAGATAATGCGATGAATGGTAAGCCGACACATATCTTCAGACCCCGTGTGTTTATTTATGGCACGTTATTAATTATTCTGTTTGGATTATTAATTTATTCCATTTCCATCCGCCAACCGTTACAACTGGATGTGATTCGTGACCGTAATGTTTTATATCGTGAAAATAACGAAGGCTTAATTCAAAACGTGTATATTTTGAAAGTTATCAATAAAGATGTACATCCGCATGTATATGAAATTACGGTGACTGGCTTAAAGGATGCGCAGTTTGAAACGGACAAAGCGGTGATTGAGGTAGAAAGTGGGTCTGTTTTAGATTTACCTGCTCGCGTCAATGTTGAGCGTGCTAACATTCCTGCACAAAGTAACGAGATTGAATTTACCATGACGGCAAAAGATAACCCTGAATGGAAAGTGACAGAAGATGCTCGCTTTTTAGGGCCGATTCAGTTACCCCGTTAATTGTCCACGAAAGGCACGAAAAACACGAAAAAAAGTAGTGTTCGTGCCTTTCGTGTTTTTCGTGGATATTACTCCCTAAAAAACGATAATAACTTGCCTATTGAAGTTGTAAGCTTTACCCTTACTTTTTTAACTATCATTAAAAAAGTATAGGGGTTTTCCCTTACCATAAAATCACAAACAACAAGCAAATTCAACTAGATAAGTTATTAACATCATGTTAAAGGCTACGCATGAGCAGATTAACGAGCGTGCACAACGACTCTTAAAAATCTTGATTGACCGTTATATTCGAGACGGTCAACCCGTCGGCTCTCGCACGTTATCCAAAGAAAGCGACTTAGATTTAAGCCCCGCAACCATTCGCAATGTGATGGCTGATTTAGAAGAAATGGGCTTAATTTTTTCGCCACATACCTCTGCAGGACGAATTCCAACCGTTCGCGGTTATCGCGTTTTCGTCGACAGCTTATTACAAGTTAAACAACTCAGTAACGATGAAGAAAGTCTATTAAGACGAATGTTCCGCAATGATGCAATAAGTTTTGATAATCAACGCTTGTTCGAAAAAGCCTCGAATCTCCTCTCTGAAGTCACGCATTTAACCAGCGTGATTATGCTCCCCCGTCGTAAAACCCAAGCACTCCGTCACGTCGAATTTTTATCCCTTTCAAAACAACGGGTATTGGCTATTCTCGTTATTAATGAACATGAAGTTCAAAATCGAATTATTCACACCAGTCGCGCTTATAGCTCCACAGAATTAGAACACGCCGCCAATTATTTAAATGCCGCCTTTGCTGGTAAAGATATTCACCGCGTGCGTCAAGATTTAGTCGGCGAAATGCGCAAAGCTCGCCAAGACTTAGATAATTTAATGGAAACTGCCCTCGAAATGGCAGATAAAACTTTTACCAATCAAGAAGAAGATAAACCCGATTTTGTCGTTGCAGGGCAAACCCATTTAATGGATATTGCTGAACTGTCAACCAATATCGACAAACTTCGCCACTTATTCAGCGCATTTAATCAAAAATGCGATATTCTCCATCTTTTAGACCAAGCCATTAATGCACAGGGAATTCAAATTTTTATCGGTGAAGAATCAGGTTACGAAGTTTTCGACGACTGCAGCGTGATTACCTCACCTTATAAAGTAGATGGCTCTGTCATTGGTGTGTTAGGTGTCATTGGCCCTACCCGCATGGCGTATGAGCGCGTCATCCCCATTGTCGACTTAACAGCAAAACTGCTTAGTTCCGCCTTGAAGTAAACAGATTTATCCCTACTTATTGCGATTAATTACGACTTTTCATGGATTCGGGCGCAATTTATCCTGTACCCGCTACCCCCCTTTTTTTCATGGTTTATTAGCAATAAAAACTTGCTCACTATTTTTGGAGTAACGAATGACAAGCACAGTAAATGACAAGACAACCCCGCCAGAAAATCCAGAAGTTACCAACGCTGTTATTGAAAATGAAGAATTATTAGAAGCCCCAGCCGTTGAGACAGAGTCAACGCCGATTTCAGTAGAAGAGCTTAATCGTCAACTGATTGAGGCAACCCGTAGGGCGGATGAAAATTGGGATGCCTTATTAAGACAAAAAGCCGAATTTGAAAACATGCATAAACGCATGGAACGCGACCTTGAAAATGCACGTAAATATGCCTTAGAAAAATTCGCAACAGAATTACTCCCCATCAAAGACAGTATGGAGTTAGGCATAGAAGCCACAAAGAACGCAGACACGAGCTTAACCACGGTTGCTGAAGGCATGGCATTAACCCTAAAAATGCTAGCCAGCACCTTAGAAAAATTCGGCGTACAAGTAATCGACCCGCAAAACGAGAAGTTTAACCCCCAATTCCACGAAGCGATGGCAATGCAACCTGTGCCCAATGTTGAAGATAATACAGTCCTTTTCGTTCATCAAAAAGGTTATCAATTAAACGAGCGTTTATTACGTCCTGCTCGTGTTGTCGTTGCTAAAACGCCAAAATAACCAAGAAATAGCAAGACTTCATATTGTTATTGGCTTCATCCGCTTTCATAAAAAATGGGCTTAATGGCTTTTTATAAAAAAACGCTTTTTTCTTGAAAAAAAACGCCATGCCCTTATATCGGATAACAGTAAAAAACAATTATTACTCAAAGAATTAACAGGAGATGACAGAATCATGGGTAAAATTATTGGGATTGACTTAGGTACAACTAACTCTTGCGTTGCCGTGATGGAAGGTAAAAGCGTTCGTGTGATTGAAAACAGCGAAGGTGCACGCACAACCCCTTCTATTATCGCTTATGCCGATGATAGCGAAGTTTTAGTTGGACAATCTGCGAAACGTCAAGCAGTTACCAATCCACAAAATACATTATATGCCGTTAAACGCTTAATCGGACGTAAGTTTAAAGACAAAGTCGTACAACGCGATTTAGACATCGTTCCTTACAAAATCATGGAAGCCGACAACGGCGACGCATGGATTGAAGCAAAAGGCAAAAAAATGGCACCGCCTGAAATTTCTGCGCGGGTGTTGATGAAAATGAAAAAAACCGCCGAAG
Source organism: Beggiatoa alba B18LD (assembly GCF_000245015.1). Lineage (NCBI taxonomy): Bacteria > Pseudomonadati > Pseudomonadota > Gammaproteobacteria > Thiotrichales > Thiotrichaceae > Beggiatoa > Beggiatoa alba. The sequence continues at coordinate 2,623,994 of NZ_JH600070.1, read as the reverse complement.
ATTATTTAGGCGAAACCGTTAAAGAAGCCGTGATTACCGTCCCCGCTTACTTTAATGACTCCCAACGTCAAGCCACGAAAGATGCAGGACGGATTGCAGGCTTAGATGTTAAACGGATTATTAACGAACCCACCGCCGCCGCACTTGCTTATGGAATGGATAAAAAACGCGGTGATGCAAAAATCGCTGTTTATGACTTAGGGGGAGGGACGTTTGATATTTCCATCATCGAAATTGCTGAAGTAGATGGCGAACAACAGTTCGAAGTGTTATCTACTAACGGTGATACTTTCCTCGGTGGGGAAGATTTTGACTTACGGATTATCGACTTCTTAGTTGACGAATTTAAACGCGATACAGGGATTAATTTAAAAAATGACCCCTTAGCCTTACAACGCTTAAAAGAAGCCGCTGAAAAGGCAAAAATCGAATTGTCTTCTAGCCAACAAACCGATGTCAACTTACCCTATATCACGGCTGATGCTTCAGGTCCTAAACACCTGAATTTAAAATTGACCCGTGCGAAATTAGAAGCCTTAGTCGAAGACTTAATCGAACGCACTGTAGAACCCTGCAAAATCGCGCTAAAAGATTCTGGCTTAAGTGCTAGCCAAATCGATGAAGTCATTCTCGTTGGTGGACAAACCCGTATGCCGAAAGTGCAAGAACGGGTGAAAGATTTATTCGGCAAAGAACCGCGTAAAGATGTCAACCCTGACGAAGCCGTTGCGATTGGGGCAGCCGTGCAAGGTGCTGTGTTAGCGGGCGAAGTGAAAGACGTATTACTGTTAGACGTAACCCCCTTATCATTAGGGATTGAAACCATGGGCGGTGTGATGACCAAAATCATCCCGAAAAACACCACCATCCCAACCAAAGCATCACAAGTCTTCTCAACCGCTGACGACAATCAATCCGCCGTAACGGTTCATGTTTTACAAGGCGAGCGGGAAATGGCTTCCGCGAATAAATCGCTAGAAAAATTTGATTTAAAAGATATTCCTTTAGCACCTCGTGGCGTGCCACAAATCGAAGTAACCTTTGATATTGATGCTAACGGGATTCTGCATGTGTCCGCTAAAGACAAAGCAACAGGCAAAGCGCAATCCATTCAAATCAAAGCCTCTAGCGGTTTAAGTGAAGACGAAATTCAACGCATGGTCAAAGATGCGGAAGCACACGCCGCAGAAGACCGTAAGTTCCATGACCTAGTCAACGCCCGTAACCAAGCGGACAACATGGTGCATTCTGTCACTAAGACCTTAAAAGACTTAGATGGCAAAGTCGACACCAACGAAAAAACCGCGATTGAAGCAGCGGTGGAAGCGGTTAAAGAAGCCATGAAAGGCGATAATAAAGAAGATATTGAAGCCAAAACCCAAACCCTTGCCGAATTATCTGGCAAGTTAGCCGAAAAAGCCTACCAACAAGCAGGCGGGGCTGAAGGCGGTGAAGGCTTCACCAAAGCGGCAGAAAATGCAGCCAAATCTAACGATGGCGTAGTCGACGCTGAGTTTGAAGAAGTCAAAGGCGACAAGAAATAATTGCCGTCATTTTATGACTGTTGAGCGCATTACTTAGCCTAAAAATTAAGTAGTGCGCTTTGTTATTTCCGTTGTCACGTGATTTTGCAAATCCCATTTACCCCTTGCCAAACAACGCGCTACCATGTCAAAACGAGATTATTACGAAGTGCTGGGCGTACAAAAAAACGCCAGTGAAGACGAACTGAAAAAGTCCTATCGTCGCCTAGCGATGAAACACCATCCTGACCGCAACCCCGACAGTGCGGATGCGGAAGAAAAATTTAAAGAAGCAAAAGAAGCTTACGAAATTTTATCCGACCCCCAAAAACGAGCGGCTTATGACCAATTTGGTCATGCAGGCGTTGATGCTTCCATGGGTGGCGGGGGCGGTGGTGGCTTTGGCGGTGGTTTTGACTTTGGCGATATTTTCGAAAGCGTGTTCGGTGGTGGAGGGCGTAATGGTGGGGCTGGTGGTAATCGCGTTTATCGCGGTTCTGATTTACGTTACGACTTAACCATTACCCTAGAAGAAGCTGTCAACGGCACCGACGTTAAAATTCGGATTCCGACACAAGTCGAATGCGAAACCTGCCACGGCTCAGGCGCAAAACCTGGCACGAGTCCTGTAACTTGTAGCCATTGTGGTGGTGCAGGACAAGTGCGCATGACATCGGGCTTTTTCTCCGTACAACAAACCTGCCCCTATTGTCGTGGCGTTGGCAAAATTGTCGAAACCCCTTGCCCTACTTGCCACGGTGCAGGACGGACAAAAGATACAAAAACCTTATCCGTTAAAGTTCCCGCTGGGGTGGATACAGGCGACCGCATTCGCTTATCAGGTGAAGGCGAGGCGGGCGTAAATGGGGGACCTTCAGGCGATTTATATGTACAAATTAACGTCCGCCAACACCCTATTTTTACCCGTGAAGGCAGTAATTTATTTTGTGAAGTGCCGATTAGTATTGTCACAGCCGCACTCGGTGGCGAATTAGAAGCCCCAACTTTAGACGGGCGTGTCATGCTCAAAATTCCCCCAGGAACGCAAACAGGGCAAACATTCCGCATTCGTGGCAAAGGCGTAAAACCTGTACGCGGTGGCAGTGTTGGCGACTTACATTGTCGCGTTATGATAGAAACTCCCGTGAGTTTAACCAGTCGTCAAAAAGAATTATTGGAAGAATTCGGCAAAACTTTAGAATCAAATCATCATCGTCCACAAGAAACATCATGGTTAGACCGTGTTAAAAAGTTTTTTGACGATATGAAACTGTAAGTTTCTCTCACTCAATGTCGGTGCGTTAAAAAACATCACGACGCACCGCACAACATCTGCATCGATTTCTTTCATCTTTTCCTCAATCGTTCATTTATTCGATATATTCGATATCAAAGCGAGAAAACGCCATGATTAAAATAGCCATCGCAGGGGCAGCGGGGCGGATGGGTAAACACCTCATAGAAGCTACCCAACAACACCCAGAAACCGTTTTAGCGACTGCTTTAGAACATCCCGCAAGCACACTTTTAGGCGCAGATGCAGGCGAACTTGCAGGCGTTGGAAAACTCAGCATCAGCGTACAAAGTGATTTATCTAAATGCTTAGATGACTTTGACGTATTGATTGATTTCACTCGCCCCGAAGCGACACTTGCCAATTTAGCCTATTGTCGCCAAGCAAAAAAGCGCATGGTGATTGGCACAACAGGATTTTCTCATGAACAAAAAAACATTATTAACGAAGCCGCCAAAGACATCGCCATCGTTTTCGCGCCGAATATGAGCATTGGGGTCAATCTCAGCCTGAAATTACTAGAAATGGCGGCAAAAGTGCTCGGTGATACTGTCGACATAGAAGTCATCGAAGCCCATCATCGCCACAAAGTCGATGCCCCATCAGGGACTGCGTTACGCATGGGCGAAGTCGTTGCGCAAGCCTTAGGACGTGATTTAAAAACCTGTGCGGTTTATGCCCGAGAAGGTATTACAGGCGAGCGTGACCGCCAAAGCATTGGCTTTCAAACCATCCGCGCAGGCGACATTGTCGGCGAGCATACTGTGATGTTTGCTGATGTTGGTGAACGGATAGAAATTACCCATAAAGCCTCAAGCCGTATGACTTTTGCAAAAGGTGCAGTACGTGCTGCGGCTTGGCTTGCTGAGAAAGAATCAGGCTTATTTGATATGCAAGATGTATTAGGGCTGAAATAAAATAACCTGAGTTCGGCGAGTTTTATAAAATAAAACAGAGACCTGCTAGGTTTTCAAAACCTAGTAGATCTGTCGGAACACGCGAAAAGAATTCACCAGAGAAGATTAAAAAATTGTCTGAATCAGGATTTTCAGAATTAACAGAATTTAAAACCCTAAAACCAAAAATTTAAGGTGAATAACGCTTTTTAATTCTGCTAATTCTGAAAATTCTGTGAATCCTGATTCAGACAAGCTGTTGTCTTTTTAAAAGAAACTCGCCAAACTCAGGTTTTTTTTAGCATTATCGTATCAAATTCACTGAGCGGCCCTTTTTTCATGTTTTTACGGACACCCGTGATTAATTCAATGCCTTGCGTTTTCAAAGTTGCCTTTAATGCTTTAGAAATATAGCCCTTGTCACCGTATAACTTGCCTTGAATAAATTGCGTCATCGCCCTTAAGCCCTTGCGGTCATCAAAATTCGCGGCGGTGAGAAAAAAGGAGATTAATTCCCCTGTATCATCAATGACTAAATGCAATTTAAAGCCAAAATACCACCCAATAGAGTTCTTCCCCCCGTTGTGCGAGGTTTGCAAAGGTTTTATGGTGTGAAATTCGCCGATTGTGGCAAACCTTTAACGGGGCGGAGTCAATGAAGGCAATCCCGCGAGAGTTTACCCGCCGACTGTGCAAGTAGGCACTGAGCGGTATCATCACTGATTGGGATAACTCAACAAACCGTTGATAACTGACCCGTTTCGGAAACGCCCCCCCCGAGAACATGCGGAACATAGTGGGTATAAAATCCTTTGAAATGGCGTTGATTAGATTGATGAAACAACACGAGTAAGGTCATCACTTCCGACGGGGACATTGTCCCATCTCGCTGACTTTTCTTGAGATTTCCTTCTTCTAACAACATTTGTTCCCATAAGGGTATAAACCATTTACAAAAGTCATCGATTGAGCAGAACAGGATTGTTATCATATCCATGGTTGTACCTTTGGAAAGTGGAGGTGGACGTTTAGTGATGTTCCATTATTCCTACTTTTCCTTTGGGTACAACTTTTTATTTCTTCCATTCCGCTTTTATCATTAATCCTCTGTTTTATATCTATTATCTCGCCGTACTCGGGTTAATAGCAAATGAGAAAAAATATTTTCTCTTGAATTGTAAAATGGAAATATTCCCCCCTTACAGGGAGGAATTTCTACTTACTACTACCCCACCCACCGCCGAGCGTTATAAAACATCTGCATCCAAGGGCTTTCTTCATGTTGCCAGTTGTCGGGTTTCCATGACCAACGGCTGGTTAAGAAAATCCGTTCAGGATGGGGCATCATGATGGTGAAACGTCCGTCTGGCGTGGTTAAGCCTGTAACGCCTTGCGGTGAGCCGTTGGGATTGCTGGGATAGCGTTCGCTCATGTGTCCGCTGTGGTCAACGTAGCGTAGGGCTATCAGTCCATCGCGTAAAGCACGGTCTAAATGGCTGGTGTTGTCGAATTGGGCGCGTCCTTCGCCATGGGAAACCACAACAGGTATCATCGAGCCTTCCATGCCTTGTAAAAACAGTGAGGGTGAGTCAAGGATTTCAGTCATAACAAAGCGGGCTTCGAATTGTTCGGATTTGTTGCGGACAAATTGCGCCCAGTGTTGTGCACCATCAATCATGTCGCGTAATTGCGCCATCATTTGACAGCCGTTGCAAATACCCAGCGCGAAACTATCAGTACGTTGGAAGAAGGCGGAAAACTCGTCGTAAGCACGCGGGTTGAAGAGGATGGATTTTGCCCAGCCACCGCCCGCGCCAAGTACGTCGCCATAGGAGAAGCCACCGCAGGCGGCAAAGCCTTGAAAGTCTTTGAGGCTGACTCGTCCCGCTAAAATATCGCTTAAATGTACGTCAACGCTGGTAAAGCCTGCTTTATCAAAGGCGGCTGCCATTTCAACATGTCCATTTACGCCTTGTTCGCGCAGAATTGCCATGCGTGGGCGTTGGCTATGGACAGCAGGTGCTTGGAGCGGGAAGGTCGTTTTTAAGAATAATCCTGTATCTTTTGGATTTAAAGTAAATTCTTCCTCTACACAAACGGGGTTATCGCGGCGTTTTTGTAGTTGGTAAGTGGTTTCGTTCCAAGCTTGTTGTAGGGTCGTGCGGGGCAGACTGAGTAGGAGCGTGTCTTGTTGATAAATATTAAGGCTGTCGCTGTGGTTGACAGTGCCGATAATGTGGACGGGCAGTTGTGTGTATTGGGCGAACCAGTGTTGTACTTCGTCGATGTGACTTTGATTCACTTCGATAACTGCGCCCAGTTCTTCGCTGAATAATAAAGCGAGTACGTCGGGGTTTAAGCCGTCGAGTTGGATATCGATGCCTTTGTGGCTGGCGAACATCATTTCACAGAGGGTGGTTAATAAGCCACCGTCGGAGCGGTCATGATAGGCGAGGAGTTTGCCTTGTTGGTTAAGGATTTGGATGGCGTAGAAGAAATCTTTTAAGTCTTTGGGGTTGTCGACGTTGGGCGTAACATCGCCAAGCTGTTGATAAACTTGGGTGAGAATTGAGCCACCAAGTCGGTCTTTGCCTTGTCCTAAGTCTATGTAAAGTAATAGGCTGTTTTCTGCACGGAGAACAGGGGTTAGGGTTTTGTGAATATTATTCACGCGGGCAAAGGCGGAGACGATAAGCGAGAGGGGCGCGGTAACAGCTTTGTCGTCCCAGACGGTGTGCATAGACAGGGAGTCTTTGCCGACAGGAATGACAAGCCCCAGCGCGGGACAAAGGTCTAGGGCGACGGCTTGGACGGTGTCGAACAGGGCGGCATCTTCGCCCGCTTGTCCGCAAGCTGCCATCCAATTAGCGGATAGAACGATGTCGCTGAAGTCGGCAATCGAAGCGGCGGCAAGGTTGGTAATGGCTTCGCCAACAGCCATGCGTCCTGAAGCGGGGGCATCGAGTACGGCAATGGGGGTACGTTCGCCCATAGACATGGCTTCGCCTGTGATGCCTTGGAATCCGCTGGCGGTGACAGCGCAGTCGGCAACAGGGGTTTGCCACGCACCAACCATTTGGTCACGGGTGACTAAGCCACCGACGGAGCGGTCGCCGATGGTGATTAAAAAGTTTTTGTTGGCAACGGTGGGATGACGCAGGACGCGGAGAATAGCTTCTTCTAGGGTGAAATAGGGGTCATCGAGTTTGAAGGGTTTGCCATTTGTTTTTACCCGTTGCACATCTCGGCGCATTTTCGGCGGTTTACCCAGTAGGACAGATAAGGGCATGTCGATGATGGCTTCTTGTTCTTTGAATAGTTGGAGCTGTCGTTGGCTGGTGGCTTTGCCAATTACAGCAAAGGGACAGCGTTCACGCTCACAAAGTTGGGTAAACAGGGGCAGACTGCTGGGGGCAATGGCTAATACATAGCGTTCTTGAGCTTCATTGCTCCAGAGTTCCATCGGGGAGAGGGCGGGGTCTGCGCGGGGAATGGCGTTGAGGTCGAATATCGCGCCTTTTTCGCTGTCGTTGACTAATTCGGGAAAGGCGTTGGAAAGTCCGCCCGCGCCAACATCGTGAATGGATACGATGGGGTTGTTGTCGCCAAGACTCCAGCAAGCGTCGATGACTTCTTGGCAACGGCGTTGCATTTCGGGGTTGCCCCGTTGGACGGAGGCAAAATCTAACTCAGCGTTGCTGTGTCCTGCGGAGACGGAGGAGGCAGCCCCGCCCCCTAAGCCGATGAGCATTGCAGCTCCACCGAGTGCGATTAAAAGATTTTCCTCAGCGATTTCCTGCTTTTGTACGTGTTCTGCACGAATATTGCCGAGTCCACCCGCTATCATAATCGGTTTGTGATAACCACGGCGTTTGCCGTTCACGGTTTGTTCAAAACTGCGAAAGTAGCCACAAATAGCGGGGCGACCAAATTCATTATTAAATGCACTCGCGCCAAGTGGGGCTTCTAGCATGATTTGCAGGGCTGTTGCGAGGCGTTGCGGTGTGCCGTATTCCGTTTCGTAAATTTGGGGCGCGTCAGGAATATGGAGTTGTGAGACGGAAAAGCCTGTTAATCCTGCTTTTGGTTTTGCCCCGCGTCCTGTCGCGCCTTCGTCACGGATTTCTCCGCCTGAGCCTGTTGATGCACCAGAGAAGGGAGAAATAGCCGTTGGGTGGTTATGGGTTTCTACCTTCATTAAAATATTAGTTTCTTCAGTGAGGTAGTGATATTCGTGGGTATTGGGGTCGCAGATGAAACGCGGAATTGTAAAGCCTGTCAGTACGGCGGCATTGTCTTTATAAGCAGAGAGCACTTTACCTGAATGTTGCTGATGGGTGTAGCGTATCATGTTGAATAACGACTGAGTTTGTGCTTGTCCGTCGATAACCCAATCAGCATTAAAAATCTTGTGTCGACAGTGTTCTGAGTTAGCTTGTGCAAACATCATTAATTCGACATCGGTTGGATTGCGTTTTAAGGCAATGAAGTTTTCACATAAATAATCGATTTCGTCTTCAGAAAGGGCTAACCCTCGCGCTTTATTGGCGGTAACTAAGGCATTCCGTCCTTCGCTTAAAACAGGAATTACGCGCAATTGGCGGGGTTCAGCTGTGTTAAATAATTGTTCGGCATCGGCTAAATTTAAAACGACGGTTTCGGTCATGCGGTCATGTAAGAGGGGCATGAGTTGCTCAAGTTCGGCGTTATCTAATGGTGTGCTAGCGGTTACTGTCCAAATCGTACCATGCTCAATGCGTTTAATGCTGTTTAAGCCACAAATCGTCATGATTTCTGTGGCTTTACTAGACCAAGGCGAAATAGTGCCAATACGAGGAATAACAATCAGTTGTTGTCCATGGGGTAAAATGGGCGGGGTGTTTTTCCCATGTAATAACTGTTGTAAATGGTGGCTTTCCTCATCAGTTAATGGACGAGCGCAATCGAGCAAATAGAGATAATTGGCTTGTATAGATTGCAATGTGGGGAGAAAAGCTCTTGCGGTATGCAGTAATTTTTCGCAACGGAAAGGAGAAAGCGCGGAATCACCCGTATAAAACATGGTCGCCTCTTGGTTTAGCGTGTAAATAAACTATTTTAACAGAATTGTTTTACGGGTTTCTTGGGTTTAGTGGGGAAAGTGATGAAAAGGGTAGCAGGAAGCAGGCATAAAAAAACCCCGCTTTTTAGCAGGGTTTTTAAGGTTAAGCAAGATTAAAAAGGATTATTTTAATTTTGCTAACTCTTTCTCAATCAGTGCGTGAGGCAACGGTACATAACCGTCTTTTTTCACCACTTCTTGACCTTGTTTGCTCAGAATCATGGTTAAAAATTCTTTAACTAAAGGAGAAAGTGGTTTGCTTGGGTCTTTGTTGACATAGACGTATAAGAAACGGGATAAGGGGTATTCACCACTAATGACGTTTTTATATTTGTCAGCACCATCACCAACTAAAGCAGGCACGGTAGAAGCTCCCGTTTTGGGAGAGATGGCTAAAATTTTAACCCCAGAGGTTAAGTAGCCAATGCCTGAATAGCCAATGCCGTTTAAAGAAGCACTGATTGATTGCACGACAGACGCAGAACCGGGTTGTTCGTTGACGTTGTTTTTAAAGTCGCCTTTGCATAAAGCGTGTTCTTTAAAATAGCCGTAAGTACCAGAAACAGAGTTACGACCGAATAATTGAATGCTTTGTTCAGCTAAAGAGCCTTTTAAACCTACTTGACCCCATTTAGTGATGTCTTCAGCACCGCCACATTTTCTTGTAGAGGAGAAAATCGCATCAACTTGTTGGATAGTTAAACCATCAAGCGGGTTGTCTTTATGGACATACACAGCTAATGCATCAATCGCAACGCGAATTTCAGTCGGAGGATAGCCGAATTTTTTCTCAAACGCTTCAATCTCGCCGGGTTTCATAGGGCGACTCATAGGACCAGTATGGGCTGTTCCTTCAGTTAAAGCGGGTGGCGCGGTAGATGAACCTGCCCCTTGTACTTGAATGTTTACGTTAGGATAAAACTTTTTGTACTCTTCTGCCCACAGCGTCATGAGGTTATTCATGGTATCAGAACCAATGCTGGACAGATTACCAGAAACCCCACTGGCTCCCCCTTTGTAATCTTGCAAATCATCGATTGCAGAAACAGGGGTGGTCATCATAAAGCTAACGCTGAATAACGCAGCCGTCAGTAGCTTTTTCATCAAATACAACTCCTATGGTAAGTTTTGAAGCAATTACTATTATCTAAGCAATGTGTGACATATTAATGACAAAATAACTCGCATATAGAAGCGACACAATAAGCGATTTCTTTTTCAATCATATTTCATCGTTAAGGTAAATATTGGTAATGACCTAACAGCAGGTAGTATTGTTCTTCGTTACAATAGCCACAAAATTTAATTTTTTTTATGAATCACGAGTCAGAATAAATATGCAGTATTTATCATCTTTAGCCAGTCAAGGCACAGAAGCGTTTATTCCCGTTAAGTCGTTAATGATTAAAATGCGTTGGACAAGTGCCGCCGACCTCGATTTAGCCGCTGCCTATCAAACTAAAACAGGCAAGCAAGGTTTGGTGCATTATGCTGATTTGGGAAGTCTTGAGCATTTTCCCTTTATCAAACTCAGCGGTGACCAAGGGCGCGGAGACAGAAGCGGTAATAATGAGGAAACCTTATGGATTAACGCGCTAAATGATATGGCATATGTTTGGATTTTTTGCTGGGATTACGGCATGGTACAGAGCGGTAGCCGTGGGCGTTTTCAAGATTGCGATATTAGTTTACACGTGATTGATGATAACGAGGCGACTATTCAAGTCAAGGTCGATACCAGCGAAACAGGCAATGTATGCTGTATCGCCACGTTAGATAATAGCCAAGTAGTTGGAACAAAACTGATTAATGTCAGTAAAGTTGGCACATTGCGCGGTTTATCTAAATTAGAACAGTTATTAGGTGTTTTAAAGACATAAGTGCGTTATCTCGATTGATAATGCCTGATTAGTTCCATAGAGACTTGCTAGATTTAACCTGAGTTCGGCGAGTTTTATAAAACAAAACAGAGACCTGCTAGGTTTTGAAAACCTAGCAGGTCTTTTTTTTTCATGACACTGCCTTGTCATTGCGACCGCTTACTATAACGCACGATGTAATGCGTCATGTATTTATTGCAAATTACAGTCAGGTATCTATGTTCTTTATTTCAAAAAACATAGATATTATTTTGAATTATCACGCATTTTTTGAGGCATGATGAATATACAATTGTTGTTTAAAAGTCTTTTTCTCATGGGCTTATTAGCCAGTTCTGCGCTGGTTTCTGCATTACCTGATACCAGCGCACGTGAATATAAAATATTGTTAAATCCCAGTTTATTTAATGGGGCAAATCCTGAAATTGCGATTGCTTCGTACTGGACGGATTTACAAGCCGTGATTCAATCCAGCATTAATCGCAGTCGTAGTGGCAGTTTTACGCTGGATAAAGTACGGACTGTTAAATTTTACGATACACCAAGCACTTGCCGTTTACGGGCCAATGATTTTATTTTTCGGGAACGGGTAGAAAATGGACAGCGAGAAGTGACATTAAAATATCGCTCTCCTGACCGTTATGTCTCTGGATATCAAGACATGCAGGGCACTGGTAGCGATGCAGAAACGAAGTTTGAAGACGATATCAGTACGCCTTTTGTGGTGAGCTATTCTCATTCAACCAAGCAAAGTATTGGCAGTGGTAAAAATTTGAATAATATGGATGACCCTATTGGTTTATTCTCAGGGTTGAGCGCGTATCAATTTAATCCCAATGAAAGCATTACGTTGGTTGGTGGTTTAAGCATCAGCGAAGTGGTTTATAGTGGGGCTAGTGTCGATTTAGGCAGTAAAGTTGCGACTTTTGATTTAACCCTTTGGTACTTATCTGCAAATAGTACGACACCTGTAACGGCTGAAATCTCTTACAAATACGCAGATTCAAATGCAGATTATTCTCAAAATGTAGTCACGCGGGCTAAAACATTATTTATGGCTATGCAAACCATGAGTGCGTGGTTAGCAACTAATAGCATGACAAAAACGAATTTTGTATATACCTACAATCCTTCATTTTGTCAGTAAAACAGTTCGTTTTTAGATAAAAAAACGGGGTAAGACTCGTATGATTAAGCGTATCAGATATTAATACACTAAATGGATACTAGGCTTACCCCTAATGGGGGAGTTAGTTGTTTAGAACTTAAAGAAACCTATATTGCCTCATTGGCAAGGAACAGTGTAAACCTTTTTATACTGATTTTTCTGCAACATATCTTGTACATTTTGCCCATAGCCCGCATAAACATTCGCCCCGCATAAGGTACTGACGTTGACACTATTCAATATTTTTAATTGATGGGTATCGGTGAGCATACCGCTAGAATAAGCGGGAAAATCATCGGTATAGGGTAACCAACCATTCCCATCATTGATATACCAAATTTCCCCTATTTGTGCAGCGACGTACAAACTGCCATAAGTACCAACATCGTTAGTCGCAACGGTTAATGTGCCTGTCAGCGATAAATTATCAAGATTGCCTGTCGTCGTGGTTGTAATATCAAAGGCATTCTCTGTTTCGATACTATCGGGTAATCCCACTAATCCCACCGAACCAACCGCAACATAACCCCCTGTTTCTTGAGAAGTTAAGTTTAATAACAAGTTGGAGCTATCCCCGTCAAGGTAATGCATATCCGTTGAATTGAGCGTATCACGTGTGCCACGGCTGTTATAAGGGGCGTTTGCATACACGCTATCAGTGATAACATCATCAAAAAAGAGTTGGGTAGTAAAATTATAGGTTGTGTTCCCTTGTGCATCAAAAACCCGCGCTCGTACATGAATATGTGCGGTTCTGCCGCGATACCATCCCGGATAAATGGTTTTAAACGTAACCGTTCCAGTCGAATCAGTGAGTTGATACCCCCGTAAAAAAGTTTGCCCAACAGTACTGGTTTGCCCATTGCCAGACACATCTGAATATTCTCCCGCTGCATCTGCGTGCCACACGTCTATTTGTACATTACGAGCAACGGAGCAAGCACTAGAGCTAGCATTAATCACACTCAAGGTTAAAGTCAGCGGTAATCCTTGCAAGACAGTGCTACGGGTGGTATCAGTGGTTAAATCGGAACGATTTAAATGTTCATCTATCCAATAAGGCCCTTCTGTTTTTGTTGCAGAGAGAAGACAGAGCGGATTTGCATCTGCGGCTTGTGAATCCGTTAGGAAATGACGTAACCCATACCCTGTTAGGGGTAAGGCACTTAATACGCCTAAAGTTCGTAAGAGATTGCGCCGTGTCGTATTTGGGAGAGCGGTTCTCAGTGCATCAAACATGATAGTTTCCTCAAGGTACTGTTGAGCGGGAGATAACCGTATTTATAAAGTGGTTAAAAATCTCCCCTTATTTGAAATAAAGGATGACAAACAAATATGGGGAAACTTTGAGGAAAATGTGAAAATTGTCCCTTTAATTTGTACGTAAATAACCTGAGTTCGGCGAGATTTTTTAAAAAGACAAGCATTTGTCTGAATCAGGATTTTCAGAATTCACAGAATTTAAACCCTAAAACCAAAAAATTAAGGTGAATCACGCTTTTTAATTCTGCTAATTCTGAAAATTCTGTGAATTCTGATTCAGACAAACTCTTGTCTGTTTATAAGGAATAAAACAGTCTATTGACTATCAAAAGGTATCAATGAAGGTAAGGCTTTTTATTTAAAAGATTATCAACAACTTGCAATACTTGTTTATGTGCATCCTCTAACATCATTAAACAATGTTCGGTTTCTGTGTTAGTAATACGGCGATAAACTTGTAATTCACTAATAGCACTCGCAATATTTACAAGTGGTGGAAATAGTTCATGTGCTGCCATGCGGGTAAAGTTATCTAAGGTTTCATGCTGTTCTTGCAACTGCCGATTTTGAGCAACTAACTGTTTTTGCAATGCACTGATAATAATATGCGTATGTACACGGGCTAAAATTTCGCCTTGTTGAATCGGTTTTACTAAATAATCTACTGCACCTAGCGAGAAGCATTTAATTTTGCTTTCCATATCCATCAATGCCGTTACAAAAATAACGGGAATATCTGACGTTTCTAAATTACTTTTTAACTGCCGACAGGTTTCATAACCATCCATATTAGGCATCATGACATCGAGCAAGATTAAATCGGGTTTAACCCGTGTGATTAATGATAATGCCTCATTACCACTGAGTGCCGTCATAACATCTAAACCTGTCGCTTCTAAATAAGCCGATAAAACGCCTAAATTTTCTGGCGCATCATCAACGACAAGAACCGTTGCTTGATGGGGGGAAAGGGTTTGATTCATAAAAATTATGCTATGACCACGTTCTATAATTTAGCCAATCGCGCCATGATAGGGGGATAACGCACCAATAAAAGTAACGCCAAGCAGATGGCATAAATAAAAGGTTCGCCTAATTTGACCTTCGATTGTGCTAACCACCAAAAATGTAAAACACCCGCAATGCCAATTAAGTAAACTAAACGGTGCAAAGCCTGCCAACGTTTACCGCCCAAGCGTCTCATCATCGCATTGGTTGAGGTTATTGCTAGTGGAATCAGTAGGATAAATGCAAAAAAACCTACCATAATAAAAGGACGCTCTTCAATATCCTTGATAATAGAAGATATATCTAATGATTGGTCAAATATAATATACGTACTGACATGTAACACGGCATAGAAAAAGCTATACAAGCCCAACATCCGCCGAAAACGAATCATTTCATACCATTTACTAAGCTTTCTTAATGGGGTAATACATAACGTAATCAATAAAAAACGTAATGCCCATAATCCTGTTTGGTCTAAAAAATATTCGATGGGATTCACATGCTGTACAGCAATGAAGACGATAAAAAATAAAGGGATTAAGCACAGCACAAACAAAATAGGCTTAATTATCTTGTCGACGCTTGCGAAAGAAGGGGCTAATCCCATAAATGATAATCTCCTAATTGCAACCAATACTGCATTTACTTTGTTTTAAGAATGGCTAATTTTAATACACATGTTTCTGTTGCCACCGTTTGCAGTGGCTTATTAGCAACCACCTATTTAGGCGCGGGAGCAGTTGCACCGCAAGAAGTTATGCTACTTTGGTTAGCAGGCACACTCGGTGGCATTCTGCCTGATATCGATTCGGACAATTCAACCGCGATTAAAATTATATTCACCGCTTATGCCGTGATATTCTCGTTTATTGTCATGTTCAGCCAAGCTCCCTACTACTCCATTGTTGAACTATGGGTAATCTGGTGGCTAACATATCTCTGCATTCGTTATGTACTGATGGAAATTTTTAAAGACTTCAGTGTCCACCGTGGTGTTTTTCATTCCGTTGTTGCAGGCTTATTTTTCTGGTACGGCACAACAGCAATGTGTTATCACTTTTTCTTTATCGATGCTTTATTAGCATGGTCTATCGGTTTTTTTATTTTTGTTGGTTTTCTCGTTCATTTATTATTAGATGAACTATATAGCGTTGACTTAATGAATAAACGACTAAAAAAATCATCAGGAACAGCTTTTAAATTAGTTGATTATAATAATTATCAAACATCAGGCATCATGATAAGTATAGTGATTATTTTGTTTATGCTAACGCCAGATTCTTCCCGTTTTTTAGATATTTGGTTCAGCCAAAAATCATATCAGAACATTGCCACGCATTTTTTACCGCGTGATGGTTGGTTTAAAAATTTTCGCTTAGAAATGATTAATATTAACACTGTCCCACAAAAAAACCCGTCTCATTCTGAATAAAAAATTTTGATAATCAAAAATATATTTTTAGCATTATTTAATAACCCACTTTTTTAGTAAATTATTTTAAATTCACGCATAATTTACTATCCGTTATATTCCCTATTATTCAAATGGTGAAATCAACTGATTAAATAACAATACTGTTTTATTGACATGCGCATTTAAAAAAAATCCACTGGCTTAAGCAACATTAACCCAGCAGATTTTTTAACCGATTTATTTAATACATTATTTGACCTGTAAACGAATCGCGCCGTCTAAACGGATAACTTCTCCATTCAACATTTCATTTTGCACAATACAAGCGACTAACTGCGCATATTCATCAGGGCGACATAAACGTGCAGGAAAAGGCACTGAAGCGGCTAAACTAGCCTGTGCCTCTTCTGATAAAGACCCAAGCATTGGCGTTTCAACCAAACCAGGTGCAATAGTCATCACACGGATACCATATTTTGCAAATTCTCGCGCAGCAGGAAGTCCTAAAGAAACAACGCCACCTTTAGACGCGCTATAAGCCGCTTGCCCAATTTGTCCCTCAAAGGCGGCAACAGAAGCTGTATTAATAATAATGCCACGCTCACCTGTAACGTTAACGACTTCAGTCGTCATCATTGCTTCCGCTGCTAATCGCATGATATTAAATGTACCCACTAAATTGATATTAATCACGCGACTAAAATCGGCAAGGGGTAACGCGCCATTTTTTCCCACAATACGAGCAGCGAGTAAAACGCCCGCACAATTTACACAAATTCTTGCAATTCCTAACTGCTCACGGACTTGCTGAAACGCTTTTTCTGCACTTTCTGCACTGCTGACATCACATTGAACCGCCAACCCGCCGATTTCCTCAGCAACTTGTTGGGCTGCGGATAAATTGATATCAAACAGAGCGACTTTTGCCCCTGCGTTTGCTAAATAACGCGCCGTTGCTGCACCCATTCCAGAACCTGCGCCTGTAACAAGAGCAATATTACCTTGAATTTGCATAATAAATCCTTTGGTGAATAAAATTATTATCGTAGGGTGGAATAGGCGCAAGCCGTATTCCACCGTTTCCATCATGAAACCCCGTAAAAATGGGTTAACTTGAGTTCGGCGAGTTTTATAAAACAAAACAGAGATCTGCTAGGTTTTCAAAATCTAGCAGGTCTTTTTTTGTCTGAATCAGAATTAACAGAATTAAACACTGTCTGAATCAGAATTCACAGAATTTTCAGAATTAGCAGAATTAAAAACAATTAAAAACATAATTTTTTATTCTTTTAATTTTCTTGTCTTTTTAATTCTGAAAATTCTGTTAATTCTGAAAATTCTGATTCAGACAATCTTTTAATCCTGAAAATTCTGATTCAGACAATCTTTTAATTAGGTTAAAATCCCCTTAAATCCATAACCTACAGAAGTCTATCATGCTCAATATTCCCCCGCTACGCCAAGCTATTCAACAATTCAATTTTAATGCGCTGTTTGAGGAACTCGGCTGGAATCGGGCACGGAAAGTTTTTGAGTTGGAGATTGAAACGCAAATTTATCCCTGCCAAGCCATCGCTTATTTGGGGAAAGTCACCGTTTATACCGTGCAAGCCTTACCATCCGCGAAACAACGTCAAGCTATCGCGCAGGAAATCACGGAGAATTATAGCGTCGAGCATGTGTTGATTTTTACCGATAAGGAAACACAAGCGATTTTTTTCTGGGCTAAACGTGAAAAAAATAGATTGTTACCGCGTGAACATGCTTATTTTCGCGGACAGTCAGGCGACGCGCTGGTGAATAAGCTCGTTCCGCTGATGGTCGATTTTTCTGAGTTGGATGATTCGGGTAATTTACCGCTCGTCGAAGTTCTCGAGCGGTTGAGAAAAGCTCTCGATATCGAGCCTGTGACGAAAAAGTTTTATGCCGAATTTGCGAGTTTTTTAGAAAACTTTGTTATTGATATTGAAGGGATTAATGACGAGCGGGCGCGTCGTTGGTATGCTTCGGTGTTGCTTAATCGGTTGATGTTTATCTGGTTTTTGCAGAAAAAAGGCTTTTTAGACAACGGTAATCGAGAGTATTTACTCGATAAACTCGCAGACAGCCAAAAACAAAAAACCGATAATTTTTATCAAGGTTTTCTCCAACGTCTGTTTTTTGAAGGTTTCGCTAAACCTGAACATGAGCGCGAAAATGCCGAAATTTTAGGCAAAATTCCTTATTTAAACGGTGGTTTATTTCTTCCGCATCATTTGGAGGAAACCTATCAAATTCAAATTGCTGATGTCGCTTTTAGTCGATTGTTTGAGCTTTTTCAAGGTTATTCATGGAGTTTGGATGATTCGCCCACAGGTGATGATAACGAGATTAATCCCGATGTTTTAGGCTATATCTTTGAGAAATATATCAATCAAAAAGCCTTCGGTGCGTATTACACGCGCAAGGAAATTACTGAGTATTTGTGTGAACGCACTATTCACCGCTTAATCCTCGATAAAGTTCAACAGCCCGCTATTCCCAACGTTTGTGAAGCCCGACACTTTGAAACGCTGGATGAGTTGTTAGGCAAGCTCGATAAATCTTTAGTGCATCAGTTGCTTAATGAAATATTGCCCAGTCTAAAATTGTTAGACCCCGCTTGTGGGTCAGGCGCGTTTCTCGTCGCGGCAATGAAAACCCTCGTCGATATTTATCGCGCTATCACTGCCCATAGTGACTCCCACAGTCTTTACGAAATCAAAAAGAAAATTATCACCCATAATCTTTTTGGTGTGGACATCATGGAGGAGGCAACTGAAATCGCTAAACTTCGTCTTTTTCTCGCCCTCGTCGCGGCGGTTGATAAAGGAGAAGATTTAGAACCCTTGCCGAATATCGATTTCAATATCATGGCGGGGAATTCATTAATCGGCTTGCTGAAAGTCGATGCTGAAAAATTCGAGCAATTCGACCTGTTCAAAACTGATAAAAGCCAACGTTATCACACGCTGTTAGCAGAAAAAAATCGCATGATAGCCAATTACCGCGACGCGACCAGCTACAGCAAAGACCTGCGCGGATTGCGCGAAAACATCGAACAAGCCCGTCAACAAGCGCAACAGGTTCTTAATCAATTATTGCTTGAAGAGTTTCATCAGCTAAAAATTCAATATGAACAAGCGACTTGGGACGAGGCGAAAAATAAAGAGGGTAAGCCGAAAAAACGTTCTTTAACCCTGAGCGATATAGAACGCTTACACCCTTTTCACTGGGGCTATGAATTTGACCAAGTGCTTGCTCAGGGGGGATTTTCTGCGATTATTGCTAATCCGCCTTGGGATGTTTTTCAAACCGACGAGAAAGAGTTTTTTCAAGAATACGCGCCAGAAATTCAAAAGAAAAAAATTCGTATTGAAAACTGGAAAAAGCAATTTACAACGTTCATGCAAGATGAAGAAATTAGAGAAAAATGGCTTAATTACGTTAGCCAATTTTCTTTTGTATCTAAATTCTTTAAAAACGCCCCTCAATTTAAACATCAAATCACTATCGTAAACGGTAAAAATGTTGGTTCTAAAATCAACTTATACAGTTATTTTACCGAACAAAGTTACAACCTACTTCAAGATAAAGGACTCTGTGGCATTGTGATTCCCAGTGGCATTTATACCGATTTAGGCGCGACGGGATTGCGCGATTTGTTGTTTAATCAGACGGAAATCACAGGACTTTTTTGCTTTGAAAACCGCAAAGCAATTTTTGAAGGCGTGGACAGTCGTTTTAAATTTGTCGTCCTGAGTTTTGAAAAAGGACAAACAACGGAACAATTCCCAACCGCGTTTATGCGTCATGACCTGCAAGAATTAGAAACCTTTCCCACACAAGGCGCGTTATGGCTCTCTGTTGATTTAATTAAAAAACTCTCGCCCGATTCGCGTTCAGTGATGGAGTTTAAAAACAATTTAGACTTACAAATTGCAGAAAAAATGTTGCAATTTCCTTTATTAGGCGAACAACTGGAAAATACATGGAATTTAAAATTAACGTCTGAATTTAACATGACAACAGACAGTCACCTGTTTAAAACCGAAGCAGGGGCGGGACGGTTGCCCTTGTATGAAGGGAAAATGATTCATCAATTTACGCATTTGTGGGGTGAACCGCGTTATTGGGTTGATGAACAAGAAGCTAGAAAGGTTTTACTGGGAAAAGAAACAGATACAGGGCAAAAACTGGATTATCAGGGGTTTCGGATAGGATTTCGTGATGTTGCGAGTAGTACGAATGAAAGAACAATGATTGCAACTGTTTTGCCTAAGCATATTTTTTGCCCTCATACCATGAGTTTAGAAAATGTTTGTACATCATTATTAGATGAAAAAACGAGATTATTTATAGTTGCTATATTTAACAGTTTTATCAGTGACTATTTGATAAGACAGAGAATAACGACACATGTTTCATTTTTCTTTGTTTATAATTTGCCTATTCCCAGACTCCCCGCAACCGACCCAATATTTAACGAAATCGTCCGCCGAACCGCGCAACTTATCTGCACCACACCCGACTACGACGACTTACGCGCCGAACTAAACGCGACAGGGTTTAAAGACCTGCAAGGACAAACCGACCCCACCCAACGCGCCCAACTCCGCGCCGAACTCGATGCCTTAATCGCTCATCTTTATGGTTTAACTGACGAAGAATTAACCCATATTTTAAACACTTTCCCGTTAGTCGCGGAGGAAGTGAAACGGGGCGTGCTGGAGAAATTTAGGGATTAAACGCTGTCTGAATCAGGATTAAAGACTGTCTGAATCAGAATTCACAGAATTTCCAGAATTAGCAGAATTAAAAACAATTAAAAGCAATTAAAAGCAATTAAAAACATAATTTTTTATTCTTTTAATTTTCTTATCTTTTTAATTCTGGAAATTCTGTTAATTCTGAAAATTCTGGTTCAGACAGTGTTTTAATCTTTAACCAACAAGAAGCCAACATATGAAAAAAGACCTTTTAACGTATCAAATTATCGGTTGTGCAATGAAAGTACACAGAACAATGGGAAACGGTTTTCAAGAGGTTATTTATCAACGATGTTTAGAAATAGAATTTAAAAAAGAAGGCTTACTATTCGGTAGAGAAGTAGAGCAAGATGTTTTTTACGAAGGTGTGCAAGTTGGCACAAGAAGAGCGGATTTTATTGTAGAAAATAAAATTGTTGTAGAACTTAAAGCGTTAATAATATTAGAAGATGTTCATATAGCCCAAGCTAAAAATTATGTTGTTGCCTATCAATTTGATAAAGGCTTATTAATTAACTTCGGCGCAAAAAGTTTAGAACATAAACTTATTTTTCCTTAGAGGATTAAAAGATTGTCTGAATCAGGATTAAAGACTGTCTGAATCAGAATTCACAGAATTTCCAGAATTAGCAGAATTAAAAACAATTAAAAGCAATTAAAAACATAATTTTTTATTCTTTTAATTTTCTTATCTTTTTAATTCTGGAAATTCTGTTAATTCTGAAAATTCTGGTTCAGACAGTGTTTAATACAGGATTAAAAACATAATTTTTTATTCTTTTAATTTTCTTATCTTTTTAATTCTGGAAATTCTGTTAATTCTGAAAATTCTGATTCAGACAGTGTTTAAATCTTAATTCAGACAATCTTTTAATCCCAATTCAAACAGGCAGGCTTTTTCTTACAACACGCCACCGCGTTTAATGTCTAAATAACGATTGACGATTTGAATGGCTAATTCTTCAGGTTGGGTATCCATGAAAATAAGCCCTTTGTGTTTAAACATTTCTTGTGATTCGTGGCGATGTCCTAAGTATTCATGCACGGCAGCATAACGTAAGGCTTCATTAAAGTGACGAATAGGGCTGTCTAGCACGTCATCGAGTATTTTTTCACGTAAACTGGCTAATAAAACAAGATGTTTTGTTTTCAGTAGATTTAATGCAAGGTATAAATCTTCGCTGTCTTCATCACGTAGGTTAGAAATTAAGACGACTAAGGCGCGTTTTTGGTGATAGTGCATGAATTGTTTAACCGCTTGTAAATAGTCGCTGGTGTGTAAAGTCGGTTGTAAATCATACAGTTGATTTAAAATTAGATTGACGCTGTTTAAGCCTTTGCGTGGGGCTAACCAGCGTTCTGTTGTACTGCTAAAGGTCATCAGCCCTAATGCGTCACCTTGGCGTAGGGCGACATAGGAGAGTAATAAAATAGCGTTGAGGGTGTGGTCAAAGTGGGACAGCGTGCCATCTTGTGCGGTCATGCGTCGTCCACAGTCAATGAGGAAAATAATTTGTTGGTCGCGTTCATCTTGGTAGTCTTTAGAAATTAATTTTTTTAATCGAGATGTGGCATTCCAATTGATTTGTCTCAGTGTGTCACCTGCACGGTATTCACGCAGTTGATGAAATTCTAAGCCCTCACCCCGTCGCGGACGTTTTCGAACACCGAGTTGTCCTAAACGGTTTTCTACTGCAAATAGGGCGTATTTGGTGACTTCCGCAAAGTTGGGGTAAACCTTGATAGGGTGTTGTAGGGCTTGATAATGGTAACGTTTCCACAATCGCCATGGTGAATATAACAGTAGGTGTACGCCACTAAAGCAGAAATTGCCGCGTTGTTGGGGGCAAAAACGGTATTGGGTTTGAACCGTTTCACGCGGGAAAAGTGTGAGTGTTTGGGGTAAGGCTTCAATACTGGCTTGTAGTGGGTAATCATCAATAATATCTAGTTGTTGTGTGTGCTGACTGTGGTTATCTATACTCAGTGTGACTTCGCGCCAAACACCTAATGCAAACGACCCTGCCGTTAAACGTTTTATTTGTGGAAAAGGCAGACGATAGAGATAGATGAGGTCGTAACCTGTAAGTAGGACAATTGCCCCGCCCATTAATTGCCATAGTTGTGATAGCACAGGGTATAAACTGGCAAAAATGGCAAGGAGTAGCCAAATACCGCATAAATAGAGCAATAATGGGGCGGGGCGCATGGGGATTTATAGACCTTCTACGGTGTCTAAAACAAGGCTGAATGTATCGCCTCGTTCTTCATGTTCTACGCGAACAGGTAAATAATGTAATTTGGGGGCTGCCCAAATCGTGGTTTTACGTTTACCGTTTTCGGAAATACGTTCATATTTTAGGGTTTGTAACTTACCAATCCCTGTATCAATCTGTTCATCACCTAAATAGCGGGGAATATAAGTTTTTACTTCTCCTTTATCTACAATACGATATTGTAAATCACGTTTACCCGCTTGTAATTCCTGCATTAAAATAACTTGGTATAGCATCATGTCCACTGTGCCATTTTCAATGGGAATTTCCCACGGTTTGTCGGGCGCGATGTTTTTGGCAAGGTGATTTGCCCAGTCAAATTTGATATGTACAAACTTGGGCTTTCTTGAACTACTTTGATTATAAACGTATTCTAAGGGTCGCGCTTGATTGTCAATCAGTTCAAAAATGCTTTTTTCCTCAAGCGTATCGTCTCGGAATAAGGCAGCAACACCAACGGTGTGGCTTTGTGCTTCAAAGTAGTAACGCCCATCAGCGAGGCGAGATAATCGCCGTGTGCCTTCGCCAACGGTAATGCCTTTGGCATAAACGGTGTAGTTAGCGGTGAAATTGGGGGGGAAGTGGTTATCAGCTGCCCAAATTGGTGCGGTTATGCTGATAAGTAATGTCATCATTAAGTGTCTTAACATGGGTTAATCACATCCTTTGTTGTTTAGAAGTCAATGTAAGAAGATGATTTTAATGGATTCATTGATAATTTAAAACGGGCAGGGTGGATTTTTCTTATTATGTATGCGGTTAATGCGTGGTATTTTTCTAATCATTTAAGGGGTAACAGTGACAGTATTATCTGCTAACTATATATCGATTGATGGTTCTCAAGGGGAAGGAGGCGGGCAAGTTTTGCGTTCTTCCTTAGCTTTATCTATTTATACACAACAGCCTTTTCATATTCATCATATCCGTGCAAATCGGAAAAATGCGGGTTTACAAGCACAGCATTTAACGGCGGTACGTGCCGCAAAGCAGGTGAGTTGCGCTCATGTTGAAGGGGATAATTTAGGCTCTAGTGAGCTTTGGTTTACACCCAATCCCGCACAAGGGGGACATTATCGCTTTAATATCGGCACAGCGGGCAGTACCTGCTTAGTCTTGCAAACGGTGTTATATCCTTTGTTATTGGCGGATAGCCCTTCTCATTTGACGATTTCAGGCGGAACACATACTACGGCATCTCCGCCATTTGAGTATTTAACAACGGTATTATTTCCGCTCTTAGCTCAAATGGGTGCACAAATAGAGGCACAGTTAGACAGTTACGGGTTTTATCCAAAAGGTGGCGGACAAATCAATATTCAGATTCAACCTAGTTCGCAATTAACGGGACTGACTTTGTTGAAAAGAGGGAAATTATTGCAACAAATGGCGCGAGCCTTAATAACAGGCATTCCCGCCCATGTCGCAGAACGAGAGTTAGCCCAAGTTAAAAAACGCTTGCAGTGGGCAGATGCTTGTTTGCAATTTGTACCTTTACAGTCTGGCTTTGGTAGCGGCAATATTTTATTGCTACAAGTGCAGTATGACGCGATAACAGAGTTATTCAGTTGTGTAGCACAGCGTGGCTTAAGAGCGGAAGAAGTCGCAAATAATGCCATTGAAGCCTTGCAAACTTATCATGTGGCAGATGTTCCCGTTGATGAGCATTTAGCCGACCAGTTGTTATTACCGCTTGCTTTAGCGGGCAAAGGACAATTTTTAACCACCGCGCCCAGTCAGCATACCTTAACCCATTGCGATATTATTCAACGCTTTTTAGGGATTCACATTGTTATTGAACAGGTTAGCGAGCGTCAATATTTGTTGACGGTGGGCTAAGGGGTATCAACTGGGTTTGATAGTGTTGTAGCCATTGCGCAACGGCTGTCGTGAATTGCTGTTTTTCTTCTGTGTTTAATCGTTGTGGGTCAAAACGATAGCGTTGATGTAGTTGAAATAATGCTTGTAATTCGGCCGTTTGTAAAACGGGGTAGGGTAAGCGGTTTAACCATGTTTGTAGGGTTTCTCCACAAGCTCGTTCATAGCCAAGTTGTTGTAGGTGTTCGGTAATTTGATAAAACGCTGAGTCTTCTCCTTGATAATGGACTGCGGGCAATTGTTGTAAGAGGTGGGCATTGCCTGTTTGACGTTTAACACGGTTTTTTATCGCTAATCGCCAAATTAATAGAATAAATAAGGGGATTAATAGCCAGACAAACCAGTGTTCATTATCGCTACTTTCTTGCCACCGCCACGCGGTAAATTGAAACCAAATCCAAGAACCAACATCGTTGAGCGTTTGCCACCAAGGCGTTTGTTCTGCTTCTAAAGTGCTCCAATCTGCGGGGGTTGTGTCCACATCAATCCATTGTCCATTGATATAGGCAAGTGTCCACGCATGGGCATGACGTTGACGGACAACATAGCGTTTTTCAAAATCACTGTATTCTTCTACCGCAAATCCCGCTGCATAACGAGTCGGAATGTTTGCTGCACGTAATAATAAAGCGGTTGCGGTTGCAAAATATTCACAGTGTCCTTGTTGTTGATAAAGTAGAAAATCTCCTAGCGCACTGACTTCGGGATGCTGGCTGGCTTCGCGCTTGAGGGTGTAACGATAATGGTTGGTAAAATAGCGGGTAACGGTGTTGATTGCTTCTGTAGGGGTTTGTTGTTCTAGTTGTAGTTGCGCTACTAATTGTTTTAATAAGGGGGCTTCGGTGGCTGGAACAATTAAGTCGTTATCTGTGGGGGGGGTGTCTAAGGTTGAGTGTTGTGTATTGAAATTAACGCGATAGTTCACCCATTCTGGGGCATCGCTGACACGCACCGCGCCATAACGGTTGTATTCGACTAATAATGCAGGTAGTTGCGCAATGGCAAATGTGCCTAATGGTAAGGCAAGCATTCCCTTTCCATAATTCATGTAGCGGGCAACTTGTAATTTTTCTGCACGGGGAACATTTTCCACAACAGGTGTAAATGTCCATGTGTGTTTAGGGGGGTTAGGGTTAGGCTCTAATTTGCTGAAACTTAAAAATTGTGCTCGCCACGTGGTGTCTATATAGACGTTATAACTGGCTTCGCGTAGTAGTAGGGGATAGGGCGCGTCGACACGGAGTAAAATTTGTTCGGATTGTTTTAGCCCTTGAATATCACCAATTGCAGTGGTTTGGCGGTAGGGGTCGCGGTCGGCAAGTAGTTCGTATTCAAACCATTGAATCACCAATTTTTCAATTTCTTGTTGTAACTGATACAGCCCTAATTGTCCTAGAAAGCCAATACCACCAACTAAAAAGAGAACGGCAAACCAGCGTTTGCGCTCATAATGTATCGGGCGTATTGCCCATAAACTCCAGCCCATTAAGCAGAAAATGCCGATAAAAAATCCGCTATTACGTTCCGTGCTAGCGGCTAATAAACACAGCATAATATAGGGATAACAGATATTTATACGCAGAATATCTTGCGGTTGCTTTTTATCATCCATGCGACGCATAGACACCAGAATGCTACTGACGCGAATTGAGCCAACCGTACTATATTGTTGTGTGGCAAGGAGTAGGAAGAAGAGTGGCGGTAGCCAGTTTAGGAGGGTAAATAAGCCATGTATGGATTCACGACTAAAAAGATAAATGGCTAACCCCACCCATAAAAAAGATGTTAAATCGGATAACCGATTAAATTCTTTATCGGATAAATCCCAACGCCATTCTACCCAGCGTGCCATCTCAATTAGGATTGCCATAGGAATGGCTAAAAACAGCAGTTGGCTTTGCCAGCCCCAAAATAAAATACTGATTCCCAGTAAAAAAGGCGGTAGTGTCTTTTGCATTTTTAGCCCCCTAACGCCGCCAGTTCTGCTGCTAATTCAGCAATTAATAATACTTTCACTTGTGGAAAACGTTGTTTATCAATTTCTAAGGGCGTTTGACTGACAATGAGAATAAGTGCAGATAAGGGGAGCGATTGTAAAAACAGGGCTAATGCTTGTCGTTCTTCATCCCATTGCAACAGAATACAAATACATCCGCTGAGTGAGCTGATATGTTGTTTTATCAAGGGAAATAAGTGATTAATCCCTTTATCAGTACAAATATCAACACAGGCTAACGTTTCTAATAAATCACTGGTTTGTGCTAAACCGCGCCCGCTACTGAAATAATAGGTATTGAGTCCAACAAACATTAAATCTAAGAGCACTTCATGACTATGTGGTGCGCAAGCAATAGAGGCGGCAACACTGACCGCTGCTTCAAACACGGTTGAATGTGCGGCTGTTGTAAAAGTGTCTAAAATCAAGGCATGACGAACGTAATATTCATCTTGAAACTCTTTCACAATGGGTTTATTCAATTTCGCTAAACTTTTCCAATGTATATGGCGTAAAGGGTCGCCCGCTCGATATTCTCGTAACGCATAAAATTCTTCTGCATCACCAACAGACATGGCTAAATGCACGCCACCATGTTGATAACGTCTCGAACCTGATAGTTGTAATTCTCCAATAGGGTAACGTTTGGGCAAGACTAATAGCTTATCTGGACAACTCACTTTATAAATACTGTTAAAAATGCCTAATGGGTCAGAACGGGCAAAACTTGCTCCTGCAAAATGAATATATCCGCGACGTAATGGCAATAAACTGATTTCCGTTTGAATTTTACTGTAAGGCATTAATTTTTGTAGGGTAATGGGTGCTATACTCCCACCGCGATTTAATGCAATCAACCATGTCCAACGTGGATAACCGATATAGTTATCAAACCAATTTAATTTATCTTGATAGGGAATTGTCGTTGTTAAAAAAGTTTCAAAACTGGGCAATTTATCGTCGATATTTTCAAATAATTGTAATCCGATATAGGTTTTTGCACTCAGATTAGTGATGGTAACGCGATATTGTATGGTTTCCCCAACGGTTGCAAAGCGGGGCAAGTCGCGCTGTAACGTGAGTCGTAAGCGAATAAAGAAACTGAAAAGAGTGGCAAATAATAATAACGCTACAAGTAGTGAAAAGAACTGATAAGCGAGGGTTTGACGAGTATCTATACTAAAAACACTGGTCGCAACTAATGTTCCTAAGAGTAATAGTCCTGCTTGTGTGAAATGGCGACGTATCCAACGGTCGGTCTTGTACACAAAGCGAAAGTTATAAAAGAGAAATCGACGCATGAATCAAATAAACCGTTATTTAAAGCAGGATAATAAGAGTATGCACAATTTATTTGTGTATGGCACATTAAAACGCGGGCAAGTGAATCATTTTTTTTTAGCAGGTTTACCCAATAAATTTGCAAAAGCCCCTCATATCGTTTTGCATCATGGTAAGTCATATCCTTTTGCCCGTCGCGGAAAAGGCGTTACTTATGGCGAAGTGTATCGTGTGAGTAATCGTTTATTATCTAAAATCGACCAATTAGAGCGTCATCCTGATTTATTTTATCGTGAATTAACCAACGTTATCTTACTCCCGCAACGTATTACAGTGAGTGCTTGGATTTATTTACATCGACATGCACATCATCATCCAAAAATTTTAAAAGGATATTGGCAAAAATCCGTTTTTTTCTAATATTGGCAACTACGCTTCATATACAAGTACAAGCAAGCATTTAATTTTTGAAGCATCTCATATTACGTTATTACGTCTAAATAGAAGGTAATCAAAATCATGTCTCGTATGTTCTCCGCATTTAAACGCCATGCGTTAAGAAGTCTATTTAGTCTTTGTATCTTAGGCGTTTTCATTGCACATGCAACAGGTGCTATTCATTTAAATTTGTTAGAAGGTTTAGAATTAATGAGTTATGACGCACGGCTGCGGATGACAATGAGTCATCAAAAAATTGACGAAATCGTCATTGTTGATCTTGATGAAAAAAGTTTGCGCGAAGTCGGACGTTGGCCATGGAAGCGGGTTATTGTTTCAGAATTAATTAAGCAATTATTTGATAAATATGAAATTAAGTTATTAGGCGTTGACATCGTTTTTGCTGAACCCGATGAAAGCTCAGGCTTACCCGTCATGGAACAATTAGCCACAAATGAGTTAAAAGATATTCCTGCGTTTAAAACGGCATTAGAAAGCCTAAAACCCCGTTTAGATTATGACCAATTATTAGCAGACGGCTTAAATTTTCGCCGTGTTATTTTAGGATATAGCTTTGATTATCGGGCAGAAACAACGCAAGTCGGTTTATTACCGCCCCCCGTGTTTAATCAACAGGCAACGGCTGAAGCACAACAGCATTTTGGGATTCATTTATTAGAAGCAAGCGGATTTGTCGCCAATTTACCCCTGTTTCAAGACAATGTTATTTCTGCGGGGCATTTTAATGTGATTCCTGATAGTGATGGCATTGTGCGTCGCGTACCCATGTTGAATGCCTATAAAGGGGAATTATATGAGTCTTTAAGCCTTGCTATGGCGCGTGTTCTCTTAACAGAGCCATTTGTTGAATTTGGCACCGTGGAAAGTGGCGGGTATCACAGCGTTGAATTTATCCGTTTAGGCAAAACAAAAATTCCTGTTGATAGCTCCTTACGTACCTTAGTACCATTTCGCGGCGAACAAGGCATGTTTCCTTATATTTCAGCGGTAGATGTATTAACGGGTAAAGCTGACCCCGCCTTGTTAAAAGACAAAATAGTTTTTTTAGGAACGACCGCACAAGGTTTATTAGATTTGCGACCGACACCTGTCGCTAATGTATATCCAGGGGTAGAAATTCACGCGACTTTGTTGGCAGGCATTTTAGAAGGGAAAATTATGCAAGACCCTGCTTATGCTGATGCAATGGAAATCGTTTTATTGTTATTTATTGGCTTAGTCATGATTCTGATTTTACCGATTTTTAATCCATTGGTTGCCATGCTTGGCACAGTATTAGTCATTATGTTTATGTTTTGGCTTAATATTAGAATTTTGGAGGAGCTACACTTAATTTTCCCACTCGCTTCAGCATTACTGCTCATGCTTTCCCTCTTTTTATTTAACATGAGTTACGGCTATTTAGTGGAAACACGGCGTAAGAAACAACTGGCGCACCGTTTTGGTGAATATGTTCCACCGGCGCTTGTTGATGAAATGAGCAAAAACCCCAGCTTTAATATTTCCATGGAAAGTGAAAGCCGTGAAATGACGGTTTTATTCTCAGATGTGCGCGGATTCACAACCATTTCAGAAGGGCTTACCCCTAAAGATTTATCTATTCTCATGAATGCGTATTTAAGCCCGATGACCGAAATTATTCACCAACATCGTGGCACTATCGATAAATACATGGGCGATGCCATCATGGCATTCTGGGGCGCGCCTTTAGAAGACCCACACCACGCAAGCCATGCCATCACCACAGGCTTAAAAATGCTCCAACGACTAGAAGAAATTCAATCCGATTTTCAAAAACGTGGCTGGCCACCCATTAAAATTGGTATCGGCTTAAGTACGGGGATGATGAGCGTGGGTAACATGGGTTCTACTTTCCGTATGGCATATACCGTATTGGGGGATACGGTCAATTTAGGCTCACGTTTAGAAGGGATTACAAAACAATACGGTGTCAGTTTTGTCGTCAGCGAAAATACATGCCATGCCGCACCCGAATATCTTTATCGTGAATTAGACTATGTGCGTGTCAAAGGTAAAGATAAACCTGTCGCTATTTTTGAGCCAATTTGCTTAAAAACAGAGTCCTCAGAATCACTGATTTGTGAACTTGATTTACATAAACAAGCATTAAGCGAATATCGACAACAACAATGGGCAACCGCACAAGCATCTTTTACAAAACTTGCCACGCAATATCCAGAACGTAAACTGTATAGTATTTATTTAGACCGTATTGCCTATTTCCAAGCCAATCAACCCAGCGAAACATGGGACGGGGTTTATACCTTTACGACAAAATAAACACTTTAATCTGAATCAGGATTTAACACCCTGATTCAGAAAAATTTAAAACGGTTTTACAATCACTAAAATGCAAATTGCAATCAGTAATAAGACAGGCACTTCATTAAACCAACGGTAAAAAACATGACTATATTGATTATGATTATGTTTAAACAACTGTAAATAGTGCCAACAAAACCCGTGATAAATAACCAGTAATAGCACTAAAAACAATTTAGCGTGCAACCATCCCATATAAGATGCTTTATTCATTAAGGCATCAAACCAGCCATACCCAAATAATAACCAAAGACCTAATGCTATCGTGATAATGCCTGCTGGTGTCATAATGCCGTAAAACAGCTTACGCTCCATCACTTTAAACCGTTCGTGACTGATTTCATCTTGCGTCATGGCGTGATACACAAAAAGACGAGGCAAGTAAAACAAACCCGCAAACCATGAAACCATAAAAACAACATGAAAAGCTTTAATCCACAACATAAGCATCCATCTTGATGAATTAAATAAAAGAAGATAAAAGTGCTTTACACGCACTGCCCTATATTCACCGCTTAGAATGAACAATACGCTGTGTTATACCACATAAAATGTCATTCATGAGTTTAATCGGTTTAAACTTGCCGCTTATCTTTAACTCGCTATTATTTCAACAAAATAAAGCAGTAGAATAAAAACGCACACTTAAACACACGCTTCTTGTTAGACGATACAAAATAAAAAACCCTGAGTTTTGCGAGTTTTATAAAATAAAACAGAGACCTGCTAGGTTTTGAAAACCTAGCAGGTCTTTTTTTGTCTGAATCAGGATTTTCAGGATTAAACACTGTCTGAATCAGAATTCACAGAATTTTCAGAATTAAAAACAATTAAAAACATAATTTTTTATCCTTTTAATTTTCTTGTCTTTTTAATCCTGAAAATCCTGATTCAGACAAACTGTTGTCTTTTTAAAAGAAACTCGCCGAACTCAGGTTAAAAAAGGTAGATACAATTTGCATCTACCTTTTTTCTCATGAAAGAGAAGAATTGAAAAATTTTACAATTAATGTAAATATTCAATAACTTGAGGTATCCAAAAAACTTCGCCATTGACGCGCATTCCAAATTCGCGCCCTTTATCGGTAACGATTTCCTGTAATTTGCCTGACTCATCTCGGCAATTGCTCAATAAACCTTCCACTTTTAACACGGCTCGCATCGTCAAATGCGGCTTGCCTACTTTTTGAGCTAACTCAGATAAGCTTAACAAAGGCTTGTTGCGTTTAGTTTGCATCATACGAACCTCCACAACGGATCAATAAAAACGCTTAAGAAATAGTATAGCGAATTTTTGTTGCAGTGCAACATTTATAAGCGTAAATACTTATCAAATAAATGATGAATATTATTAATGTATCGGATGATAATTATGCAACTCACCATTGACGCTTGATTAACGCTAATCCGCTAAAATCCCATAAAAACGCTTGCAATCTGCTACAGAGATGTCTAACCTTGAACGCAAAACCACCTTACCATACAACATGTAACGATTTTATTAACAAGCAATTTTCTATTAGTATTTATGATTTTATGATTTATTGTGGAGCGACAAAAAATGCCCGCTGTTCGCATGTATAGCACCCGCATTTGTCCTTACTGTGTGATGGCAGAGCGTTTGTTAAATCAAAAAGGGGTGCAAGTTGAAAAGGTTCTTATTGACCATGACCGTGAGCAAATGCAAAAAATGATAGAGCTCACAGGACGGCGTACAGTCCCACAAATATTTATTGGGGATTATCACGTTGGTGGTTATGATGATTTGGTCGAATTAGATGTCGATGGTAAATTAGACACACTATTGAGTGTCGATTAAAACACGATTACACACCTACCGTTACCCAACTTTTCACGCTCAATAACGCAACTATTTCTATTTATTTCTTACCCTGTGTCTTATCATGGTGAGAATAATAGCTTTTGTTAATGCTAGACTCTATACTAGCTTGTTGTTAGAATTCCACATGTTGTAATATCTACTGTTAGTGTAGCGAGAAAGTCATACTAAAGTGCGCAAAATTACAACAACCCTTTGCCTAAGCAGTTGTTTTTAGCAATGGCTGAATCAATTGTAGAAAGCATGACACACAAAATCACGGGCGCGCCGTCTGGTTGTGTTGTTTAATTGCTACAACAAACTGTCTTGTAAAGTTGCTATCTTGAGTAGGCTGACTTCGCATCACAGTGAGAAATACTGGCTGATTCAATGAAATAGTCTGGTGGTGTTTGGTTGCTCAATGTTTTTTTATATTTTTTGTTATCTCGTAACAGTAAGGGAAATTATCCATGGTAGATATCTCTGCTCGTAAAGTCTTAGTCGGAATGGTAGCAGGGGCGTTATTGTCCTCCGCTTTTTCCACACAAGCCGCTGAAGATGAAAGAACCTATCGCTTAATGAGTGGTCAAGGTACACCTGTTATGTCAGGGACTGGGGATTGCGTTATTACGCCCCAATCACCCAATATACCTAACCTCAATGCGAAAGAATGCGGTGACAAACTGCAATCCACCCAATGTCCGCACCTGTACATCTATCCTGGTACAGCCACATTAGTGGTAGAAAATCTGACCCCTGAACAAAAATCCAAAGGGGTTGATGAAAAAGGATGTCCTTTAGATACAGACCGCGATACTGTACCTGATTTCATGGACTTATGTCCTACCAATACCTCCGCCGAAATTTCCGCAGGGGTTTGGGGCGATGCCAAAAATCCTCCTCAAGAACAAGGGGATAAAATTGGTTGTCCTATCGACAGTGACCATGATGGTGTGCCAGATTACCGCGACAAATGCCCAGGTACTCCCCGTGGTACTTCTGTTGACGCAGATGGATGCCCAGCCGTCTCTGGTAAGACTGTTGAAATCTTAGGCGGTGATGTCACATTCGCCTTCAATAAAGCTGACTTAACCGCACAAGGTAAAGCCACTTTAGATAAGATTGCTGCTAACATCATTAAAGACATTGACTACGTCTATGACGTACATGTCACGGGTCACACTGACAGCGTTGGCTCTGAAAAATACAACCAAACCTTATCTGAACGCCGTGCGAAATCTGCGGCTGATTACTTAATTAGCAAAGGCGTACCTGCTAATAAAGTCATCATGAAAGGTGAAGGCGAACTCAAACCTATCGCTGACAACAAGACAGCAGAAGGTCGTGCTAAAAACCGTCGTGTGGAAATCGAAATCAGAACCACACACGCAAAATAAGCTAGGCTGATAATGTCTTACCAGTAATAGCTGGTACTATGCGATGTTCTCATCAGAGGGCATCGCATTTTTTATTGATAGCACACCGCAACTAGATGGCTTTTTTAAGGGTTGATGGCTGGCTGGTTGCGCCCCAATCACAAGGCAAATACATGAAACTCATCATAACAGGCGGTGCAGGCTTCATCGGCTCTGCGGTTATTCGTCATCTGATTCAAAACACCCAACACGCTGTTTTAAACCTTGATAAACTCACCTACGCAGGCAATTTAGAGTCACTCACCAGCGTTGCAAATAATCCCCGCTATCGCTTTGCACAACTAGACATTGGCGATAAAACCAGCGTACAAACCCTGCTAATGGACTATCAACCCGATGCCATTATGCACCTTGCCGCAGAATCCCATGTTGACCGCTCGATTGATGGTCCTGCTGATTTTATTCAAACCAATATTGTTGGCACTTACAGCCTACTAGAAGCCACCCGCCAATACTGGTTAAGCCTAGACAGCGAGAAAAAAGCCCATTTTCGCTTTCACCACGTTTCCACCGACGAAGTTTATGGCAGTTTAGGCACAGACGGTTTATTTACCGAAACCACCGCCTATCAACCCAATTCCCCCTATTCCGCCAGCAAAGCCTCCTCCGATATGCTCGTGCGAGCATGGCATCACACCTACGGCTTGCCCGTCGTGACAACCAACTGCTCCAACAACTACGGCGCGTATCAATTCCCTGAAAAACTCATCCCCTTAATGATACTCAATGCCCTAGAAGGCAAAGCCCTACCCGTTTACGGCAAAGGCGAAAACATCCGCGACTGGCTCTATGTTGACGACCACGCACGCGCCCTCTGCCTCGTCCTTACCGAGGGCAAAATCGGCGAAACCTACAACATTGGCGGACATAACGAACAAAAAAATATCGACGTTGTTCACATGATTTGCGACTTACTAGACGAATTACGCCCCAATTCCCCGCATAAACCCCATAAACAACTGATTAAATACGTTACCGACAGACCAGGTCACGACCTGCGCTACGCCATTGATGCCAACAAAATTAAAAACGAACTGGGCTGGATACCTGAAGAAACCTTTGAAACAGGACTACGCAAAACCGTGCAATGGTACTTAGACAATCCTAATTGGTGGCAACGAGTCCGCGACGGAAGCTATCGTGGTGAACGCCTAGGACTTGGTTAAATCTGCTAAAATGCGCGTATTTCATACCGCAACAGAAGACATAACAAAGATGATGAAAGGTATTATTCTCGCGGGCGGGTCTGGTACACGCTTACACCCCATTACCCAAGCTGTCTCTAAACAGCTCCTCCCCATTTACGACAAACCGATGGTTTATTACCCGCTAACCACCCTCATGCTAGCGGGCATCCGTGACATACTACTGATATCCACCCCCCAAGACACACCCCGCTTTGAACAACTACTAAGCGATGGCACACAATGGGGGATTCAAATCCGTTACGCCGTGCAACCCTCACCCGATGGGCTTGCACAAGCCTTTATTATCGGCAAAGACTTTATTGGACAAGATAGCTGTGCGCTCGTATTAGGCGATAACATTTTTTACGGACACGATTTTCAAAAACAAATTGCCAATGCCGCGACCAATAACCAAGGTGCGACCGTGTTTGCCTACCCCGTCCACGACCCCGAACGCTACGGCGTGGTTGAATTTGACAAACAAGGCAACGCCATCAGCCTAGAAGAAAAGCCCAAACAACCTAAATCCCGCTATGCCGTCACAGGTCTATATTTTTACGACAACCAAGTTGTCGACATCGCTAAAAATCTCAAGCCCTCCCCACGTGGAGAATTAGAAATTACCGATGTCAACAACCTCTATTTACAACGGAAATGCCTAAAAGTGGAACGTTTCGGACGGGGCATGGCATGGCTAGATACAGGCACACACGAATCACTGCTAGAAGCAGCAACCTTCGTACAAACCCTAGAAAAACGTCAAGGCTTAAAAATCGCCTGTCCTGAAGAAATCGCATGGCGTAAAGGCTATATCAGTGCGGAACAACTCGCCGAACTCGCAAAACCCCTGAGTAAGAGCAGTTACGGACAATATTTAAATTTCATCCTACAACACGAAATTGCCTAATTATGAAAGTCACTCCGACCGCTATCCCAGAAGTGTTACTGATAGAACCGCGTGTTTTTGGCGATGAACGCGGCTTTTTTTTAGAAAGTTACAACGAACAACGCTACATCGACGCAGGTTTAAACGTGCGTTTTGTCCAAGATAATCACTCCCATTCAGCTAAAAACGTCTTACGTGGGCTACATTTTCAACGCAAACACCCACAAGGTAAACTCGTTTACGTCACCAAAGGCATTGTTTTTGATGTCGCTGTCGATATTCGCAAAGACTCTCCCACCTATAAAAAATGGGTAGGCGCGATTTTAACCGCTGACAATCACCATCAATTTTACGTCCCCGCAGGCTTTGCGCACGGCTTTTGCGTCCTTTCCGACACTGCTGATTTTCACTACAAATGCACGGACTACTACCATCCCGAAGATGAAGGCAGTTTACGCTGGGATGACCCTGAAATTGGCATTCTATGGCCTATCAGTAAACCAACTTTATCCGCAAAAGATGCGGACGCGCCATATTTGAGTGGGTTATAAATCGTTTTAGCGTCATAACCTGAGTTCGGCGAGATTGTTTAAAAAATAAGCATTTGCTCGTTACCAAGTTTCACTTGGTAATGCCTACTCGCCAAGCTCTGCTTGGCTTGTACTTGAACGCTTCAATCTTAAGTTTGCTTGTATTCGGCAAGCGGAGCTTGCAAGGCAGGCATTACCAAGCAGAGCTTTGTAACGAGCAATTTTCAGAATTAAAAAAACAGGAAAATTAAAAGAATAAAAAAATTATGTTTTTAATTGTTTTTAATTCTGCTAATTCTGAAAATTCTGTGAATTCTGATTCAGACAAAAAAAGACCTGCTAGGTTTTCAAAACCTAGCAGGTCTGTCGGAACACGCAAAAAGGGTTGACCAAACAAGATTAAAACATTGTTTGAGTCAAGATAGATTGATAGGATTTAAATCCCTCAAACAAAAAAACTAACGTGAATGACTCTTTTAAATCCTGCTAATCTTGATTCAGACAAACGCTTGTCTTTTTAACAGAAACTCGCAGAACTCAGGTTGTTTTACATAAAGTTAAGAGAAAACAACTCTCTCGTCGAGAAGGTTTAAAATGAGCAAAAAATTTGCATTTGTCAGTGATGCGGCTGAAAAAGAATACAAAGATTTGCCCGCAGAAATTCAAGATGAATTCGGCAAGGATTTAAGAAAAATTCAATTTGGTCAAGCACCTGTACTGCCTATCAAATACCTAGACAGCGTGGGGCAGGGCGTGATTGAATTAAAAAAGAATGGTCGTCCTGCTTATCGCTGCGTTTATGTAACAAAATATTTGGATTCGGTCATCGTGTTACATGCCTTCACCAAAACCACCAATGGTGTTGATAGGCAGGCTATGAAAGTTGCAGAACAATGCTTAAAAGACTTATTGGCAGAATTAAGAGGAAATTAAATCTTAGCAGGCTGTTTCGCTTTTTTGATGACCATCGTAGCCTTCTGTTGCGATGGCATAGACCAACTAACTTTAAAACCCAACTTATCCAACATATCGAACATTGCATCGATAGTGAACTTTTCAATTTTTGAGTTCATTAAATCTGATATGCGAGATTGCTTCACGCCCAATTTTTCAGCCGCTTCGGCTTGTGTCCACTTTTGCTTTTCAATTAAGTCCATGAGCATGATGGACAAGTCCATTTTTATGACCATTTTGTTCGCGGTTTCTTCATCATGCGTGACATGAAATGGGCTATCGTAAAATATTAGTGCCATGATAATTACTTTCTCTGTAACTAACTATATATAAGTTAAATATGAGCATTGTCATCGCTCATATTTATATAAAATTTTATATAAAAGTACACTGTATCATATCAATATACAAGTCGTTTCATTTTTCTAGGTGAAAATTTTGATATATAGTAAACGCACTATAAAACGATTTAAATTTAACCTGATCTCGGCGATATTTCATAAATAAAACAGTTGATTGCTCGTTACGAAGCAGAGCTTGGTAACGAGTAAAATTTAGATTGCCATCAATTACCGATGAGTCATTGCCTATGTTTACCTTCTTACTTCTTTTCACAATTACATTCAGCCCTTTAAATGCAGGACAACAGGCTTACCAACAAGGAGACTATGAAACCGCGATTCGACAATGGCAACTCGCTTTAACCACCACAAATAAACACGAATTTATCGAAATAACCCTGCAAATTGCAAAAGCCTATCGTCAATTAGGCGGATATCAGCAAGCAACTAACTTACTAGATAATACAATTACCCCGCTGAGTGAATTAGATGATATTCCACTAAAAATAAAATTTTATAATGAATTTAGTAAGCTATATTCTGCAAAAGATAAAGAAGCGATTGGCAAAGCGGAACTTTACAATGAACAAGCCTTAGAACTTGCTCGTCAATATACGGATTCGCTGTTATTAGCAGAAGTGTTAAATCAAACGGCGAATATTGCCAGTATGAATTTAGATTATGAAACTGCATTAAAAACCTATGCAGAAGCAGTGGCGGTATTAAATCAGTATCCTAATAATCCATTAACGAATGAAATCAAAGCAAAAATTCTAATCAATCAAGCACAGCGACAGTTTTTACTCGATAAAGACAATGTAATCAGTGATGAACTTAAAGAAACGCAATTTGCAAGTAGCATACAAGCCTTAGAACAAGCTCTCCCAAATGTACATGATTGGACAGATATTTATAGCGAAGTCTTTGCAAAGATTACGTTAGGTAAATTAGCACAATCTCTGTTTGAAACTTTACCAACAACCGCCCCGCAACGTCCGCGCCTTTATCAACAAGCCTATCAACTGCTTTATCAAGCACAACAAATGTCTAACCCATTGAATGCACAAGCACAATCTTATGCACAAGGCAGTTTAGGCGAACTTTATCAAGCCGTTGGACAATATGAAGATGCAACGCAATTGATACGGCAAGCGGTTTTTCATGCGCAAACAACACAGGAAAAAACTTTAATTTATAAATGGTTGTGGCGATTAGGGCAACTGCTCCGCCAACAAAATAATTTACCTGAAGCCATTGCCGTTTATCGTCAAGCCATTAATACCTTTACACCGATTCAACAACAAATTGCTACTAAAGGCTATTGTGCAATTACGGAAAATATTCGCGCCCAAGTCGCAACGGTTTACTTTGAATTGGCTGATTTATTGTTACAGCAAGCCAAACAAAGCACAGGACAGCAACAACAATATTATTTAAGCGAAGCACGCCAAGCCGTAGAAACTTATAAAAATTTTGAGTTACAAGATTATTATCAAGACAATTGTATTACGCAACATGCTGAATGTACCTCGGCTGACCAATTGATTGATGCACATACTGCCATTTTGTACTTAATCCCTTTGCCAGAACGTTTAGAACTCTTACTCACTACTGCAACAGGCATTCATCAAGCAACCATTGCGGTTGATGAAAAAACATTGAAAAATAGTATTTTAGGCTTCTCTAGTCCACTGCGTGACCAGCCCAGTGCAGAGCGTCGCACCCGTGCGACTCAGCCAGACCTAGAAACCGTGCAATGCAATCCATTACGCCACACTCACCCAGATACACCTATTTTATTGCCTAACCAGAATTTTTTTACGCACGCACAACAGCTTTATGATTGGCTGATTAACCCTTTTTTACCGCAATTACAAGATATTGAAACATTAGTGATTATCCCAGAAGGATTGTTGCGGACAGTGCCTTTTGCCGCGCTACATGATGGTCAGCATTATTTAATTGAACGTTTCGCGCTCGCAATAACCCCCAGTCTATGCTTGAATGCCTCAACGCCACCGCATAAGAACTATAAAATGTTACTCAGCGGTTTATCTGAATCTGTGCAAAACTTTTCTGCGTTACCCTGTGCACGCTATGAAGTAGAAACTTTAAAGCAAACTTATCCTGATGCAACTTTATTATTAAATAAAGACTTTATTTATCCTAAATTAAGTCAAATTCTTAATTTGGGCGATTTCTCCATTGTGCATATTGCCTCGCATGGACAATTCAGTAGTAACGTACATAAAACCTTTGTCTTGAGTTACGAAGAGAAATTAAATTTAAATCGTTTGAGTGAGTTAATGATTTTAGCCCGTGTCAAAGATAATCCATTAGAGCTATTAACCCTCAGTGCTTGTGAAACAGGACTGAGTGATGACCGTGCGGCGTTAGGATTGGCGGGGGTTGCTTTAAAAGCGGGGGTAAAAAGTGCGGTAGCGACATTGTGGAAAGTAGATGATGAAGCAACCCCTTTAGTGTTATTAGAATTTTACGCCCAATTGCAACAAGCTAAATTGTCTAAAGCCAAAGCCTTACAAATGGCGCAAAAACGCTTATTAAGCGATGAGCAATATAGAGATTATCGCCACCCTTATTATTGGGCCGCATTTTTATTGATTGGGAACTGGTTGTAATCAGTTAATTTCAGGACTGGCAGAGATTATTCTCTTTTTTTTCATCAGGATTCACCAGACAAAATTAAAACATTGTCTGAATCAGAATTTTCAGAATTAACAGAATTTAAACCCCTTAAACCAAGAAATTAATGCGAATCACGCTTTTTAATTCTGTTAATTCTGAAAATTCTGTGAATTCTGATTCAGACAAAAAAAGACCTGCTAAGTTTTGAATCTCTCAGAATTGAGATTAATATACCATACCACCCTTAACCCATTAAGTTTTCAACATGTTCCAAAAAAGCATTTTAAATCGTTATCTAAACCAATTAGATACAACAAGAATTACAAAAGCCTATCAACAATTTACTGCCTACTTTCACGATAAAGAACGGCAAAATAATATTCGTTTGGCAAAAGAAGAACAGTTTCAAGAAGGTTTCTTAAATGCCTTATTTGTGCAAATTTTAGGTTATCGCTTAAATCCTGAACCTCATTACACACTCACAACTGAATTTAAAAATCAAAAAAATACCAAAAAAGCCGACGGCGCGATTTTAAAAAATCAACACGTGATTGCCGTGATTGAACTAAAAGGCACAAAACAACAAGATTTAAATAAAATTGAAGCGCAAGCCTTTCAATACAAAAATAATCAAACACAATGCCGTTATGTCATTATTTCTAATTTTGAAAAACTCCGTTTATATATTGATACAGCACTAACATTTATCGAATGGGATTTATTCACCCTTTCAGAAACCGATTTTAAATTGTTGTGGCTATTGCTCCAGCAAGAAAATTTGTTTACGGATATGCCTGCAAATTTAAAAGCAGAATCTTTAATCCAAGAAGAAGAAATTAGTAAGATTTTTTATCAACAATATGCAAATTTTAGAAAAGAACTTTTTCAAAGTCTCACTGCTTGCAATCCCACTGTAGATAAACTCCTGCTATTTAAGAAAACGCAAAAACTCCTAGACCGTTTTCTATTTCTACTGTTTGCCGAAGATAAATTACTAATTCCCGCGAATACCGTTTTAAGCCTTTTAAATCAATGGCAAGCGGATAAAAAGAATATTTTTGTCGATAAATTGCCTTTGTATGATTATTTTAAGAAATATTTTTATTATTTAGATATTGGCTTAAATAATGAGAAATTTCCGATTTTCGCCTATAACGGCGGTTTATTTGCAACCGATGCGTTATTAGACACGCTACAAATTGATGATGCTGTTTTATTTCAAGGCTGTCAGGCTTTATTGCAGTACGACTATGAAAGCGATATTGATGTCAATATCTTAGGGCATATCTTTGAACACAGTTTAAAAGAACTTGAAGAATTATCGTTACAACAACTTGATAACGATATTCTGGCGCAGAAAACGAAGAAAAGTAGTAAACGCAAAAAAGACGGTATTTTTTATACACCGCCCTATATTACGCAATACATTGTGAATCAAACCTTAGGCGTTTTATGTCGAGAACAGAAACTTTTATTAAATTTAGAAGAAAGTGATTATTTTTTTAGAAAAGCGAATAAAGCAAATAATGCAGAAATTAAGGATTTATTAGATAAACTGCATCAATATCAACAATGGTTATTTGCATTAACCATTCTCGACCCCGCGTGTGGTAGTGGCGCATTTTTAAATGAAGCATTACGTTTTTTAATCAATGAGCATCAATGGCTTAATTCGTTAGAAGCGAAATTAACAGGCTCTACAATAGTGTTTGATTTAGAAAATTCTATTTTAGAAAATAATTTATTTGGTGTGGATATTAACGAGGAAAGCGTTGAAATTGCAAAACTTTCTTTATGGTTAAGAACCGCAAAGCCTCAGCGTAAATTAACCGCGTTAAATAATAATATTCGCTGTGGTAATTCTTTGATTGATTCTCAAGCGGTTGCAGGTGAATTAGCCTTTAATTGGCAAGCGGCTTTTCCGCAAGTTTTCGCAAAAGGGGGATTCGATATCATTATTGGGAATCCGCCGTATGTGCGTTTACAAGGGTTAAAAGCCAATTATGAGCAAGAAACTCATTATTATGTCAGTAACTATCAATCAGCAACTGCAAATTATGATATTTATGTGTTGTTTATGGAAAAGGCTTTTAGCTTATTAAAATCAACAGGGCGATTAAGTTTTATTCTACCGCATAAATTTTTAATTTCTGAATTTGGTGAAGGAATTCGTGATTTTTTAGTGAAATATCAAGCTGTCGAACAATTATTGCATTTTGGTTCTGAAATTGTTTTTGAAGAGGCAAGCACTTACACTTGTATTGTTACTTTATCGCATCATAACGATTCACTGGCTTTTAAACATCTTAAACCGCAAGCGATTAGTTATTTAAATTTGCAAGCGGAAGTATTTGAAAAAGTGCCTTATTCAGCCTTATCTAAAGATAAATGGCATTTAACCTCTGATTTAACCGCGCAAATTCTCAATAAGTTAAAACAACAACCTTTAACGGTTAAAACTGTTTTTGCAAAAATATTTCAAGGAATTGCAACCAGTGCAGACGACATTTATTTAATTCAAGGTGCGCAACAAGGAGATTTTGTTACAGGTTTTTCTAAAGCCTTAGATAAAACAGTGACAATTGAACGCGCTTTATTGAAACCTTTACTAAAAGGTGAGGACATTAGCCGTTACGGTTATCTACAAAATCGTTATTTTGTAATTTTTCCTTATTTATTAGCGGGCAATGAAGCAACTGCGATGACGGAGGAATATATTAAAACGCATTTTCCTAAAGGTTATGTTTATTTGAAAGAAAATGAAACCACGTTAAGAAGTCGTGAAAATGGCAAAATGGATAAAGAAGGCTGGTTTTTATATATTTATCCTAAAAATCTAAATTTAATAGATAAGACAAAATTAGTTGTACCCGATATTACGCTAGGTATTCAAATTACTGTAGATAACACAGGATATTGCGTTAAAAATGGCGGTTATGGTTTAGTTATCAGTGATGACTATAAAAGCCATCAGCTTTTTTATTTAGGGATTTTAAACTCATCGCTTTTATGGTTTTTTCTTAAAAATACAGGGACAGAATTGCGGGGGGGGTATTTTAGATTTAACACGAAATATATAGAACCTTTCCCATTACCTGATTGTGCGGATTCTGTCACAGAAGCATTTTTTATTGAGAAAGTCAGCAAACTTTTAAACGATAATCAGCGTTTAACCCAATTAAAAACGGATTTTTCTGATTATGTAACTGTTGTTTTAAAAGTGTCGTCGCTTTCAAAAGCTTTGCAAAATCCTGAGAAATTGAGTTTTGAACAATTAACGCTTGAATTGGAAAAGAAAAAGG
Source organism: Beggiatoa alba B18LD (assembly GCF_000245015.1). Lineage (NCBI taxonomy): Bacteria > Pseudomonadati > Pseudomonadota > Gammaproteobacteria > Thiotrichales > Thiotrichaceae > Beggiatoa > Beggiatoa alba. The sequence continues at coordinate 2,580,326 of NZ_JH600070.1, read as the reverse complement.
TTGTTTTAGCCGATTTAGCTATTTTTAAAATGTTAAAACAATTACATGCGGATATGCTGGCTTTAAAAACAGAGATAGTGCAGACCGAACAAGTTGTAAATGAAAAAGTGTATTTGTTGTATCAATTAACGCCTGAGGAAATACAGCATATTGAGTCTAATTAACGCGAGTACGGCAAGATTCTTTTAAAAAGACAAGAGCTTGAATGTTGTAGGGTGGAATAGCGTAGCGTATTCCACCTTGAAATTCTGCAAAAACTGAGCAAAAAAAGATTATAAATCGTATGGTGGAATACGCTACGCTATTCCACCCTACATTTTTTAGTTGAAAAATTCTAAACGGTTTTCGCCACTCGCCGAACTAGCGTTAAATTTAAATCACTTTGTGGTACGTTTACTATAATTCTGAAAATTCTGTGAATTCTGATTCAGACAAAAAAAGACCTGCTAGGTTTTTAAAACCTAGCAGGTCTCTGTTTATTTAATAATCTGCAACATTATCAAAACGAACTTCCCCGCCTTCATGATTTTTCTCGACTTGAATCGGACTGAATAAATCCTTTTGCGTGATACAAATCATTGATTCTTTAGCCAGCTCTAAAACGGCTAATAGGGTGACAACAACCCCTGCACGTCCTTCTTCCACTGTAAAAAGCGTCATAAATGCAACAATTTGTTGTTGTTCTAAACGTGCAAGTATTGCCCCCATTCGTTCCCGCACCGAGAGTGGCTCGAGCATCACTTGATGTGAGCGAAACAGTGCCGCACGCGCCATTAAATCTTTCATCGCCAGTAATAACGCTGACCAAGGCACATTAGGAATAACAATTTCATAGGGAATTTCAGGTGTATCAACGCTGACAGGAAATAAATCACGTCCAACTTGTGGCATACGCGCAAATGTTTCAGCCGCTTTTTTAAAGCGTGCATACTCTTGAAGTTGCTGGACTAATTTTGTGCGTGGGTCGTTTGCAGGGTCATCATCTGCGGTGTTTTGATGTTCTGGTAAAAGCAGGCGTGATTTAATCTCCATTAAAACCGCTGCCATCACTAAGTATTCAGCCGCTAAATCTAGTTGAAATTCTTTCATTAAGTCAATGAATTGTAGATATTGTCGCGTAATTTCAGCGATGGGAATATCTAATATATTGATATTTTGATGTTGAATTAAATAGAGTAATAAATCTAAAGGGCCTTCAAATTGTTCTAAAAAGACTTTTAGCGCGTCGGGCGGAATGTATAAATCATCAGGCAGTTCAATAAAAGGCGCGCCTGCAATCGTTGCGAGTGGCATTTCTGGCAATGTGTCAGGTGTGCTGGTTTTGGCTGTCTCTTCTATGTCCATGCTTTATCGTTATCGTCTTTAAAACGATTTTAGGGGGAATTCGTGGTTAATGCTTCGCGTTGATAGACTTTATTCAATGCTTAAACTGGTATTTTTTAGGGTAAGATTTTCTTGTGTCAGTTCACCGATGTTGATGATGCCTTTTAGGGCTAAGGATTGAATCAAGTCTAAGGGTAATTCTGGCAATGTGCTTGTCGTGGTGCTGGTTTTTTCCGTGTTGGGTTTGCTCAGATAACGGTCAACATTCAATTTATCAATTTGTAGATTAAATGCGCCTGTGATGGGTTGCCATGCTTGAATATCTATTGTGCCTTGTAAACGGCTTTGGTCGATACGTGCGTTTAAATTGTTTACGTGGAGTTGTTGCAAATCGCCTTGTATTTGTGTGCTGAAATCTGCGTTGTTAAACACGGTTGCATCGGTGGTGTTGTAAAGGGGAATCGTTAGCCGTTTTAATAGGTCGCGTGGGCTAAAGTTGGCAAGTTGTAAATTGCTGGTGAAACTGGGGTTGGTCTTCAGTTGTTTTATTTGTGCTTGTGCCGTCAGTCGTAAGCCTAAAGCATTAACCACAGCTTGTTCTAGTGTCGCGCTGTTGTCATCAAGGTTTAACTTAAGATTTTGAATAGCTAGATTATTATCGTCTAAAATGCTTTGTGCATTGATGGTAAGCTGTTGTAAAGCTCCTTGTGCAGTAAGATGGAAAGCGGTGTTTTTTAGCGGTAAATAGGGCAATTCAGGCGGTGTGATGTTTAGGCTTTGTAAGAGTTTTTTGAGTTCAAAGGGTTTAATCGTTAATTCGCTGTGGATAATGGGTTGTGTGAGTAAATCTTGAATTGCTAAATTTGCCGTTGCGGCGAGATTGAATAGTTGGAGTGTTATCTCTGGAATTTGGAGTTGTTGTTTTTGTGTATCTAGTTGAATTTTTGGAATATTAAGTTTTTGTGTATCTAGTGCAAATTGGAGTTGTTGAATACGAATAAATTGGTTGGGAATGGCTTCTAATTCCGCGCTGGCTTGAATGTTTTGCGTAAAAATGGGGTTATCACTGGTAATTGTCAGCCCCAGTTGTTGAAAAACGGGTTTTAAATAAAATGGTTGTAGGGTAATTTTGCCTTTAATTTGGGGTTGTTTAAAAAGCTGTTGTGTTTGTAGTTGCAGTTGTAAAGTAATGTTATCTAATAGTTTAATCTGTAAAGTGTCAATATTAAGTTGTTCTTGGGCAAGGTCGATAAAAAGTTCTGTGCTAAGTTGTAAGTTTTGTTGATGATTTGGAATGGCATCACCTGTTGCGGTGAGATTGAGATTAACAGGTTGTAAACGATATTGTTGTTGTTGAGGGTAGAGTTGTGCTTGTGTCTCTAGTGTTAGTTGGGTTTGTACATTGAGTGCGTGGAGTGTGGTACTAATTTGTATGGGGGTTGTTTGTTGGATAAGGGGGTAGTCAAACGTACCAATAGCAATTTGTAATTGTGTTAAATCGTATTGTTGTTGATTTTGTGCGTCTTGCCAGTGGATTTGTGCTTGTTGTAAGCGGGTATCTTGTAGCGTCACACTGAAACTGCTGTTTGTGTTGGTATTTGTTTCAGTCTGCGTGTGTGTGATTAATAAATTTTCCCAATTTCCTTGCCCTTGGGCATTGCGTTCTAAGTTTAAAAGGACATCGACTAATTGAATCTTTTCTAAAACCACTTGTTTGATGAACAGTGGTAAAATTTGTATCTGGGCTTCTGCTTGTGCGACTTGGATAAAAATAGTTTGGGTAAAGCCTTCGGTATTTTCTAGCCATGTTTTGCCAAGTGTCAGGCGAATGCGGGGAAAAAGTGATAAGGTGATGTCACCATCAATATGTAGGGTGCGACCTGTTGCTTGTTTTACTTGGGTAATAATAGTGCTTTTATAATCATTTGGGTCTATCAGTTGGATAGCAAGCACGAGTGTTAGGGTGAGTAATAAACTCGCAATACCGATAATTTTAATAATTTTCATAGTGAAATATGGAAAAATACGGTTGTTTGTGGGGTTGAGGTCAGTATCAACGCATCGGGTTTAATCATTGAAATCTTTACCCTATTTTTAAGGGTATGATGTGCCATTAAGTTGTATTTTATCCGTTTTTAATGCATTAAAAGCAGTAAGTTACTTTAAATTAAATTGGTAAGAATTTGAATTAAGTGCATTATTCAATACATGGCTTTGTCATGCAAGTGCTGCTTAATAGGATTGTTTTTGTCATGCACTGCGTGTCTGATTTAACATAAAAAATAGTTGTTATGTGTGAACAAATTTTAACATCAATTGATTAAGGGACATGGCATGACTAATTCAGTGACCATTTTAATTGTGGATGACATGCCTGATAACGTCGCGGTCCTCTTTGCTTTTTTGCGCAATGCAGGATTTACGGTGCTTGTCGCACAGGATGGCGAAGCGGCAATTCAAGTATTAGAACATGCTCATCCTGATTTGATTTTGTTAGATGTTATGATGCCTGGTATGGATGGCTTCATGGTTTGTCAAACGTTAAAAAGCCGTGAAGATACTCGCGAAATTCCTATTATTTTTATGACTGCCTTAACGGATACAGTTGATAAAGTAAAAGGATTTAAGCTCGGTGCAGCGGATTATATTACTAAGCCGATTCATCATGAGGAAGTGTTAGCACGGATTAATGCGCATGTGCGCTTGTGTCAGCAGCAACAGCGGATTCAAGAGCAGAATCATGAGTTGCAAATTCGGAATAAAGAGTTAGATGCCTTTGCACATATGGTGGCGCATGATTTAAAAAATCCTTTAAATGGGATCATCATGATTACGCGCTTATTACATGAGGCGTTGCCATCGGGAACGGTGGTTGATGGGAAAGTGCAAGAGCGTTTAGGCGTGATAGAACGCGCTGGCGATAAGATGTTGAATATCATTAATGCGTTGTTATTGTTAGCGGGCGTTTCTAATCAAAAACAGGTCGAGCTGTCGCCGTTAGACATGCAACAGATTGTTCAGCCGATGATACAAGGGCGTTTATCGCAATTACTCAAGCAATTTAATGGTGAAATTATTCTCCCTAAAACGTGGCATGTTGCGCGGGGTTATAGTCCATGGGTAGAGGAAATATGGGTTAATTACTTGAGCAACGGCTTAAAATATGGCGGTAGTCCGCCCCGTTTAACCTTAGGTTCAGATTTGTTGCCGAATCAAATGGTACGGTTTTGGGTGCGTGATTGTGGGGAAGGCTTAACGGCTACAGAGCAAAGCCGCTTATTTACCCCGTTTACTCGCTTGCAAACCAGTCGCGTTGATGGACATGGGATTGGCTTATCAATTGTGAAGCAAATTATTGAAAAGCTAGGGGAAAGTGCGGGTGTAGAAAGCGAAAAAGGTAAAGGTAGTTTGTTTTACTTCACCTTACCCGCTTGTCAAGTATAAGTCTAATTTCAGGGGGGATTATTTTGGCATTATTCTTTATTGGTTTAGCCATTGCCTGTGCCTTAATGGCGAGTGGTGTTTCTCTATTGGCTGACCGTTACCCCGTATTATTACGTTATGTCTCGTTTTCTCTGCTTGGGTGTGCGGGGGTTAGTGCTACCCTGAGTGGGGGTATTGTCGTTGCGGAAAATCTCACCTTAACCACGCAATTACCTCTTGGTTTGCCTTGGCTGGCATGGCATGTGCGCCTAGACCCGCTATCGGGTTTTTTCTGCATGATTATCGGCATCATTACCGCCAGTATTAGCTTATATGCACCGGGTTATGTGCGTGAATTTTTACACGGGCAATATTCTTTAGCGGTATTAGGTTTATTCACGGGTTTATTCATTGCGGGCATGTTATTAGTTTTAATTGCAGACGATGCATTTTTCTTCATGATTGCATGGGAAATTATGTCCGTCGCTAGTTATTTTCTGGTTGCCTATCAACATTTACAATCTGCCAATCGTCGCGCAGCTTTTCTCTATTTGCTCATGGCGCATATCGGTGCATTATTTATCCTCATCGCATTGAGTTTATTTGCTTATTTAGGTGGTAATGCCAGTTTTGACGCAATGCGGGCGGTTAGTTTGTCGACCACATGGGGCAGTGTGCTATTTTTCCTAGCTCTTATTGGCTTTGGGATGAAAGCGGGGTTAGTGCCGTTACATGCTTGGCTGCCTGAAGCGCATCCTGTCGCGCCATCACATATTTCCGCGTTAATGAGTGGGGTGATGTTAAAAGTAGCCATTTACGGTTTAATCCGTGTTAGCGTGGATTTAATTGATAAACCGCACTGGACTTGGGGCGTGGTTTTACTCAGCATTGGTGCAATTTCAGCCGTATTAGGGATTTTATACGCCTTGATGCAAAACGATGTAAAACGCCTGCTTGCTTATTCATCTATTGAAAACATAGGCATTATTTGCATTGCTTTAGGCTTAAGCCTGTTATTTACTGCGGTCGGTCGCCCGCTGATTGGTTCACTGGCGTTGCTTGCTGCCTTATATCATGCGTTAAATCATGCCGTTTTTAAAAGTTTACTCTTCTTGGGCGCGGGCGCGATTTTACACACAACCCATGAGAAGGATTTAGAACGGATGGGCGGTTTATTAAAACGCTTACCTTATACAGGTTTCTTCTTTCTGATTGGCGTTTTATCCATTTCAGCCTTGCCACCGTTTAACGGCTTTGTCTCCGAATGGCTGTTATTTCAAGCCGCACTACAAGCACCGAGTTTAGAAAGTGGCGTATTACGGGCATTAATCCCGCTCAGTGCTGCGCTGTTGGCACTAACCAGTGCGTTATCAGTCGCTTGTTTTGTCAAACTCTACGGCATAGCCTTTTTGGGACAGCCACGTACTCGCCATGTTAAACACGCCCGCGAAACCAGTTGGGGTATGAAGGTCGGACAAGGATTTTTAGCCGTGTTATGTTTGCTATTAGGCATATTTCCCACGAACATGATTAATTTTCTCGACACCATTCCGCAAACTTTACTGGGAGTTGGTTTACCCAGTGCCTCTGCTGAGGGGTGGCTGTGGCTCACGCCGATTGCCTCGCATGTCGCCTCTTACTCCGCGCCCTTAGTCGTGCTGTCCATTATGGGCGTTTGGGGTTTGGTTTACCTCTTTTTACGGGGTCGCAAACAAACTCGTTATACCCATCCTTGGGATTGTGGTTTTAGCGAACCCAGCGCACGGATGCAATACACATCGACCGCCTTTGCTATGCCCATGCGACGAATTTTTAAACCCTTATGGCGAATTGATGAAAGTGTAGAAGATACAAAAAATAGTACATTACAAAGTACAGCGATTCGTTACCAACTCGCTTTAACCGACCATTCATGGTACGTCCTTTATGAACCGATAGGACGGGCGGTGTTATGGATTGCTCGTTTAGTCAGTCGCTTACAAACGGGCAATATACGGGTTTATCTGACCTATTCCTTTTTTACCCTGATTATCTTGCTATGGGTCATCACCTAAAACTACGTGGATTTACCCTACTAGAAATGCTTGTTGTTTTAGTAATCAGCAGTTTTATCAGCGTCTTATTGATGCAAGGTTTAAGTTTTTTAGCCCAATTACAAGGACGTTTTGTCGAACAATTGGACGATTTACACATCGGTGCGTTGCAAGAATATTGGTTTCGTAGCACCGTCACCAATGTGTTAGCTGATTATAAAGATGTAGAGAATAATTATGTTTTTCAGGGGAATAGCGAACGTTTTTCGGGGCTAACCATCGCAGGCTTAGACAACGAGGCAGGCGTACCGACTCCATTTGCATGGACAATCATCAAAACCGATGAACAATATGGGTTATACTATCAAGCATTAGATAAACCGAATGAGCCTGCTTGGCAAGTTGCTATCTGGCAAGGGCAAGCAGACGGGTTTCGGTATCTTGACCGCAAAGGTCAATGGTTTAACCAATGGCCACCGACAACCTTAGGCTTGGAAAGCCCACAACTACCCCGCGCAATCTCATTTTCAGGTTATCGTCGCCAACAATTGCTTTACTGGGTCGTGCCCATCCTAGCGAGAGACCAAACCCCAATTGATTATCGATTGTTAGAAGAAGACTTGCGCTAAAAGTCGCCAATCTCCTGCTCTGCTGTTTTACTAAAGATACGTAACCATAATGTCCGATTTACTCTCCCTGTTTGCCACCTCTCCCAAAGGCATGGAACCCTTACTTGCCGATGAACTCAACGCGCTAGGGCTCTCAGAAGTCAAACCAACCCGCGCGGGGGTCAGCTTTCAAGGCACACTCCGCCAAGCCTATCAAGTCTGTCTCTGGTCACGCATTGCCAACCGTGTCCTATTACCGCTTGCCACCTTTCCCGCCCCTGATGCTGACGCGCTGTATGAAGGCGTGCTCGATATTGATTGGACAGAACATTTAGACCCCGCTGGCAGTATTGCGGTCGACTTCACCAGTTTACACTCAGCCATTACCCATACCCATTTCGGCGCGTTACGGGTCAAAGATGCCATTGTCGACCAATTTCGCAACCGCTATAACACCCGCCCCAATGTCGCCCTAGACCAGCCCGATTTACGCATTAACGCCTATCTGCATCAAGACACTGCCACGATTAGCTTAGATTTATCAGGCGATAGCCTCCATCGACGCGGTTATCGAGAAACAGGCGTGACTGCACCGTTAAAAGAAAATCTTGCCGCTGCCTTATTAGCGCGGAGTAAATGGCAAGACATCGCCCAAGCAGGCGGTATGCTACTCGACCCAATGTGTGGCTCTGGTACGCTCTTAATAGAAGGCGCGTGGATTGCGGGCGATATTGCCCCCGCACTGTTACGCAACTACTTTGGCTTTTCCCGCTGGTTGCAACATGTGCCAAAAGTATGGAAAGACTTAACCGCCGAAGCAGAAGAACGCAAACAAATGGGATTACAAAAACTCCCGCCAATTGTCGGTTATGATGCCGATGCAACTGCAATTCGTGTCGCCATTCGCAATATTGAAAAAGCAGGCTTGCATGGAAAAATTCATGTTGAACGGCGTGCCCTCGCACAAACCACCGACCCGCAACAAACGACAGGCTTATTCATCGTTAACCCGCCATATGGCGAACGCTTGGGCGAACTTGAATCAATTCGTCAATTGTTTAGCTTTTTAGGCAGTACCTTACGCAATCATTTCGTTGGCTGGCACGCGGGCGTTTTGTCAGGCAATGCGGAACTTGGAAAGCAAATCGGTATCCGTGCGGAAAAAATTTATACCCTGTATAACGGCGCGATAGAATGTAAATTCCTCCGCTTTCAAGTCACGCCCGACTGGTTTATGCGCTACACCCAAACCGCAGACGCTTCCGCACCCGCATCCAATGCATGGACACATGCCAGCCCTGCTCGCCCTGCAAAACAATTTACTGCTTTAGAAGATTTATCTGATAACGCCCGTATGTTTGCTAATCGCTTACAGAAGAATATCAAGCAATTAAGCCCATGGGCAAAACGTGAAAATATTCATTGTTACCGCTTATATGACGCGGATATGCCTGAATACGCCATTGCCGTCGATAAATACGAGCAATGGATACATATCCAAGAATACGCTCCGCCGAAAAGCATAGACCCACAAAAAGCCGAAGCGCGTTTTCAAGAAGCCTTACAAGCCTGTAGCGCGGTGTTACAAATTCCCCTTGCTGACTTATTTGTTAAAGTCCGTCGCCAACAAAAAGGGCGGGCGCAATATGAAAAATTCGACGAAGCGGGAAAATTTTACGAAGTTCACGAAGGCAAAGCCGTGTTATTAGTCAATTTTACCGACTATTTAGACACAGGCTTATTTTTAGACCATCGCACGACACGGCAATGGTTGTATGAAATGGCACAAGGCAAACGCTTTTTAAACCTGTTTGCTTACACAGGTTCAGCCACTGTACATGCCGCGCTAGGTGGCGCAAGTACAACGACAACGGTTGACATGTCACACGTTTATTTAAACTGGGCAAAGCGCAATCTGGCACGCAATGGCTTCAGTGACCATCGCCACCATTTTGTACAAGCGGATTGTTTCACATGGCTAGAGGAAGAAGCACAACGCCTTGTCAGCTCCCCTTATCGCTTACCCCGTTATGATTTGATTTTTTTAGACCCACCGACGTTTTCCAATTCCAAACGCATGGAAAATACCTTAGATGTGCAACGCGACCACGTCGCCTTAATCCGTGCAGCAATGCACTGTTTAACCCGTCAAGGATTGCTGATTTTTTCCACGAATTATCAAAAATTTAAGCTAGACATGGATGCTTTAGCCGATTTACAGATTGAGGACGTATCTACTGCAAGCCTGCCGTTTGATTACGCCCGCAATCCGAAAATTCACCAATGTTGGAAAATTCGTTTTTAAGTCTGTTCCCACGGTAAACCATGAAACCGCCAACCGCCCAACGTGCCACGGTGGTGTTCATGGTCTAACGCGCCTTCAAAGCCTTCAACGACGTTATAGACGTTTGTAAAACCATGTTTAACCAATTCTTTACCCGCTTCTAAAGAACGATTACCACTGCGACAAATGAGTAACAACGGTACGCTGTCTATTGGATGTGCACTGTCTTCATGGTCAGTGATAATGCCACCTAACAATAATTTACGTACTTCTGCGGCAAAATGGGGATTGACTATCCAATCAGGCTCATCAATCCAAGGAATATGAATAGCCCCTTTAGGATGTCCTATCCATAAATATTCCATTTCTGAACGCACGTCGATTAATATCGCTTTTGGATTATCCTCCAGCAATTGCCATGCGTCTTTTGGGGTAATTGAACGTACAATCTCTGTCATTTGAGTCTTTTCTTACTGATGGGTGTGAAAGGTAAAGTATAACGAAAGAAGAAAGAGAGTTTCTTATACTTTTATGTTATAAACCTTAAATATAACCTGAGTTCGGCGAGATTCTTTTAAAAAGACAAGCGTTTGTCTGAATCAGAATTCACAGAATTTTCAGAATTAGCAGAATTTAAAACCCTTAAACCAAAAAATTAAGGTGAATCATGCTTTTTAATTCTGTTAATCCTGAAAATCCTGATTCAGACAATGTTTTAATCTTGTCTGGTGAATCCAGATGAAAAACAAGAGAATAATCTCTGCCAGTCCTTCAACTCTTTTCGCACGTTCCGACAGACCTGCTAGGTTTTTAAAACCTAGCAGGTCTCTGTTTTATTTTATAAAACTCGCCGAACTCAGGTTAAATTAAATATCAGAGAGTATCTGAAAGGCGTGCTAAGTAAAAACACTTAAACTAATGAATGAATGAGTAATGAAATGACAAAAATAAATGTCAATAATACAGATGTTGTTGTCGTTAAAATAAACAATACTGATTACATATTACTTACTGATATTGCTAAATATAAGACCGAAGATACAAGTGCTGTTATTGGTAATTGGATGAGAAATCGTAACACAATAGAATATCTTGGCATCTGGGAAAAGCTCAATAATCCCAATTTTAAACCCCTCGAATTCGAGGGGTTTTTTTGCTCGTTACCAAGCTCTGCTTGGTAATGCCTGCCTTGCAAGCTCCGCTTGCCGAATACAAGCAAACTTAAGATTGAAGCGTTCAAGTACAAGCCAAGCAGAGCTTGGCGAGTAGGCATTACCAAGTGAAACTTGGTAACGAGCAAAACCAAAAAATTAATGTGAATAACGCTTTTCAGTCGTGCTAATCCTGAAAATCCTGTGAATCCTGATTCAGACAAGCGATTGTCTTTTTAAAAAACTCGCCAAACTCACCTTATTTACATTTTTTGATAACCAACAAAGTAATATCATCTTTTAGCTTATCGCCTTCTAAATAATCACGGACATCGGCTATAACGGTTTTACTGATTTGTTCAACAGACTTTTGCCAATGTTGGCTAATCACATCACACAAGCGTTTAATCCCATATTGATGTTTTTCCGCATTCAATGCTTCTGTAACGCCATCCGTGTACAGCACTAAACCGTCGCCAATCTCTAAGATAACTTCTTGATACCCCACTAAATCTTGAATATTTTCTTCTAAGCCAATTGGAAAACCGAGTGTTGTTGTATTAATCCGTTCTATTTGCCCAGTTTGACGCACCAGCAAAACTTCTTCATGTTGTCCTGTCATTCGAACAATAGTCAGTGAGCTATCTAGCGGAGAGGGATAACAATCCACGAGACTGAGCGTAAGGCTTTTATCTGAGCCCATGCGTTGAATATTGCCGTAAACCGCACGGTTAATAATGGGGAGAAAGGCTTCAGGGCTGGTGAGTTGGGTTTCTAATAAGGTACGGACAGCCATTTGTATCATGAGCATAATCACGCCACTTTCTAGCCCGTGTCCTGTCACATCCCCAATACCAATTAAGGTATGTTCGCCGTATTGCAGAATATCGTAATAATCACCGCCCACTTCTTCTGCAGGTTCCATAAAAGCCGCAATGTCTAAATAATCTAGCTGGGTTAGCTCTATGTCTGTGGGTAAAAGCATCCGTTGTAATTGGCGTGACACGGATAATTCTGCCCCCATACGTGCATTTTCTGACGCTAATTGTTCGTTATGTCTGAGGATTTCAATTAAACGGATATGTTCTTGTTCAGCGCGTTTACGGTCGGTGATGTCATGCAGTGCGGCTAAAATGACTCTTTCCCCCGCATAAGTGGCTTGTTGGGTAGAAATCGCAACCCAGACGGTGGTGTTATCGGCGCGGAGAAATTCGACTTCGTAATCTTTAACTTTGCCTTTATTTTGTTTATATAAAGAAATGTAGTTTCGTTGGTCGTTTGGTGTGCGATAGAGTTCTAAAATAGAGTGTTCGACTAATTCTGGAATATCATAGCCAAATGTTTGGCTGCTTTGTTGATTTGCGTAAAGAATGACACCAGATTCTGGTTGGATAATAAAAATAGGTACGGGCATTGTTTCTGCAATGACGCGGAAACGTTCTTCACTTTCTTGTAATGCACGGGTAAAACGCAAGCGTTCTTCTTCAGCATTTTTAATATCAGTGATGTCGTAATAAGCACTTAATAAGACATTTTGATTGCTAAAACGAATCGGATGCACAAACAGTGCGACCCAAACCGTTTGATTGTAAACATTGCGAAACTCAACTTCGTAATTGCTCACTGAGCCAAACCGCCGAAAAGCCCCCATCACTTTTTCGCGGTCTTGCGAATTGCGGTAAAAATCGACTGTGCGATATTGATTAATCAAGGTATTTGGGGGCAACCCGAATACGGATTCTATGCGCGGATTTGCATAGAGAATTAACCCGTCTTCAGGTCGGCTGATTGATAACGCAATTGGCGTGGTATCGGTAATAATGCGCAAGCGTTCTTCATTTTCGCCTAATGTCTTATATAAACGGGCGTTATCTAAAGAAATTGCCATTTGATTTGATAATAAACTGAGAATTTCCACCCGTTCAGGGGTAAAAACACCCGTTGAGAGATTATTTTCTAAATACAGAATGCCACTGAGCGCGCCCTTATTCAGCATAGGCATACAGAGAATTGATTTTATCTGTTGGCTGGCAATATACGGGTCGCGGGTAAATTTACCGAGATTGCACGCATCATTTAAAACGACACAATCTTGCACGCGAATCACGTAATTAACGAGGGTAATTGGTATCGATAAAGCGGCATTTTCTAAGGGTAAATCTTGCAAGATTTCCACATGTTCCGTATTTAATGAGCCTTCCGCTTCTATCACCCAATGCCCATTTTGTTCTAACACTAATAAGCTACGCTCTGCCCCTGCATTTTCTAGCACAATTTGCATGAGCTTTTTTAATAATTTGCTTAAATCTAACTCGCTCGCGCTAGCTTGTGAGGCTTTTAAAATGCTAGAAAAATCTAGCATATTGGGCGAGCCTTGTTGGGTGATAAATGTTGTAATTGTCGTGGTATTATTGTTGCTATTGCGTTGTGTGAATAAATTACTGTGACGCGCTTCTAGTTCTTTCGCCTTTGCTAACGCACCCCAGCGGATATAGGTATAGTGGGCATCACGTAAACAGGCATAAGCATATTTCACTAAACCCCGTTGTAGATAAAACTCGCCCGCTAATTCACAGGCAAGGGCTTCCTCATTTAGATAACCTTGTTCATGAGCAAGATGAATGGCTAAGTCATAATATTCTCGCGCTTCTTTATCATGTTTTAATGCCCGTTCACGCTCGGCAGCAACAAGGTAATATTTATGCTGTTGATTGGCAGGAGAAAAACTTGCCCATGTTTGGATTTTTTTCTGATTACTATCAACCGTGTGTAAAATACTTTTTTGTTCGCGGGGTGTTACTTGTGGATAAATACTTAATAAAATCAGTGATTCGTAAAAATGGAAGAAAGCAAACGGCACAGAGCCTATTGTCCCATTTAAATATTTACCTGCTTGTTGGATGTAATCCTGTGCTTTATAAGGTTCTTGAAAGTAATACGCTAATATCGCCTTGTTAAAATAGTTATGATACAACGCTGTTCGATTGTTATGCTTTTCGTAAAAAGCAACTTGTTCGGTTTCGTTATACACCAAACCGATTAATTGGCTTGGATTTTCGAGCAACTGCCCGCGTAAGTTCAAAATGCTTTGATGATAAATATCAATCAGATTTGCCGCGACCACTTGGCGCAGTTGGCGAATCTCTTGGCTATACGCGCTCATTTCCTTTTCTAAGGTTTCTAAAGACTCGCCGATTAATGCCGCGTAGGCAAGACGGGCAAACATGCTTAGGCTGGCGAAATCAAATTCGCCCATTTCTAGCCCTAATTGCCAGACATCACGTAATGGATTTAATATGTCACGCACAGGCGTGCGCCAATGACGAATAAAGGCGTTGACGATAAAAAAGGTTTTTGTCCGAAACTCGCGCTTATTTAAGCGTTCGCTGAGTTGTATCGCTAATTCACCAAATTGATAACCACTGTCAATAAAGCCCGTTCCGCATAAACGTTGCCCATAAGTCGCATAAGCGTAGGCAGAGACTGTTGTATTGCCAAAATCAACGGAGAGTTGAATTAAACGGAAGATAATCAAGGGCATTAAATTTGGTTGTGCGGCATAGGCGGCAGAAGTCGCATGATTAAGTATCCGCATTGCCGCTAATTTTTCAGGTTGATGCATTAACGGCAGTTCTAATAAATTCGGTCTATCACCTGCGGTGAGCGTTAATTTCATGCGTAACTCTGCCCACCAAATTCGCCATTTGTTTGGATTGTCGGGTAATTTAATATCGAGTTTGCGCAAGACATGACGGGCAATATTGAGCGCGTCACGAAATCGCCCTTGTGAACGTGCGGCTTGAATCCGTACTTCATACACACGGATTTTATCCAGCAGTGTGCGGGCATAGCGTAGAACGCGCAGGGCAAGGCGTTCCATCTCGTCTATATCGCCGATGTAATAAGCGACTTCTGTCCCTTCAACCGTAATTTCTAAAATCAGTGAATAGTGGGTTTGCCATGCGTGTGGGGTAAACAGTTCTAATGCCGCACTGAGATAGCGAAATGCAGAATCATAGGCGGCGGCGGTTTTTGCGCGTTTTGCAGCCAGCAGATTTAATTCCGCGACAAGGACTTTATCTTCTGTATTGGTAATCAGAGGCAGTCCTAAATTGAAATGATTGGTAATTTCAAAAAGTTCTTCGATGGTTTTCTCCGCGCCTAATTCCTTACAGAGTAAATGCCCAATGAGTACGTGATTTTTTTGTTTAGCAATATTACTGAGTAAGTTATACGCGGTCTCTTGTACTCGATTGTGTAAAAAGCGGAATAAATTTGGATGAGAACCGTTTAACGGTGCAATTAAATTGGCTTCTAAGGCGGGAAGCAAGCGTTGTGTGGTCGTAAGGACTTCATCACCTGCTAACATCGCAATGATGGAAACATCAAAGGGATTTCCCAAACAGGCGGCTAACGAGAGCAAATGCTGTGTTTCTTCGGGCAGTTTTTGTAATTTTTGTACTAATAAATCAGCAACGTTATCAGTAATGCTGGCTTCTTCTATCGCTTCTAAATGCCATTGCCATATGGGTTGGCGTTGACCATTTTCTGATGATTGAAAGTTTAAACTGAGCAAACCCTCATCATGCAAGGTTTTGACAAATTGTTGAATAAATAGAGGATTACCATCTGTTTTGTTTAGAACGATTTCAGCTAAGGGATGCACGCGCTGGCGGTCAGCGTGTAATGTATCCATGAGCAATTGTGTAATTGCTTCTAAATCTAAGGGTTGTAAGGTAATTTGTAAGGTAATCGTCATCGATTGGCGCAATTCATCCAATGTCAGACGTAACGGGTGCAATTCATCCACTTCATGCTGGCGATAAACCCCAATGACCAATAAATAGCGGGTTTCTTCATCGCGTAACAGCATAGACAGCAGTTTTAAAGAGGCGGTATCTGCCCATTGTAAATCGTCTAATACAATGGCTAAAGGGTGAGACGGTTGGCAAAAAACTTTCATAAAGCTTAAAAAAACGCGGTTAAAGCGGTTTTGAGCTTCTAAAAAACCAACATTTTGCTCAGTTGCTGGCTGTTCACCGATAATTAGGGCAACTTCGGGAATCACATCGACAATTAATTGTCCGTTTTTGCCTAAGGCTTGCAGAATGCGTTTTTTCCACTTTGCTAATTGCGCTTCGCTTTCCGTTAAAACTTGACGGACTAATTCGCCGAATACGTCTAAAATCGCAGTATAAGGTGTCGTACTTTGAAATTGCCCGAATTTCCCCGAAATAAAATGCCCTTGTTGCTGTAAAACAGGTTTATATAATTCATTGACAACCGTTGTTTTGCCAACACCCTCATCACCTGAGACTAAGACCATTTCAGTACAGCCTTGACTCACACGTTCGAATGCGTCTAGTAGCTCTATCACCGCTCGGCTATTGCCATATAATTTTTCAGGAATTTGTAAAACAGTCGTAATATCGTCTTGACGTAATTCAAATGTTGCTAATGCCTCTTGACGGTTACAGTATTCAAAACAGCGGGTTAAATCCATTTGTAAGCCGTAAGCACTTTGATAACGCAACTCGGCATTTTTCTCTAACAAACACAGGATAACATTTGATAAAACAAGCGGAACATCTGTGCGGATGGTATGTGGTAACGCAGGTTGTTTGGCGATATGCGCGTGGATTAACTCCAGCAGATCTCCTGTATTAAAAGGTAACTGCCCAACCAGCATTTCATATAACGTAACGCCTAATGAATAGAAATCGGTGCGATAGTCAAGCGGACGATTAACCCGCCCTGTTTGCTCTGGCGATAAATAATGTAAAGTTCCTTCTAATTTCTCAATATTTTTAAGCGCAGGATTTTCGCGTGGTAGTACGCTAGCAATGCCAAAATCGATTAATTTTAACTGTCCTGTTTCAGCGTTATAAACGATATTACTGGGATTTATATCTTTATGAATAATATGTTCGGCATGAATCTCACCAACCGCTTGCGTGATTTTAATCGCCAGAAAAAGAAAGGTAATCAGGTTTAATTCGCGATTATGCAACCATTCCTTTAAAGATACGCCCGCAATATCTTCTAATACCATCACTAAGGTATTTTTATATTTTTCTAAGGCATAGACTTGAATAATATTACTTTCTTGATTTGTCAGATTTGCACTATGTAAACGACGTAAAATGTCATATTCACGTTGATACTGTGCTAATTCTAACGGGCTAGGATAATCCGATTTTAAGAGTTTCAACACGACAGGCAGTGCATCACTAACCCGCGTCGCACGGTAAGCAATGGACTGTGTACCCTCATAAATTTGATCGTCAATCCGGTAACCCGGCAGTGTAAGCATTATTATTCTTCTCCCCCGCTATGAATGATTTCCTATAATTTCAGCTATAGCGTTGATTTGTTTTATTGTGTTAGCAAGTTACAAGCCATTTACTAATATAACCGACTATCCATAGAGAATCTTTAAATTATCGCATTTAGTATTCTGATAGGCGATAGCGTTGTCTTTATCGTTTCTATCAGTGTTAATACAAGCTGTGTGTAAACATAAACAATAATTAAGCGTTGATTATCTAAAATTTTCAGGTAGAACAAAATGTTAAATTACACATATTATTATATACTCGGCTTCTGCTTGTTACTGTGTTTAGGTTGCACCAATAATGTGCTTTTACCAAACCCCCGTTTATCGGTACAACCAGCGACTGATGAGGCAACGCTTAACTGGTTTACACAAATTCAGTTGCGTAATCAAGCCTATGAGCAAGCTCGTCTTGCTGAACAACATGCTGATCAACAGTGGTTAAATGAACATACACAAGGGCAAAAACCGCCCGCAGTCACACAACAACCTGCAAACCCTGAAGAGAATTCTTTATGGGGTGCAATGCAGGCAAAACAACGCTATTTGTCATTACATCAACAACCCATAGAAACCCCAGAAACGCCAACCCTGCTTTATGAGCAATGGAATAATGCACGCCAAACCCGTCAGGAAGCGGATAAAATCCGCCGTGAAGCGGAGATGGAAGCCCGCGAAACATGGGAAAAACAATTAAAAGCATGGGATGATGCAGACAGAGCAAAGCGTGAGCAATATCGAATTGACCGCTTGCGTGAAAAATATGGTCGTTGGTAGTCAATTATAGATAAGTCATGACATAGGATTTTTAATAATGATGATTACAATTAAGTTTTTTGCCAGTTTACGCCAGCTTGTTGGCAAAAAAGAAATGCAATTAACCCTCACACAGCCTATTAGTGTGCGCGAAGTCTGGACACAAGTTTGCGCACAACCATTGCCAGACCATGCCTTAATGGCAATCAATTTAGAATATGTCAACGCTGAAACATTAGTACAAGCGGGTGATGAAATCGCATTCTTTCCGCCTGTCACAGGGGGATAATCATGAATGCCCAGCTAAAAATACTGATTACAGAACAGGCTTTTAACCCTTGGGCAGAATTGCAGGCTTATGAACAGAGTTTGCAAGCCTTGCATGGACAATGTGGTGCGGCAGCCGTTTTTGTGGGGACAATGCGCGATTTTAACGAAGGCGATGGCGTGAAAGCTATGTTTTTAGAGCATTATCCGCAAATGACAGAAAAATACTTGCAAAAAATCAGTCTGCAAGCCCTTAATGAATTTTCGTTATTAGATACGCTTATTATTCATCGGGTTGGTGAAATTCTACCCAATGATACAATTGTATTAACGGCTGCATGGTCAGCACATCGCGCGGCAGCATTCGCGGGCTGTCGCTTATTGATTGAATCGTTAAAAACACAAGCCCCGTTTTGGAAGCATGAAACTTTAAACGATAACACAATGCGCTGGGTAGAAAAAAATACGCCTGCGGAATAAAGTGACGAGTTTCTTTTAAAAAAAGACAAGAAGTTGTAAGACTCGTAATAAAAAACTAAAAAAATGCTTGCGCTTTGGAGAAAATCGCCTATAATATACAGCTTCTCGGGTCGTTAGCTCAGTCGGTAGAGCAGCGGACTTTTAATCCGTTGGTCCCGCGTTCGAGTCGCGGACGACCCATAACCGAATTTAAAAAAACCAAACTTTAAAAAAAGTTTGGTTTTTTTTTGCCCGCTGATTATTGCCTGCGATGAGAAAGACAGAGACCTGCTAGGCTTTCAAAACCTAGCAGGTCTTTTTTTGTCTGAATCAGAATTCACAGAATTTTCAGAATTAGCAGAATTAAAAAGCGTGATTCGTATTAACTTGAGTTCGGCGAGTTTTATAAAACAAAACAGAGACCTGCTAGGTTTTTAAAACCTAGCAGGTCTGTCGGAACGTGCGAAAAGAATTCACCAGAGAAGATTAAAAGATTGTCTGAATCAGGATTTTCAGAATTAACAGAATTAACAGAATTTAAAACCCTAAAACCAAAAATTTAAGGTGAATAACGCTTTTTAATTCTGCTAATTCTGAAAATTCTGTGAATTCTGATTCAGACAAACGCTTGTCTTTTTAAAAGAAACTCGCAGAACTCAGATTATTTATTTTGCCGTCGTTTTATCTTTTTCTATCAATGGATTCCCAATCAGCAAGGATACACCGACTAAATTATCAGTCACGATTAAAATACCTAATAATTCACCCGTTTCCGTTGCAATAACAGGTGCACCCAGCCATGATGGGGAAAAGGCTTGTTTATCTTGTAGTAACCATACATCATCATATTTTTGATAACGCTCTGCTTTGATAGGATGGGGAGAGGTTGTAGCGTCAGCAATGACAAGGCTATTTATGGGTTCAGGATATGTGTTGATAATGGGCGAAAGTGGCAGGCTTACCGCACTGAAATTGTGTGTATAGGGCAAAATTGCGAGGTCGCCATTGTAAATAATGGGGGTGATGGTTTGTAAATTGATAGTTAAATCACCAATCGCTAACACGGGATTTTCTACACCATCGGGCGGAATTAACACGCTTTTAGGGGCTAAAAAACCATCTTGTACGGGTAATACCCATGCTTGTTGTTGTGTTTCTCGCCAAAATGCCAAGCGTTTATTTTGCCAACTGAGCGTTGCCCACAGGGGTTTAGGATAGTTGGCTAAATTCGTTAGATGTTGGCTATCAGGCGCAATGTACGCAGTCCACTGTAACCAGTCTTCTTGTGGTTCATCGTATAAAGGGAAACGCTTTTCAGTTGACGCGAGTGCGCCGTAATCGCTAGGTATTGCCAGCCCGATTCCGCCTGCAATGACGCTATAGAGTGAATCCATTTGAAAATCGACTCCTGTCCAGCCTGCACTAACACGCATCCCACTGATTTTCCAAAAACGGGCATTTTCACGGATAAAGTGTGTATATTCAGGCTTAATATAGGCATGGACAACAACCGCACTGCTATCTGTGTCTAAATCTACATTTAGAATTGTTCCAATTGCAACTTGTCGATATAACACGGGTGCACCGCGCTTTAACATGCCTTTTCCGCTCGTCTGCAAGAGGATTTCTACCCCGCCCGCGTCTAAATCGGTTATCGATAAGGGCATGTCTAAGCCGACAAAATGGGTTTGGGGCTGGGAGGCTTCTTTATTGGGCAAGACGCTGATGTAGTTTGCCCCCACGACGGTTTCTAGTCCGCTCGCGCCCGTAATATCCAGTTGTGGGCGTACAATCCAGAAACGGCTTCCTTGACGAGCGATTGAGGCGGCATTTTTTGCCAGATAGATGTCAACCAAGACTTTTTGTAAATCGTCACTTAAACGCACGCGATAGACTTGACCGATTTCTATGCCTCGATAACGCAGTGTGTCACCCGTCTTAATGCCATATCCTTGTTGAAATTCAATAGTTAATGGAATGCCACGTTGTTGTTGAGCCTGATAAAGTAAGATACTGACGATAAATAGGGCAAGAAGGGGTAATAACCATAAGAGCCAAGATAATGTGAAACGGGGTTTTAAGCGGGCTATTGGTAATGATGAGGCAGTTTCATTCATCAGCAGTGCTCCATAAAGCATGGGGGTTAAAGCTAACACTGGCAAAAAGGCTGAATAACACCAGTAAAGCAAAGGCTATTAATCCCGACCCCGCTTGAATACTGACTAATCCGCCCAGTTTGACAAACGCCACGAGGATTGCCACCAGCATCACATCTAACATGCCCCACCGCCCTAATAATTCTACGGCGCGATAAGTGAGGGCGCGATGATGGGCTTGGCGAATTAAATTTGTGCTGGACAAGGTGAGTAATGCCAAGAGTTTAAACGGGGGCAGTAGGACAGAAAAAAACAGAATAATCAAGCCAATAAACCAGTATCCTTGTTCAAATAAAGCAATTAAGCCTGTGAATAAACTGTCCTCATGTCTATGCCCTAGCCGTTCAATGCGTAGTAATGGCAAGGTTAGCGCAGGGATATAAAAAATCAGGGCTGTTAGGGCAAGGCTTTGTGTCCATTGATGACGGACGGGGGAATGATGTGCAAGGGGTAATGGTGTGGTACAACGGGCGCAAATGGGTTTTTCTGTCACGGTGTGTATGGGAAGCTGTTGTATCAAGCCACAGCAATGACAACTGACTAACGGCGCAGTGGTTTCAGTCATCCTGTTTCTCTGTGTTTGGTGTCGTTGAGGAAGTCGCGGGCGTTTTTGCTGGTGTTGACGGTGTGATATTTGAACGGGTTGTTTGGGTGACAGGTGTTTTTTTACCGACAAAGCCTGTTAAGAGGGCGATGGCTTCTGTATCTGATTTATGCCGTTTTACTTGTACATCTAAACGTCTTAAATCGCGCTCAATGGTGTTAGAAATGGCAACAGTCCAAAACCATTCATAATCTCCCATCATATCACTGCCTTCCCGTTGCCCTGTCGCGGGAAAATCGTCGCTTAAGTCAATTTCGGCAATCACATTCATTGCTACCCAATGGGCAAGGGTTTGGTCACGTAAATAGCTAGCATGACTGGCATTATCGCCAGAAACTTTAATAATAGCAGCCAATGCAATTGCAACAATTGCCAGCGCGACGATGACCTCTAATAAGGTGAATCCTCGCTGTTGATGGTGAAATGAATTACCAAGTTTCATGACTGATGATGAAATGTGCAAAGTTATCCCCTTGAATACGATACGTTAAACGCGAATTTAATGGGCTACGCAGTTGTAAGGTAAAGGGCGTTATTTCACCACTGCTAAAGATGATAATTTGCGGGTCTGTTAGTTTTTCATCGTATTTTATTGTTTCGCCGTCGATTTGTAATTCAACCTCTAAGGCAGAGGCAAAACGGCGGGGGCGTAATAAATCATCTTGGACTAATATTTGCCATTGATTTTGCTCATCTAATTGATAAAAACGATATCCTTCGTCATCCACATATAAGCCCTGCTCTGCGGATTGCAATACCGCTTCTTGACTGGTTAAGGTCAATAATGCTACCAACCTTTCTGCCTCTGTTTGCAATTCGTCCTCTAAACCGCCTCGGTTAAAGGTCAAACTCGCTACGCTTAAAATCACGCCAATAATGACCAAAGACACCAGTAATTCTATTAAGGTAAAACCCGATAATTGACTTGAAGTTTTACACTTAACATATTGAGTTTTAGGGACTCGTTGGGTATGAAAAAAGTAACATGGCATACTTAATGCTCACTGTACCAATATGAAACTAACAATCCGTTGTTTCCTCTGTATGAAAAAACCAAGACCTACAGAATCAGACTAACAATATGTCCTGAAAACAATATTTTGAACTGGTAGGGAATGGGATAACGCCGTGTAGAGGAAATCTTTTATTATGAACGTTGGAAAATTACTAATACCTGTTATTACCTTACTGATATTCTTCGCAATTATCAGTTGGTATGAAGAGCAAATTCCCCCAAGCAATACGCCTGCGATAATACAGTCCGTTGATAAATTACCTGCTAAGAATGCAGGCAGTTAACCCCTTTAAAGAGGATTAATGTTTTATGTCTGCCTGATTAATTTAGAAAAATTTGTTTCATCAAACAGACATTACCCGTTATTTATTGTCGGTTAAGCCAATCTAAATATAAACGCATGCCTTCTTCTACCGTTTTAAATGGATGGTTATAGCCTGCGTTACGTAACAGACTGATATCTGCTTGTGTAAAGCTTTGATAACGCCCGCGTAAATGTTGAGGGAAAGGAATGTATTCAAGTTGCCCGCGTCCATGCCATGCTAAAACAGCTTGAGCAACAGCGTTAAAACTTTGACTCCGTCCTGTCCCTACATTGAAAATACCTGATTTATCTTGATTTTCTAAGAACCATGCGCAAACATCCGCCACATCACCAACATAGACAAAATCGCGTTGTTGCTCGCCATTGCCATACCCATCACACCCTTCAAACAGACAAACCCGCCCTGTAGAAAGCAGTTGATTGTTTAAATGATAAGCAACGCTTGCCATGCTCGCTTTATGTTGTTCTTTAGGACCATACACATTAAAAAAACGCAGTCCTACAATTTGTGAAGGGCTATTTTTAATACGTGCGCGGACATAGTGGTCAAACAGAAACTTAGAGTACCCGTAAACATTTAAGGGCGACTCATAGCTAGGCTCTTCTTTAAACACTGTGCCACCACCATACACGGAAGCACTGGAGGCATAAATAAAAGGAATTTGTTGTGCAAGGCAGAAATGCAATAAGGTTTTAGAATAAGTGAAATTATTCTGCATCATATATTCGCCGTCCCATTCCGTTGTACTGGAACACGCGCCAAGATGAAACACTGCCTCGATGTGATTGCCTAAATGAACGTTATTTTGTACCCGCTCTAAAAAACTTTTTTTATCGCAAAAATCAGAGACTTGACAGTCAACTAAATTTTTAAATTTTTCCCCGTTTTTTAAATTATCAACAACGAGAATTTCTTGATAACCGCGTTGATTCAGGGTATTAATCAAATTACTGCCGATAAAGCCCGCGCCACCTGTGACGATAATCATATTATTCTTCATCCTCATGCGTGATGATTACTGAATTTTATTCCTGTTTTATGCCTGTTTTATGCCTATTGTTGCAGGGCTTGTAACGTTGCGGTTGTCGAGCAACCTTCTAAAAAACTGAGAATCTTAACCTCTCCACCCTGTTCTAATACACAACGACTCCCTGCAATTTGTGCAACAGTATAATCGCCACCTTTAACTAATACATCGGGCAAAAGCTGACAAATAAGTGTTTCTGGTGTGTCTTCACTAAAAGGAATAACCCAATCTACGCATTTTAACGCGCTTAAAACCGCTAACCGTTTTTCCAAGCTATTAATGGGACGGCTCGCCCCTTTTAAGCGTTTTACGGATGCATCATCATTAACAGCGACAATTAAACGGTCGCCTAATTGACGCGCTTGAGCCAAATATTGCACATGCCCTGCGTGCAAAATATCAAAACACCCATTAGTCATGACAATACGCTCCCCTTGAGCGCGAGCAATTTTGACAATCTTTTCTAACCCTTGCAAATCTTGAATGGCATGACCATGTGTTAAATGCAAGGCGTTTTCTAATTCTGCAACGCTCACCGTTGCCGCGCCTAATTTACTCACCACTAAGCCCGCCGCATGGTTTGCCAATGCGGTTGCTTGTGTTAATGCCAAGCCAGCCGCTAAACCAGCGGATAATACGCCAATCACAGTATCGCCTGCCCCTGTTACATCATACACATCACGGGCTTGTGCAGGTAAATGTAAGGCAGGTTCATGCGCTTGTAATAAGGTCATGCCTTTTTCACTGCGTGTGATTAATAACGCTTCTAAGCCCAAGTCTGCGCGTAAATTTTCCCCTCGCTCGACTAACGTTTGTTCATCCCGACAATGTCCGACAATGGTTTCAAATTCGGATAAATTCGGCGTAATCAACGTTGCATTACGATATTTATCAAAATCATTACCTTTAGGGTCAACTAAAACGGCTTTCCCTGCTTGGCGAGCGAGTTGGATTAAAATTTGTGGGTCAGTTAAAACCCCTTTACCATAATCAGATAAAACAAGGACATCAATACGCGCTAAATCAGTTTGTACCTGTTGTGGTAAAACCGCTGAAGCAGTTTCAAACGGTTCTTCAAAATCTAAACGGATTAATTGTTGATGACGGCTTAAAACCCGTAACTTAGTAATGGTTGGCACATGGGCTAAACGATGTAAATGACAAATCACTTTAGCCTGTTGCAACAACTGCGCGACGGTATCCGCTGCCACATCGTCGCCCGTCATGCCGATAAGCGTCGCCTCTGCTCCTAATGCACTAATATTTAAAGCGACATTTCCCGCACCACCTGCTTGCTCAGTCACTTGTTTAACATGCACAACAGGCACAGGGGCTTCAGGCGAAATACGAGAGGTTGAACCATGCCAATAACGGTCTAGCATCACATCGCCAACCACTAAGACACGTGCGCGGGAAAAATCAGGAATAGGAACAATCATGGGTTTTTTAGAGAAATAGTCGAAGAATCGGAGAAAAGGCTTATTATTCTAACAAAGTTCTGCTTTTGAAACAGGTGCGCCAAGTTGACAAATACGCCTGACTGTAAAGCCAATCTGCCCATTTGATAAATAAAAAATCATTATGATGCCCCATAATTACCCTTATTGTTTTTTCTACCTACTCTGTATAATTTGCTATCCCGCCATTACCTTTTCCCAAACGACGATGAATCCCAGAGATATTATTATTGAACCTGCTGAAAAAGCGACGGCTAGCGTTATTTGGCTACATGGTTTAGGGGCAAGTTCCCAAGATTTTGAGCCTGTCATCCCATATTTACCCAAAAGCCTATTAAAACATGCTCGGTTTATCTTCCCACAAGCTCCCAATCGTGAAATTACCATCAATATGGGCATGGTAATGCCTGCATGGTATGACATCATCGCCATGGATTTAACCTTTAATCAGGATGAGGAAGGGGTGCGCGATTCTGAACGGTTGTTACAAACATATATTGCAGAACAAATCAAACAAGGTATTGCCGTTGAACGCATTGTTATTGCAGGGTTTTCTCAAGGTGGCGCGATAGCGTTGCATACAGGGCTACGTTATCCGCAAAAATTAGCGGGCATTATGGCGTTATCCACCTATATTCCCTTAGCCCATACATTAGAAGAAGAAAGACAGGCGAGTAATAACACCACATCGATTTTTTATGGACACGGACAGTTTGATGGCGTGATTACCATTAAACAGGCTGAGTCTAGCTATAACCAATTAAAAAACCTTAACTATAAGGTTGAATGGCATACGTATAATATGGAGCATAGCCTCTGTATGGAAGAAATCACGGATATCGGTCAGTGGCTTTTGCAACGCCTTCCTTAGTGCGTTCATCTGCTTTTTATCCCCTTTTTTAGGTACTACAAGGATTTTTTATGTCAAAACTCAAAAAAACTGTTCGTAAAGCGGTATTTCCTGTTGCGGGTTTAGGAACACGCTTTTTACCTGCGACCAAAGCCAGTCCAAAAGAAATGTTGCCTATTGTGGATAAACCCTTGATTCAATATGCAGCAGAAGAAGCGGTAGCGGCAGGGATTGAGCAGTTAATTTTTGTGACCAGCGGCAGTAAACGGGCTATCGAAGACCATTTCGATAAAAATTCTGAATTAGAAGACCAGTTAGAACATTTAGGAAAATATGATTTATTAGCCTTAACAAAAAATGTTGTTCCCTCTGGTGTTTCATGTATTTACGTCCGTCAACCTGAAGCATTAGGCTTAGGTCATGCCGTCTTATGTGCAAAACCTGTCGTGGGTGATGAACCCTTTGCCGTTATTTTGGCAGACGATTTAATTGATGGTAAAGAAATCCCCTGCTTATCTCAAATGGTTGATATTTATGAGAAACAGCAATGCAGCGTGATTGCGGTTGAAGAAGTCGCCCGTTCTGAAACCAATAAATACGGGATTATTTCCCCAGAAGCGTTGTATGAAGGTTTATCACGGATTGTGAGCATTGTAGAAAAGCCTTCCCCCGAAAAAGCCCCTTCTAATCTAGCCGTCGTCGGACGTTATATTTTAAATCCGCGCATTTTCCATCATTTAGAAAACACCAAACGGGGCGCGGGCGGAGAAATTCAATTAACCGATGGAATTGCCGCGTTATTAAATGAAGAAAAAGCCCTTGCTTATCAATTCCAAGGCACTCGTTATGACTGTGGTAGTAAATTAGGCTATTTAATGGCAACCGTTGAATATGCGTTAAAACATCCGAATTTACATGAAGCCTTTAGAACTTATTTAACCAATATTGCTCGCACCCATTTAGGGTAAGCACATCATTTATTGTGAAGATGTCACTGTTTCATCTCACACAACACTTTAAAGAGACGCGCTGTTTTGCGTCTCTTGTCTTAAAATCAAAAAGCTATCCTGCTTTTTATCCCATTCGTGCGAATGCTGGCTATGCTTAATTAAAAAGCTAACGGATTATACGCACTATGATAAATCGTATCTTAACCTTGCATACACTAAAACAAAAAATACGCGGTTTTACTTTATTGGAACTCGCCATTTTTGTGTTAGCGTTAGCGTTATTGTTATCAAGTATTTTGATGCCCTTAGCCATGCAAGTAGAACAGCAATATCGAAATGAAACACGCACGCAGTTAGAGCAAATTCAATTAGCATTAATCGGTTATGTATTACTAAATGGTTATTTTCCCTGTTCAGACTCAGATTATCCGCCTGATGGGGTCGAAAATCGCCAAGTCAGTGGCAATTGTGTTGCGTTAGAAGGCTATTTACCTTATGCACAATTAGGAACGGTTGATAAAGATGCGTGGGGTCGTCCTTTTCGTTTTCGCACACGCAATCCTTATGTACAAACAACAGGAATGAACTGGGGTTCTGCAAGCGATATTGTGATTCGAACAGTCAGCGGGCAACAAGTGACAAATACCACAGATACAGATGTTTTAGCCTTGATTTTTTCTTGCGGACGCAATGGCAGACCTGACCCAACTTCTACTATCGTTTTACCACAATCTAATGATTCTGATGGGATAACGAATAGCGATAGCGTCTGTCGTAATGGTGGAAGCAATAATGACTATGTTGCGGATGCAATGACAGAAACATTTGACGATATCGTGGTTTGGATTTCTAAAAATACATTGGCATATCATGTTACCCAAGCAAAAATATATACAAATAACTAGATGTAATCATTCAGGATTCACCCTATTAGAATTAGCAATCGTCTTATTTATCGTCGCACTTTTAACGGGGGGGGTTTTAGTCCCTTTAGGTCAGCGCATGAATCAGCAATATTTGCAGAATACACAAGCCGTTTTAGAAGAAGCGAAAGAGGGCTTATTAGGTTACGCTGTTTTAAATGGACATTTCCCTTGCCCTGCTAATGATGAAAATGGTATTGCAGATGCGAGTTTGTGTAGTGCGAGTGAGACACAAGAGGGATTTATCCCTTGGTCTGATTTAGGCGTTGGGCGTTATGATGGCTGGGGGAATACCTTGCGGTATCGCGTGGATAAAGTTTTTACCACGGATGAAACTACGATTGTGAGTCAAAACTTTATCGGTTCTAGTAACTTAACCATTTATAATGTGGTGAATAATAAGATAGCAGGCGATAATAATACGATTGTTGCGGTTGTTTTTTCTGTGGGTAAAAATGGTATCGCAGATAAGACTAATGTCGTTGGTGGCACAAACGCGCATTATACCCAAGATGAACAAAACCCTGAGGCTGGGTTTGATGATCGATTAATTTGGATTTCTAATAATGTGCTTGCAAGTCGCTGGGTGATGAGTGGGCGAGCAACGGTTACACCATAGTTCACAAAGTATTTATTCAGAACGAGGACAACGTTGTATTGCCAGTTCTAAGGCTTGAACTAATAACTCTTTACGAACAGGTTTTGCAATATAATCGTCCATTCCTGCATTTAAACAGGCTTCTTTATCGCCCTTCATTGCGTTTGCAGTCATGGCAATAATCCACGGTGAGTGGGGTGGAGAAAACTCCATGCGAATATGGCGAGTTGCAGTTAATCCATCCATTTCGGGCATTTGAATATCCATTAAAACCACATTATAAAAGTGGTGGCGTAAGGTTTCTAATGCTTCTAGTCCATTATTGACAACGTCCGCATCGTATCCGAGTTTTTTCAACAATAATAAAGCTACTTTTTGATTGGTTGGATTATCTTCCACCAATAAGATACGTAAAGCAGTAGCATTTTTTGCTGTTGAGTCGTTCATTCTGAAATTGCTCGTTGCATAAGAATTTAGAATACTATTTCCGTTTGGGAACGTTCTGTAAAACAGCTTCTAGGGTTTCTTTACGAATGGGCTTACTGATATAGTCATTCATCCCCACAGCAATACACATTTCACGGTCGCCTTGCATTGCGTTTGCTGTCATGGCGATAATCCAAGGACGTTCAGCTTCTGAAAAGGTACTCACAATATGCTTAGTTGCGGTTAATCCATCCATTTCAGGCATTTGCACATCCATAAAGACGACATCATAATGTTGTTTTTTCAAATAAGTCAGCACTTCTATGCCATTATTGGCAATATCGACCTCACATCCCAATTTTTTCAACATTAATGTCGCTACTTTTTGATTGGTAATATTATCTTCTGCTAACAATGTGCGTAAATGCGAAAATGATTGAACAACTTGCGGTATTGGTACTGTTTTAGTCGACTGATGGATGGTAATAACGGTATTGTCTTCTTTAGGCAACAAGGCTTGTAACAGTAGCGAGTATAAACGTGCGGGCTTTAATGGCTTGGTTAATGTGCTATAGCTTTGACCTTCTTTACTGGGTAAATAAGCCGTTGCTAATACGATAATGGGGAAAGCAGAGCGTTGATAAATATGGCTGAGTTTTAATAACCGTGAAATTTCATCTTCATTTGGGAGATGAACATCTAAGACAACCGCGTGCCATTCCGTCTTATTTTTCAACAACTCATTAAATTGTTTACTTTCAGTAATTTCAATGGTTTCCATGCCCCATGCATGGGCTTGCTTACGAATGACTGAACAATTGCTAGGATATTGACTGCAAATAACTAAGGTTTTTCCCATTAAAGCAGGTTGAGTCGTCGTTAAATAGGGGTAGGGATTTTCACGTGCAGGTTGGACTTGCAAGGTAAAATGAAATGTAGAACCCACATTTTCCTGACTCTCTACCCATACATTTCCCCCCATTAGTAGGCTTAAACTTTTACTAATAGTTAATCCTAATCCTGTACCGCCATGCTTGCGGGTTGTAGAACTATCGATTTGGGTAAACGGTTGAAATAAACGATGTAAGCGCGATTCAGGAATACCAATACCAGAATCTTTAATGGCAAAGTGAATCGTTTCAGGTGGAGATAGACTTTCATCAGTAATTTTGCTGACGATAGTTGTGTGTGGAAAGTAAGGGGGAAAGCTCGGAGGCGTTTTATCCACAATGACTTTTACCTCGCCTTTTTCAGTAAATTTAACCGCATTACTGACCATATTCAGCAATATTTGCCGAATCCGAGTCACATCACCAATCACAACAGGATGGACATCATCACTCATCTCGTAAACAAGATTTAAATTTTTCGCAACGGCAACACTGGTGACTAACCCTAAGGTATTTTCTACACAAAGGCGCAAATCTAAAGAACGATATTCCAGTTCTAAGCGTCCCGCTTCAATTTTAGAAAAATCTAAAATATCGTTGATAAGAGTAAGGAGCGTTTCGCCACTGGTACGAATGGTACTGAGATAGTCTAATTGTTCGGCACTCAGCGGCGTATCTTGTAAAATCGCCGCCATGCCAATCACGGCATTTAAAGGCGTACGAATTTCATGGCTCATATTGGCAAGAAATTCAGATTTTGCCCGCGTGGCTTCTTCCGCAACTTCCCGTGCTGCTAATAACTCATTTTCGATAGCATCAGCATGTTCAGTCGTGGTTTCTAATAGAATTTCTAAATCGACTTTTTGCATCAGCAAATCAGCAATGCTATCACGCAAACGCTGTACTTCTGCTAACAAGTCTTCTCTGGTCCATTCGTCTATTGTTGTTGACATATCTATCAACTCACCCGATGTCAAATTGGTGAATCACGATAAAGCACATATGACGCGATTGATATGTTGCATTATTCCCATTCCATCAACAGGCTAGGCATTAAGCGTTGTAAATTTTTTAATGATTTACCCTGCCATGGAATTTTTTTCGATCCTAATAAAATGACCTGTATTTCTGGTTTTTGGCGCATTTTAATCATAAATTTAGACAAGACATTAATACCTGAGCTATTTAAAAACTCTAAATGTCTTAAATTTAAGGTAATGCTAGGCGGATTCTGTTCTGCGACTGCATCTAATAACTGTACAACAGGTGCGTATTCTTCCATCCCACTCAAGCGGAAAGAACCCTGACAGGTAATTGTTGAATTAGCACTGTCATACTCAACGCTATAATCGCCAGTTTTAATATCCATAAATTCTGTAAACTCCTCAAACACGTTGTTCAGACCACCAACTCAGCCATCGTTGTTACCGTAACAATTTTTGGCTTATCATCAGTTGTCTCAAATTTCCAGCCTAAGGTCGCCCCATAATCATTCATCATGGTTAATAAACCTAATCCTGATGCATCTGTATCGCTTTCTGCATTTTTCTCTAAGCGAGAGATATACAACTCTTGAGGGTCAGTAGTCAGCATTTCTTGAATATAACGTTGAAAAGCTTCTTGTGCTTCAGGGTGAATACTATTCGTTACATAAAACAGAATACGCTCACTATGTAGTTGTAATTTAATACTAATCGGATGATTGGTACTGTCATTATTAAACTTCATAGCATTTTCTAATAACTCGTTAGCAATGTAACCAACCGCCCCACGAATATCAGTTTGTCGCTCTAATGTCGTTGGATCTTCATCACTAATAGGAAAAAATGTTGTTAAATAATCTGCTAAAAAATCCGCAGATAACCCATTATTTCGCCAACGCTGTTTTAATGGTATTGAACTTGGTGAAAATCCAAGAATCAA
This sequence comes from Beggiatoa alba B18LD, assembly GCF_000245015.1. Lineage (NCBI taxonomy): Bacteria > Pseudomonadati > Pseudomonadota > Gammaproteobacteria > Thiotrichales > Thiotrichaceae > Beggiatoa > Beggiatoa alba. The sequence goes on along the minus strand of NZ_JH600070.1, from coordinate 2,548,543 downwards.
ATACTCTTCACTGCTTTGGTTTTCTATAAAATTCCCAAAGATTTGCCTCATATCCACGAATCCCCTTTCATGAGAATGATGGTCTTACTTCAATATGGTCGTTACTTACTATAAAATATAAGTTAATGATTTCAGTAAATCTATTTATTTTACTTAACATCATAACACAATCCCAACTTTTCACTAATGAAACCACGCACGCCAACCCGTAGGCGCATTTTCAACTTGCCAACTATTGCCGACAATACTATTCGTCGCTGTGCTGGCATTTTCTAAGGGTTGGTTTTGATAATGGCGAATCATATTGTCATAAATATCATTAAATGCGCTGGCACTGTCTAACAAAATGCCTGAATAATGATTGCCATCAATCACATTCCCAGCCACAATATTTTCAATGGCAGGTATAAAATCTAAGACGGGATTTGCAATGGCTTGTTTAGCAATTTCAGGTTCTGCACTGGCATTGCCAAGTAAGATACCAAAAAAGTGAAAACGACTATTTTGCCCCTGATTATTATTCATCAAGGTATTGAATAGAATTAAATTACGTATGCCTGTCCGCACTATTTTAATGCCATCTCCTGCGCTTTCCCGAATATTATTCCATATCACTAAATTTTGCGCGGCATTGTCTAATGAAATAGCAGGTAACTTCGATACAGAAGAACCATCCGCTAATTTTCCAAATGACCAGACAAAGTCTTGTTTTAAACTGTCATCTGTCTGACGTGACCGAAAACCATTTCGGACTAACGTATTTTCCTGAATAATATTATTGACACTGCCAAAATCTAAACATAATCCCTCTTTATCATTATTTTTTATATAGTTATGCTGAATAATATTCCCATATCCACCATCACTATAAATACCTTGCGCTCTATTTCCAATAATTTGATTATATTCAATAATAATTGCATGTGGTGCAGAGACAGGGGGATAAATTGGCTCTGCTAATTCATGCAACGTTAACCCTAAACTGGCTGATAAGGCTTGAACATCGGTTAATAACACAGCCGCTCCCGTATTATCAGGATTTTGCCCGTCGCGAATCTCGCTGTGCGATAACAATACATGATGTGTATCACCCTGTAATAAAATCCCACCAACTTGAGCCTGTTTAATCTGCAACTGGGTCAATGTCAGCCATGCACTCTCTTGTATAACAATGGCGCGTGTTGGCGTATCAATCACAATATTATCTAACTGCACTTGTTGCGCCTGTTTAAGCTGAATAGCGACGTGACCGCCGACAATTCGTAACTGGCTTAATTGCACCTGCTTAACCCCATTTAAAACGATACTACTTTGTAAAGTGGGGTCTATGGCTTTTAATAGCGCGTTATTTCCAATAATCCAAGTTTCCGATGGCACTTGTAACGGTTCATCTACCGTAATGAATGGCGCAGTGAAAATAACTTTATGCGCCCCTTTCAACTTCGCCAATAAAGAATTTAAACGGCTTGTCCTTATTTCTGCAAAATAAACTGTCGGTATTTCTTCTGCCCAATGAATTGCTTTCGCGGTGAAATCTCGACGCAATGCTTGTTCATACATCACAGGCGACTCAACCATTGCAAAGGGAATCGAAACTGCCTCGGCACGCTGCAATACTTTTGCCGTTCTTAAGATTTTTTGTATCGGATCATGAGGAGGAACACGCAATAAAGGCGGTAAGCGATAAGTTTGTAAAAAATTCTCTGCAAATCCACCTGTAGAAAAAGTCATTAAAAATGACACTAATATTATTTTAATCAATTGCATATGTGCACTTCAGCAATAGCATAGGTTGCGTAATATACTAAAAAGTAGCGTATTTTACGTGAATTCATAAGTAATGCCTATTCAGTATCAATACATATAATTTCACTGATGATTCTTTCCTTAAACGACAGAGATTCAATTCTTACAAATAATAGTTAAATATATGAAATTATTTATAATAAATACTCATCTGCTAACGCTATACAGTTAATAACAATGCTAATCTTGCTAGAATTAGCAATAAGTAAAATACATAACTCTCCAATGAGATGCTGGAGAAAAAAATGACAATTAAAATTAAATTAAGAGAAGTAATTTACGCGCTTGCAGACGCTTTAGACCTTGTTGGCATTGATGAAGTGGAACATGGAAAACGTGTGGGCTATATGGCAGTTGAATGCGCAAAACAAATTGGGTTAGAACAAGGTGAACTAGATACCCTGTTTCATGCCGCTTTACTCCACGACTGTGGCGTATCCTCCAGCAACTCACTACAACATCTTATACAAGATATTGATTGGAAAAATGTAGATGAACACTGTCGACGCGGAAGCGAACTTTTACAAGGAGTTGAACCGCTTAGCCATTTAACCCCTGTTATCCGTCACCATCACACCCACTGGGACAGACTACAACAAACCCACTATATCACCGCTAACACCGCCCAACTCAGCAACCTTATTTTTTTAATGGACAGAGTTGATGCCATTGCCGTTGCACACTACGGCAAAGACATTCTTGCAAAAAAAGACACCATACAAAATATTATCTGTAAATACAAAGGTACACTCTTTGCGCCTGAACTTATTGACCTATTTATGAGTGTCTCCGCAAAAGAAGCTTTTTGGATAACCCTAGAAACTCGCCACTTGTATCGCTATTTAAGAGAAAAGGAAGTTACACAAGATACTATTACCATAGACTTTCAAGAGCTAAAACAAATCGCGGGGATTTTTGCCAATATCGTTGATGCAAAAAGTAGCTACACCCATGAACACTCCTTAGGCGTTGCCCAACTTGCCCGCCTACTTGCCTACAAATGCCATCTACCGTTTGCCGTCTGTGAAAAAGTAGAAGTTGCAGGCTTACTGCACGATTTGGGTAAACTACAAGTGCCTGATGCAATTTTAGAAAAACCGGGAAAATTAACCCCTGAAGAGCGCACCGTTATCAGTCGCCACAGTTTTGAAACCTATCAAATTCTAAAAAAGATTACAGGACTCGAAGAAATTGCCGAATGGGCAGGGTTTCACCATGAAACACCAGGCGGACATGGCTACCCTTTTCAATTACGTGATAAAGAACTCTGTTTAGAAGCGCGAATTATTGGTGTTGCTGATGTTTTCCAAGCACTTGCACAAAAACGCCCCTATCGTGAACCACTGTCGATACAAGATATTTTAAAAATATTGCGCGAATTTGCAAAAGAAGGGCGATTAGATGGAAATCTAGTGAATCTCGTTGCCGAAAATTTAGAAGAATGTTGGTATGCTGCCCGCTGTTACGACCGATAAAATACAATAAAATAAATTTATTAAGAAACCATAAGAGAACAAATGATGTTTATTTCACGACCCAATAACCTACCTATAAAACATTTTATTTTTATCTTATTTACAGGACTAATTCTATTAGGATTACAAGCTTGTAGTAGCGAAAGTGTTCCCCCCTTATCAAAATTAAAAGAAGATGCAATTATTCTCGCTTTTGGTGACAGCCTAACCTTTGGAACAGGCGCGAAAAGTGAGACAGAAAGCTACCCTGTTATCCTTGCACAACGGATTAATCGCCAAGTGATTAACGCAGGCATTTCTGGTGAAACAACCTCAGGCGGTTTAGAACGCCTTCCCCAAGTTCTCAAAGAATATCAACCACAACTAATGATATTATGCCTCGGTGGTAACGATATGCTTCGCAGAATGAGCACTCGCGTTACCCACGATAACCTGCGCAAAATGATACAAATCGCAAAAGAACAACATATCGAAGTTGTCTTGCTCGGTGTTCCAGAACCTAGTGTTTTTCTCTCTGCTGCTGATTTTTATAGCGATTTAGCCAAAGAGTTTAATATCCCTTATGAAGGCGACATTATCAGCGAAATTCTGTCCGATAACTCACTCAAAAGCGACACCATCCACCCAAACGCACAAGGCTATCAACAAATGGCTGAAGCCATTGAAACACTCTTAATCAAAGCTAATGCCATTGAAAAACGTTAAAAATAACCTGCTAAGTTTTCAAAACCTCGCAGGTCTTTTTTTGTCTGAATCAGAATTTTCAGAATTAGCAGAATTAAAAACAATTAAAAACATAATTTTTTTATTCTTTTAATTTTCTTGTCTTTTTAATTCTGAAAATTCTGATTCAGACAAACTGTTGTCTTTTTAAAAGAAACTCTCCGAACACAGGTTAATATAGCCTCAATATTCAACTCATCCATAAAAAAAGCACCTTCCCCCAAACTCCAAAAGAAAGAAGGTGCAAACGGGCTAAACGAATTAATCGGCTAACTTATACTGACCATTGTCTTTTTTCACTAAATACCCCTGCTCGGCAAGCGTCGATAAATAATCCTTTGCTACCACAGACCCCATGTTGAACCGCTTTTGTAATTGCGATAAATTCGGCGCACATTCCCCGCTCAATATCGCTTCTGTCACATCCTTAAAACGACTGTTCATCCCTTCCGCCGTCCCTGTATCATAACGTCCTAATCTTGGCTGATTTTCTTCCGCTTCATTGACTTTGACACGGTAAAATCCCTTTTTCTTCTCGTTTTTCTCTCCTTGATTTATCGAGAGAATCGCGACCACTAACGCGGCAAATGTGCCTAATACTTCCGTCGCTATTGCGGTAAAGGTGAGAATGGCCCGTTTTACCGCATCCCCTGCCATATTGATTTGTTTTCCTATCGCGGTGAATGTTGGGTTTATCGTTTCTATAACCGTGCTTTCTCCTTGTTGAACCGTTGCGAGTTGATTTAATAATTTTTCCCGATGGCTCATTAATCCCTGATATTGTTCATAGTTCGCCAGTTGTGCAAGATAGGGTTGCATTTCCGCTTCTAAGTTTTTTATCTGATTGCAGTAATCTATGGCGCGACTTTTAAAGCTTGTGCCGTTTTTATCGCGTTTCGGCGTGCAATCAGGGTCTGCATAAACTGACATTTCTTGTTTTAATTGTGCTAAA
>NZ_JH600070.1:2514877-2543487 GCF_000245015.1 Beggiatoa alba B18LD | reverse complement strand
ATAAACGTTGTCCAACCTCATGCGTATCATTGAAATGAACATTGATACGCACGAATAGCCATAAACAGAGCGCGAACAAGGGAATAAAAACATATTTCATGAACAACGCCAGCGGATGAGAACGGATAGGCGTTTTCTGTAAGGTTTTCATCCGTCGTTTTTTTGCTCGCTGAGAAATGGGTGTATCGACAAATTGCATAGAAAGCTCCTCAATTCATCTGTTTCAAGCGTTGTGCGAGTTGATTAAAGCCGAGTTGACTGGCGGGATTATCCCGATTGAGGAGATAACGCCCGTTGGTATCGCGGATTAAAAAGCCTAAATCAACCAATTGATTCAGATAATTTTTCGCATTGGCGTAGCTTAGGTCATATTTCAGTTTTAGTTGTTGGGGAATGGGTAAACAGTGCCGTGAGAGAATGGCTTGTTTGATGGTTTCGAACTGCACATGGTCTGCGATGATTTCGGCAGAAGAGATGGGGAGGGTGATTTCTGGCGCGGGCGGGGCGGGGGGTAAGACAGCCGCAAGTAGCCGTTTTGCCCATTGGCTTGTCCGTTGGTGTAGGTGTTGGACGCTTAACATGGTTTTTCCTCGCTTGCTGGGGATGTTTTATTGATTTATTTAGAAAATACACCGCTAATGTATCGTCTAAAATTACAACTTATGTACATATTTACATGCTGTTATTATATACATAATTTGGAATTTGTCGAGTAATTTTTTTGATAAAAAAAATCAACGTCTGATTATTTTTATAAAAAATATCAATAACTTTAATATGATTATCTGAATCAAGGATTAGCAGAATTGAAAAGCGTCATTCACCTTAATTTTTTGGTTCGAGGGTTTTAAATCCTGCTAATCCTGAAAATCCTGATTCAGACAATGTTTTAATCTGGTCTGGTGAATCCTGATAAAAATCAAGTATATTTCTGTTTTATATTAAAAACTTACAAAACTTGGGAGGTTAAATAAAATATGATATGGGGAGGAAAACGGGGGATGAATTGATATAAAAATAGGGGAGGAGGCGTGGGGGGATTCCCCCACAAATGATTATGTTAGCTTTGATTAATGGTTACAATTCCTGTTCCGATAATCATGCGGACTAATTCAACGACGCTGGCAGCATCCATTTTTTCCATAATACGTCCACGATGGATTTCTACTGTTTTGTGACTGATGTCTAGCTCGCGGGCAATGACTTTGCTGGATTTGCCTTCTACCAGTTTTAACATCACTTGATGTTCACGGGGGGTGAGTGTCTCTACTTTTTTCATCACGTTTTCGCGTTCCATCGATTCGCGACGAATTTCAGTATCGTAGGCAATCGCTTGTTTAACGCGATCTAGTAGCAATTTTTCATTTAAGGGTTTTTCGATAAAATCAAACGCGCCTGACTTCATGGCACTGACGGCTGTCGCAATATCACCTTGTCCTGTCATCATAATAACGGGAAGTATTAAGGGCGCGTCGCCTTTTTTAATTTTTTCTAACAATTCTAAGCCAGAGAGACCAGGCAGGTTGTTATCTAAAACAAGGCAGCCTGTTGCTTGGTTAGCTCCTTGAGCAGATTGATATTTTTCTAAAAATGCCTCCGACGAAGGAAAACATTCTGTTGGGTAATGAATGGATTCCATCAGCCAGCGAACAGCTTCGCGGATGGCTTCCTCGTCATCGACGATAAACACAGTAGATTTATTACTCATTGTATTGAACCATTCTTCTTTTCTTGCTTTTCATTTTCTGGTGAATTTAAGGAGCGTTCCTGCAACTCCCCCGCATAATCATACCAATACGGATGTTTTTTATTGTACTAGATAACTATTCGATTTTTTCAGAAAATCAATAAATAATTCAGGAAAATTCGTAACAACTGATTGTTGAACGGCTTCTACAGCCAGTAAAGCGTTTGCCCATGTTCGTACTTTTGGCGTTTTTTGGTAAATATCGATAGATAAATAACGGCTGAGTAATGCAGTGCGCATGAAAATCGGTGCAAATGCGGTGTCGACAAGGGAAAGATTTTCACCATTAAAATAAGGAGTATGGTTAAGTTCGCGTTCTAAAATGGTGAGTTTTGCCAGTACATCATTTTGTTGCGTTTCTACTGCTTCAGGGGTTTTTGCAGTTGCCAGTAAGTATTGACTTATTAGGAGGTTAGACCCAAATTCTATCCACGCGCGATTGTGGGCTTTGCGGATAGCGGTTGCAGGGTGCAAGCTGGGTGGCGTAATTTCATCAAGGTATTCATTGATAACCGCTGATTCAAATAAAATTTGTCCTTCTGCTTTTAAAACAGGGACTTTCCCTAATGGGGAAATGGCGAGAAACCAATCAGGCGGGTTATCCAGCTCAATATATTGAATATTAAACGGTATTTTTTTGTGCAATAGGGTAATGACGGAGCGTTGCACAAAGGGGCAAAGTTTAAAGCTGATCAGTTCTAATGGTTGCATTTATAAAGACTCATCAGGGATATGGGCGGGAATTGTGGGGGTAAGGCTGTGGACATCTGCATTTTGGGCGCGGTGGCGCAGTGCGTGATCCATGAGAACAATGGCGAGCATTGCTTCTGCAATCGGTGTGGCGCGAATGCCGACGCAGGGGTCATGCCGTCCTGTGGTTATAACTTCGGTCAGGTTGCCATGAATATCTATACTGCGCCCTGCTAAACGTAAGCTAGAGGTGGGTTTCAGGGCAATACTGGCAATAATGTCTTGACCTGAAGAAATTCCGCCCAGAATGCCGCCTGCATGGTTGCTTAAAAAACCGTCGGGTGTCATTTCATCGCGGTTATCTGTGCCTTTCATTTCCACTGCGTCAAAGCCTGCGCCAATTTCTACGCCTTTCACAGCATTAATGCTCATCAGGGCATGGGCAATATCTGCGTCTAAACGGTCGAAAACAGGTTCGCCCCAGCCTGCGGGAACGCCACTGGCGATAACAGTTACACGCGCTCCGATAGAATTTCCTTCTTTCATCAGTGTTTGCATGTATTCTTCCATCTCTCCTACTTTAAATGGATCAGGACAGAAAAAGGCATTGCGTTCAACTTCATCCCAATTAAAGTGTTTCATATTGGGTTTTAGCACGCCTAATTGTGATAAATAACCGCGAATTCTGACCCCGTAACGTTCAAATAAATATTTTTTCGCAATTGCTCCTGCTGCCACTCGAACGGCTGTTTCTCGTGCAGAAGAACGACCACCGCCACGATAATCGCGAATGCCGTATTTTTGCTGATAAGCGTAATCTGCATGGGCGGGGCGAAATTGGTCTTTAATTTTGCTGTAATCTTTAGAGCGTTGGTCTGTATTTTCAATCAGTAAGGCAATCGGACAACCTGTCGTTTTTCCTTCAAACACGCCCGAAAGAATTTTAACGGTGTCCTCTTCTCGACGTTGCGTGGTATAGCGTGATTGCCCAGGTTTGCGACGGTCTAAATCGGGCTGAATGTCAGCTTCTGTTAAAGGTAAATTCGGTGGACAACCATCTACAATGCAACCGATTGCTAAACCATGACTTTCACCGAAGCTGGTCACTGTAAAAGAATTTCCTATTGTATTGCCTGACATTCAAAAACCTCAGAAGTAAATAAATCAGAAAGGGGTACGGTAGGACAATAGTCTAATGCCTGACATAAACAGTGTGCGAATTGTTCAAAGACGATTGGCAAGGGGTCTGTAATGCCTAAATCTATCAGTTGTGTCACTTGTAAGTCTGGGTATCCACAGGGATTAATTCCATTAAAAGGCTTTAAATCCATGTTGATATTAAAACTTAAACCGTGATAGCTACAGCCATGACGGACGCGCAAACCTAATGCGGCAATTTTGCGGTCTGCAACATAGACACCAGGGGCATGTTCACGCCGTGTTGCTGTTATTTGGTGTTGGGCTAAATAATCAATAATTGCTTGTTCTAAGGCGGTGACTAATTGACGCACGCCCCAATGTCGGCGTTTTAAATCCATTAAAATGTAAACCACTAATTGTCCTAAACCGTGGTAAGTGACTTGTCCGCCTCTGTCGATAGGTTGTATAGGAATATTGCCTGTATCGAGTAAATGTTCAACTTTGCCTGCTTGCCCTAAGGTATAAACAGGATAGTGTTGTAAAAACCATAATTCATCGGGTGTGTCTGCGGTGCGTGCATCTGTAAAGGCTTGCATTGTTTGATAAATCGGCGCATAAGGCACATGACCCAAGTGACGAATAATAACCGTGTCCATCGTGAAAATTTTCTGTCGTGTCAAAAAGCAATTTGGGTAATTAAAGCGTATCGAATCCTAGAAATCAGCCATTATTTTGCAATAAATGTGTTTTGTAACGTTGTGTTTAAGTCTTTGTTATAGATAGTCACATTTAAAGTAGGTGCTGATGAAAAAACTTTATCAATAAAAAATTGATTTTTAAATAAAAATCATGACTTCGTCCCTGCGACTTCCCCCTGAATTTATGTTACAATATGGCATTTTTTTAGATTAAAAATCACCCTATCAATTAGGAATAGAGGCACTGTCATGGAACGGTTTGCTAAAGAAGTTCTCCCCATCAATATTGAAGATGAGATGAAACAATCTTATCTCGATTATGCAATGAGTGTCATTGTAGGGAGAGCATTACCTGATGTACGTGATGGCTTAAAGCCCGTACATCGCCGCGCCTTATTTGCCATGCACGAATTAGGCACGGATTGGAATAAACCCTATAAAAAATCAGCCCGTATTGTCGGGGATGTTATCGGTAAATATCACCCTCATGGTGACAGCGCAGTTTATGACACGATTGTCCGCATGGCGCAAGATTTCTCCCTGCGTTATCTACTGGTCGACGGTCAAGGTAACTTCGGTTCTATAGATGGCGACGCACCCGCTGCCATGCGTTACACGGAAGTACGCATGGCAAAAATTGCCCATGAATTACTTGCCGATATTGAAAAAGAAACCGTTGACTTTACCCCTAACTATGACGGTTCTGAGCAAGAACCCAGCGTTTTTCCGACCCGCATTCCTAACTTATTAGTAAATGGTTCTAGCGGTATCGCGGTCGGCATGGCAACCAACATTCCCCCGCATAATTTGCGCGAAGTGATTAAGGCATGTATCGCGCTCATCGATGAACCTGAATTAGACATTCATGCCTTAATGAAGTTTATTCCTGGTCCTGACTTTCCGACAGCGGCGATTATCAATGGGGCAAGCGGTATTGTAGAAGCCTATCACACAGGACGTGGGCGGATTTATGTTCGTGCAAAAGCCAGCATAGAGTTAGACGAGAATAACGGCAAAGAACGCATTGTTGTCAACGAACTCCCGTATCAGGTTAATAAAGCCCGTTTACAAGAAAAAATTGCCGAACTCGTCAAAGAGAAGAAAATCGACGGCATTACAGAAATGCGCGACGAATCGGATAAAGATGGTATTCGTTTAGTGATTGAAGTTCGTCGTGGTGAATCGGCTGACGTTGTCTTAAACAATTTATACCAACAAACACAATTACAAACCGTTTTTGGTATCAATATTGTCGCGTTAGTTGATGGACAGCCCCGTATTTTAAATCTGAAACAACTGCTTGAACTATTCCTACGTCATCGGCGCGAAGTCGTCACCCGTCGCACCCTGTTTGAATTACGCAAAGCCCGCGAACGGGCGCATATTTTAGAAGGTTTAGCCGTCGCGCTGAATAACATCGATGAGATGATTAACCTCATCAAAACGGCGAAGAATCCGCAAGAAGCCCGCGAAGGATTATTAGCGCGTTCATGGTCAGCCCAATTAATTAAAACCATGATGCAAGGAGAAAATGCTTATGCTGCCCGCCCGAGTCAGCTTCCCGCAGAATTAGGACTCGATGGCGAATATTACCGCCTATCTGAAACCCAAGCCCAAGCCATTTTAGAATTACGCTTACACCGCTTAACAGGCTTAGAACAAGATAAAATTCTTGAAGAATACAAAGGCTTATTAAATCAAATTCATGAATTGTTAGTCATTCTTAACAGTGGCGAACGCTTGATGCAAGTTATTCGTGAAGAATTACAAGCCATTGTCAATGAATACGGCGATGAACGACGCACCGAAATTGTCTTAGACCATCGTGATTTAAACATTGAAGATTTAATTCCTGATGAACCCGTTGTTGTCACCCTTTCCCATGAAGGCTATGTCAAATCGCAAGCCTTAAGCCTGTATCAAGCGCAAAAACGGGGCGGTAAAGGAAAAGCAGCAACGCAGATGAAAGAAGAAGACTTTATCGACAAACTCTTCATTGCTAGCACACACGACACCATTTTATGTTTTACCAGTGCGGGCAAAGTCTATTGGTTAAAAGTCTATGAATTGCCACAAGCAGGGCGTAATGCACGCGGTAAACCCATTGTTAATCTATTACCGTTAGAAGAAAGTGAGCGCGTCAATGCAGTTTTACCCGTGCGCGAATTTACTGAAAATCGCTATATCTTTATGGCAACGGTTTCGGGCACAGTGAAAAAAACCCCGCTCACCGAATTTTCCCGCCCGCGAACCAATGGCATTATTGCCCTTGCACTCGATGAAGGCGACCAACTCGTCAACGTCGCCATTACCGACGGACAACAAGATGTCATGTTGTTCAGCAATCACGGAAAAGCGGTGCGATTCACTGAAGATGCCGTCCGCTCAGTGGGTCGGACAGCGCGTGGCGTGCGCGGTATTCTTTTAGAAAAAGGGGACAAAGTCATTTCCCTGATTATTACCGAAGCAGGCGGAACGATTTTAACCGCGACAGAAAACGGTTATGGCAAACGCACACCAATAGATGATTACCCAACAAAAGGACGAGGCACAAAAGGCGTTATATCGATTAAAACCTCTGAACGAAACGGCTTAGTTGTTGGTGCGGTACAAGTACAAGACAATGACGATTTAATGCTAATTAGCAACCGTGGCACACTAGTCCGTACCCCTGTTGCTGGGATTTCCGTCGTTAGCCGTAATACGCAAGGCGTTGGACTGATTCGTTTAGTGGACGAAGAATTATTAGTCGGCGTAGAAAAAATTATGGAATTACAAGGCGAAGGTGTCGATGAGGAAATTATCGACGGCGATGAAACCACAAACGGCGATAACGTTAGCAATGATGACGTGTAACATTTTCTAGTTTTCCGATAAAAAAGACCTGCTAAGTTTTCAAAACCTAGCAGGTCTTTTCATTCGACTTGTTGCACTCAAAGACATTTAAACTGCTGAACGATGAGGCATTAAGCGTTGAATATAAGGACTATTTGCGTTTTTCTCCGACTCTGTCCACAACTTCTCGATCTGATAAAAATCACGGACTGTAGGTTGCATCACATGAACAACGACATCGCCTAAATCAATCAATGCCCATTCACCCACATCTAAGCCTTCTTCACCTAAGGGGCGCATCCCCTGCGCTTTGACCTTCTCAACCACGTTATTAGCTAACGCGCTGACCTGACGGCTCGATTGCCCTGTCGCAATCACCATATAATCGGTTACATTACTTAATTGACGCACATCTAACACTTTTAAATCATGTGCTTTTAAATCTTCTAACGCGGTTTGTACCACCGTTAGTAATTGTGTTGCTTCCATATTACCCCATACACTGGGCGCACGATTCGCCCTTACCATAAACCACTTATTATATAACGCTTCGATTAATCTTTCCGTATGCTTGCTTCAGTGGGGCGGGGAATATTGAGCGTATGCAACAATTGCCCCTCACTTTCTAATACATTGAAAAAGCTTAATAACTCAGCGTACTGCCCTGCAACTAATGCCGAGCGTGCACTAAATAATTCATTTTCTGAATCTAATACATCTAATAAACTCCGCTGTCCTAATTTAAATTGTTCCCGATAAGAGGATAAAACTGATTCAGTAGCAGTAACATGCTGTTGTAAATGCTGTAAACGCTCTTGCATGGTTATCATACCATTCCACGCTAAACGGGCATTCTCCTCAACAATGCGTTGATTTTTACGCAATGTTTCCTTAGCAATATCCAAACGTTTTGCAGTTTCTGCCCGTTTTGCACTATCTGCCCCGCCGTTATACAAGTTATAACGCATTTTCAACATAGCACTTAAATCATCATTATTTCCTTCCACCCCATCCAAATTCTTATTTTTACTCGCACCTAATTCCAAATAAACCTGAGGCATATAATTCGCGCCCGACTGTTGATAAGCAGACTCAGCGGCGGTAATTTCTGCCTGTGCAGATTGAAGTGCAGGATGATTTTGCGTAGCAGCGTCCAATAACGCTTCTAAACTACTCGGGATTGCTTGACGAACTAACTCAACATTAACCGTTTCTAACTGCTTAGGCATCTCACCTGTAACCCGCTGATAATTCGCTTCTGCATCGCGTAAATTACCTTGCGCATTGACTAAGTTAGAACTAGCCAAAGCAAGACGGCTTTCTGTTTGCTGTAAATCAGCCCGCCCACGCGCGCCACTTTCCACCACTTCGCGGACTTGCTCTAACGTCTTTTGATGCGTGACTAAATTATCTTTTGCCAACTCTAACAAAGCTTTGCGACGGAATACTTCTAAATAAACCTCACTGGTTCTTAATCCAATTAATTCCGCTGACTCAGCGACTTGATAAGCTGCCGATTCAACTTTAGCGCGTTGCGTTGCGACAGCATATTGCGTATTAAAGCCATCAAACAACCGCTGTGAAACCATCAGGCTCAACTCACGACGAGTTAAAGTTCTATCATCCCCTGTTTGAATTTGTGTTGTCGGATTATCACTATTTTCTTTTCCATAACCGCCAAGTAGTTCAACAGAAGGAAAATAATTTGCACGAGCTTGTGCTAAGGTTTGATCAACAGCAAGACGGGTATTTGTGCTAATTAAAACATCGGGATTACTCTCCAAAGTCCGTTTAATCACATCGGGCAAACTATCAGCTAGGACTATTTGAGAGAAAAAACAACCAATTGATAATAATACAACCTGAGTTTTGTTCATTGAACTGTCCCCAATATTTCACTATTTATAATAAACTTTTAAAAATCTAACCCTTTCTTTTTTTCATGATTTTAGCATTTATTTTTTATTTCTTCTGTGTCCCGCTACGACATGAGCAACACACGACTTGTTAAGTGTAAAAAATAACGTACTATTAAAAACTTATCCTTACTGCTGAACAAATTGCTTAAATTCGTCCAAACAATATTTTAACCGTTCAATACTCAATTAAGATATAACGATAAATTGTACAATATACTGTTTTTTTATTCATATATATAAAAGATATACTGGAAACACAACATGACCGACAAATCCCTAGGCACATTCATCAACCCCTTCACCGATTTTGGCTTTAAAAAAATCTTCGGTAGTGAAGAAAGTAAACCCCTACTCATCAGCTTCCTCAATGATTTACTCCCCATCAAACATAAAATTGTCAGCTTAGAGTTTAAAAATATCGAAAAACTCGGCATGTTAGAAGAAGACCGCCGTGCCATCTTTGATATTTATTGTCGGGATGAAAAAAATCAGGAATTCATTGTTGAATTACAACGTGCGAAACAAGAACACTTTCAAGACCGCGCTACCTATTACGCCAGTTTCTTAATTCAAGACCAAGCCAAAAAAGGCAAATGGGATTTTGAATTAACCCCGATTTATTTCATTGGCATTTTAGACTTCTCTTTAGCCAGTTTTCCTGATGACCATTACTTACATTTTGGACAACTTACCGATATTTACAGTAAAGAAGTCACGTTTAAGAAATTGAACTTCATTTACATAGAAATGGCGAAATTCAAAAAGCAAGAATCTGAATTAGCGAACCATTTGGAATGGTGGTTATATTTTCTGCGTGAATTAGTGACATTTGACGATATGCCGAGAGAATTTCAAGGCGATATTATCGAAGACGCTTTTGCCTTAGCGAAATTAGCGAATATGAGTTATGAAGACCGACATGCGTATGAATTAAGTTTGAAATACTACCGCGATTTCATCAATGTGCTTGATACGGCGAAACAGGAAGGGATTGAAATAGGCATTGAAATGGGGATTGAACAAGAGAAAATAAAAGTTGCAATCGCATTGAAAAAAAACGATGTCCCTCTTGAGCTTATTATGGTTGCGACGGGATTAACACGCGAAGAAATTGAACAGTTGTCGTTTTAAAATTATTTTTCGTTTTATATGTGCTTGCCCTGCTTTAAGCGCGGTCAACTTGCGACAAACTAGTAAGCATGTTTCAATGACACAATGACAAAAAAGCACTTTAAAAATATTCGTTAAATGAGGAATGATTCATGACGTGGGAAGTTGTTATCGGCTTAGAAATTCATGCCCAACTCGCTACAAAAAGTAAAATCTTCTCAGGCGCGTCCACTGCTTATGGGGCAGAACCCAATACCCAAGCTTGCGCGGTTGATTTAGGTTTACCTGGTGTTTTACCCGTCCTTAATGAAGAAGCCGTTAAAATGGCGATTAAATTCGGTCTTGCCGTCAATGCTCAAATTGCTGACCGTTCAGTCTTTGCCCGCAAAAACTACTTTTACCCCGACCTGCCCAAAGGCTATCAAATCAGCCAATATGAACTTCCCGTTGTTAAAGAAGGGCATATCGAGATTAAAACCGAAGATGGCATCGAAAAAACGATTCGTATCACCCGTGCCCATTTAGAAGAAGATGCAGGTAAATCTCTACATGAAGATTTTCACGGCTTAACAGGGATAGACCTTAATCGTGCGGGCACACCACTGATTGAAATTGTCTCCGAGCCAGATATGCGCTCCGCCAAAGAAGCCGTTGCGTATATGAAAAAAATTCATTCTATTGTCAGATATTTAGATATCTGCGATGGCAATATGCAGGAAGGCTCTTTCCGCTGTGATGCAAATGTTTCCATACGCCAAAAAGGCGCGGAAAAATATGGCACACGGACAGAGTTAAAAAATTTAAACTCTTTCCGCTTTATTGAAAAAGCCATTAATTATGAAGTTGAACGGCAAATCGACCTAATTGAAGGGGGTGGGCAAGTCGTTCAAGAAACTCGCTTGTATGACCCTGATAAAAATGAAACGCGCTCTATGCGTTCCAAAGAAGAAGCCAATGACTACCGTTATTTCCCTGACCCCGATTTATTACCCGTTGTCGTTGATAAAGCGTTCTTAGAAGATTTAAAAGCGACCCTACCTGAATTGCCTGAAGAGAAAAAACAACGCTTTATTATCCAATACAGCCTACCTGCTTACGATGCTGATATATTGACCAGTAGTCGAGATTTAGCCGATTATTTTGAAGAAACTGTCCAAGCCTCTAATGCTGATGCCAAAATGTGCGCAAATTGGATTATGGGTGAACTTTCTGCGGTATTGAATAAAAATAATTTGGAAATTACACAATCGCCTGTTTCTCCTGCTCATTTAGCGGTTTTACTTAATCGCATCACGGACAACACGATTTCAGGCAAGATTGCGAAACAAGTCTTCGAAGCGATGTGGGCGGGTGATTGTGGCGGGGATGCGGATAAAATCATTGAAACACAAGGCTTAAAACAAGTTACGGATAGTGGTGCAATTGAACCGATTATCGATGCAGTGATTGTTGCCAACCCGAAAGAACTTGCTGATTATCGTGCAGGTAAAGAAAAGCTGTTCGCGTTTTTCGTTGGACAAGTGATGAAAGCCTCAAAAGGTAAGGCAAACCCTGCACAGGTAAATGAGTTATTGAAGAAAAAATTAAGTTAATATCAGTCCTATAAATTTTATGGGATAAAACAAAAACCTGCTAGGTTTTGAAAATCTAGCAGGTCTTTTTTGCCTGAATCAGAATTTTCAGAATTAACAGGATTTAAAACCTTAAACCAAGAAATTAAGGTGAATCACGCTTTTCAATCCTGCTAATCCTGTGCATCCTGACTCAGACAACCTGTTGTTTTCTTCTTTAAAAGAATCTCGCCGAACTCAGGTTACATTACTTCTTTTTAAATCCTTTCAAGTTACCTGCTTGAACCTTTTTCGTAAAAGTCTGTCCCTTTGAGTTGCTCGGCAATAATGGCGAACTGCTGTTTTTCTTTGCCAATTGCGGGCGTTGTGTTGCACGAACTTGTTGCGTTGTAAATGCGTGGATAGGTTTACGCTTACCTTCGCTCAATTCTCCCGTTCCAACAGGCTGATAACTGGGGATTAAATGATGTTTCCCATTACCAATTAAATCCGCCCGCCCCATACGGCGCAAGGCATCACGCAATAAAATCCAATTATTCGGGTCGTGATAGCGTAAAAACGCTTTATGTAAACGACGGGCTTTAATGCCTTTCGGGATTGTGATTGCTTCACTGTCCCGACGCACTGCTTTTAATGGATTTTTCCCCGAATGATACATAGCCGTTGCCATTGCCATTGGTGAGGGAAGAAATGCCTGCACTTGGTCAGCACGGAAACCATTACGCTTTAACCACAAGGCAAGGTTTAACATATCCTCATCACTTGTACCAGGATGAGCCGCGATAAAGTACGGAATTAAATACTGTTCTTTGCCTGCTTCTTTTGAATATTTATCAAACAAACGTTTAAATTTATCATACGTCCCAATACTCGGTTTCATCATCTGATTTAAGGGCGCAGATTCGGTATGCTCTGGCGCGATTTTTAAATAACCGCCAACATGATGCGTGACTAATTCTTTAATATAATCAGGTGATTCAACCGCCAAGTCATAACGCAACCCCGAAGAAATCACAATTTTTTTAATGCCTTTTAAACTGCGGGCACGGCGATACAGGCGAATTAAAGGCGCGTGGTCGGTATTTAAATTATTACAAATATCAGGATAAACACAGGATAAGCGACGACAGGCAGATTCAACCGTTTTACTTTTACAATGCAACCGATACATATTTGCCGTAGGGCCACCTAAATCAGAAATAACCCCCGTAAAGCCTGCAACGGTATCTCGAATCGTTTCAATCTCATGAATAATAGAATCTTCTGAACGATTTTGAATAATTCGCCCTTCATGTTCCGTGATTGAGCAGAATGTACAACCGCCAAAACAACCGCGTGTAATAATGATAGAAAACCGAATCATTTCATAAGCAGGAATATTCGCGCCCTGATAACTAGGATGTGGCAAGCGGGTATAAGGCAATTCAAACACATGATCCATTTCCGCTGTGGTCAGCGGTATCGGCGGTGGATTGACCCACACATCACGGTCGCCATGTGCTTGAATTAATACCCGCGCATTATGCGGATTAGACTCTAAATGTAATAAACGCGACGTATGCGCATAATAAACGGGGTCACCGCTAACTTTTGCAAAAGCAGGCAAGCGAATCGCCGTTTTTTGACGGTCAACTTTATGGCGTGCCAGCGGTTTAAATTGCAAAGGTATCACCGTATTATCTAGCGGTACGGCAGACGTTGGGGCGGGATTTACCTCATCATACGGATTTGGATGCGCTTCAACCCGTGACGCGCTAGGTGTATCAATATTCGTCGAATCGATAACCGTCCATCCTTCAGGCACTTGAGCACGCATGATAACCGTGCCCCGTAAATCAGTGATGTCACTGATAGATTTACCTGCCGCGAGTTGATGCGCTAATTCAATTAACGCCCGTTCTGCATTGCCATATAACAAAATATCCGCTTTTGAATCCACTAACACCGAACGGCGGACTTTATCCGACCAATAATCATAATGCGCAATCCGACGCAAACTTGCCTCAATCCCACCTAAGACAATCGGCACATCTTTAAACGCTTCTCGACAACGTTGGGCATAAACTAAAACTGCACGGTCAGGACGTTTTCCCGCTGCCCCATTCGGCGTATAAGCATCATCGCTACGAATGCGTTTATCAGAGGTGTAATGATTCACCATTGAATCCATATTGCCCGCAGTCACCCCAAAAAACAGCGTAGGCTTGCCTAATACTTCAAAGGCTTCCGCGCTTTGCCAATCAGGTTGCGCAATAATGCCAACACGAAAGCCTTGGTCTTCGAGCAACCGCCCAACAATCGCCATACCAAAACTGGGATGATCGACATAAGCATCCCCTGTCACAATAATAATATCGCAAGCATCCCATCCTAAGGCATCCATTTCAGCGCGAGACATGGGCAAAAACGGAGCTTTTCCAAAACGATGCGCCCAATATTTACGATAAGCCGTTAAAGGAGTAGGAATAGGCAAAGACATTATTTAAAACCTGAGTGAAATGCTAAGGAAAATGTTTAGTGTAGCAGATTTTTCGCAGGAGGAAAAAAGGGCGGTAGGATAACAGAGTTTGTTTGTGGGGGGAGATATGTTTGCCTAATAGTTTGATAACTCAAATTTTATTTAATAAATCAGTAGCACAGATACTCGACTGATTTGACGTATTAGCGGTTTGTATAATGCTATGCGCAATTTTTACGATAGTTTCCCATTTAGGAGAACCTGAAGGAGATAATGATTTATAAGCACTAGAACGGCTTTTAATTCCTGACTCTTTAATTAATGAAGACATTCCTATCTGGTCTGCATAACTTTTTAAAGCGGCTTGTAAAATACTGGGGTCATCTTCTATTAAAGAATCTTGAAAAGCGGCTGTAATAATCGCTAATGGGTCATGTGGATTAATATAAATTTTATTCGTAATATGAGAAATAGCTATTTCTTTTAAATGGTTAGGATTTACACAAGTATCATGACCCCAGCATAATGTGCCATTTGTCAAAGAAAAATTTAAAAACTGATTTACAAACGTATTAAAGGGATGACTAGAAAAAATATCTTTTAAATCGACAATTCCTTCAAAACCATCGCTAAACGCTAAGGCTAGTTTAAAATCTTCTATATAATCTACATCAATAATTTGGAGCATTTTATAAACCTCTATTTGCTCGTTACCAAGTGAAACTTGGTAACGAGCAAAATCCTTACTTTGTTATTTATTTTAAAACTCAAAATGACGGTGCGAAAAGATGCGCCTAATGCATCCAACACTGGCTAAATAATTACCAATAATCAGGTTTCTTGATAGGTTTTTTATTCGTTGGTATTGTGTTTGGTAAGTGACTGTCTGATAGTTCTTTATCTGTTATATAATTACGTGTCCATTTAACGTATTGACTGAACTGTTTGTTGCCTAGACGGGGGGAGTTATCACGCACGGGGATAATAACGCCTATTATTTTATGGGGGTAATCTTCTTGAATTGCGGCAAGGGCGGGAACTAGATCGGTATCATTTGATACGAATACGAGTTGTTCAACATCGCTTTTTGTAGCATCTCTGTAAGCAGCGATTGCTATATTTACATCCGTCTGTTTCTCTTCTAATTTCCAAGTTGTGACACGATGTGATTTATTTGGTGGTTTAATGTATTCTAACGGTGTTGCTTTTTCCAAAGAGTAATAACCATTAGTAATTTCAACTATATCAGGATAACATTTTTTTAAAGCGTTATGGTAAGTTGATTGTGATGTACATGCTTTATTACCATGAGAGGCAACACTCGCTTTAACAGGAGCAGTAAAAAATTTTATTTTCAATAATTGACTACTATTATCTTGAACCTTAACAATTTTATCAAAAAAAAGTATTTTTATATCTAACCATTTATCTAAACTATCTTTTAAACACCCATAGTAAAGATTGTATCCATCGATATAAATTATCGTTTTCAATTAGTTTTCTCGTAGGGTTGGCTATAAATGAAAAAACCGCAGATAATGAATTATCTGCGGTTTTTTCGCCCTAAATGCTAAAATTAACTTAATAACTAAAGATAAAGGGAGAGTTGTACTTTACATTGTACTGAGAAAATTTATTTTTGGCAACTTTTCTCTTTTATTGATTAATTTATTTTCTAGCATTTATTAGAAATAAGACTGTTTTTACAAGTTGTGCTTTGGTAATAGAGTGTTTAGATTGCATAGTTTAATTCCTTTGCTCGTTACCAAGTTTCACTGGGTAATAATGCCGACTCGCCAAGCTCTGCTTGGCTTGTACTTTAAGTATGTTTGTATTCGGCAAGCGGAGCTTGCAAGGCAGGCATTACCAAGCAGAGCTTGGTAATGAGCAAAACTTAATTATTCAAAACCCATCAAATTTAGTTTTTTTATAGCCTTTGTTTTTATTTATTTCTTTTGCTTGTTCTAAGAGTTTCTCATCATAATAGACTAACTCTAAAACTTTATTTAGTATTTCATAAGCTGCATTAACAGCTTTTTTTTCTTCTCTATCTTTTCCTAGAGTTTTAGCATGACTACCTTCATTGCCAATCCATTTAATAGCTAATAGATATTCTTTTATATTTAGATGTTTTCCCTCTTCTAATTTGTTTATTCGGTTATGTAATGACAAGTTTTTTTCTTTCGGAATCTTCAAAGCATCTAATAAAAACTCAACCACAATCTCAACCACAATTCTGAGTTTATTTACACAAGAATCCTCATGCGACCAATATAAAGAAAAAGACTCCTTCAATAATTCTTTAATAGCTTCAGGATATTTCTCATGAATTCGCATAAAGTTGATAGGCTTGTCGCACAGCAACGGAGGTGGGGGTGGGTATATATATTTAAACTCAATATATTTAACATCAATTGGTGGTGTCTCATCATCATAAATTTCTCCATGAATATCACCACAAAATGAAACAACCTCATTACAATAATCATAATTACATTTTAAAACGCCTCCGATACTAGCTTCATAATCATATATTTCTCCCCAATACCCCTCTCTATCTTGTTTTCTTTTACGATCTTGTTTCTTTTTACTATGTTCGTATTGTTCAATAACACATAATTTTGTATCAAAAATCAGTATTCCTTTATTACAATATGGACATATAAAATCAGTAAGTTCAGGTTTTTCCTCTCCGTACACTTCTATACCTAACTTAAAAGCCATTTATTATTACCTCTAGGATTTAAAAAAAGGAGCGATTTCTCGCCCCTTTACATTTCAATCTAACCCCAAAAACCTTGAGATTACATCATCCCATCCATTCCGCCGTGGGGCATAGGCATTGCGGATTCTTTCTTCGGTAACTCAGTAATCATCGCTTCTGTGGTAATCATCAGACCTGCGATAGATGCCGCGTGTTGTAAAGCGGAGCGGGTGACTTTGGTCGGGTCAAGAATACCCATTTCAATCATATCGCCGAATTCGTCGCTGGCTGCATTGTAACCGTAGGTTTTATCTTTGCTATCAGCAATTTTATTCAGCACAACAGCAGGTTCACCGCCAGCGTTGGCAACGATTTGGCGTAAAGGTTCTTCCATCGCACGGCGGGCAATGCTGATACCCATGTCTTGGTCGCTGTTTGAGCCTTTCAAGTCTTTGATGGCTTTGTAAGCGCGAATTAAAGCAACGCCACCACCGGGGACGACACCCTCTTCAACAGCAGCGCGGGTTGCGTGTAAGGCATCTTCAACGCGGGCTTTTTTCTCTTTCATTTCAATTTCGGTGGCAGCACCGACTTTAATCACAGCAACCCCACCCGCCAATTTAGCGACGCGCTCTTGTAATTTTTCGCGGTCGTAATCGGAAGATGTTTCAGCGATTTGTTGGCGAATTTGCTCAACACGGGCTTTGATTTCTTTGGCTTGACCAGCACCGTCGATAATGGTGGTGTTGTCTTTGGTGATTTGGATGCGTTTGGCTGTGCCTAAGTCGTTTAAGGTGGCTTTTTCTAAGCTTAAGCCAATTTCTTCGGCAATCACGGTGCCACCTGTGAGAATGGCGATGTCTTGTAACATGGCTTTGCGACGGTCGCCAAATCCAGGGGCTTTGACAGCAGCGACTTTGACAATACCGCGAATGGTGTTGACAACTAATGTGGCTAAGGCTTCGCCTTCTACGTCTTCAGCAACAATGAGTAAAGAACGACCTTGTTTGGCAACGCCTTCTAAAATGGGCAACATTTCACGAATGTTGGAGATTTTTTTGTCATGAATGAGAATTAAGGGGTTTTCTAGTTCAACACTCATGGATTGTTGGTTGTTGACGAAGTAAGGGGATAAATAACCACGGTCAAATTGCATCCCTTCGACAACGTCTAATTCGTTATCTAAGCCTGAACCTTCTTCGACGGTGATAACGCCATCTTTGCCGACTTTGTCCATGGCTTTGGCAATGATTTGTCCAACGGCTTCATCGGCGTTGGCGGAGATAGTGGCGACTTGGGCAATGGCTTTGTTGTCGGTGCAGGGTTTGGAGAGTTTTTTCAGTTCGTCAACGGCGGCAATCACGGCTTTGTCGATACCGCGTTTTAAATCCATCGGGTTCATGCCCGCTGTTACTGCTTTGATGCCTTCGATAAGAATGGCTTGGGCTAACACGGTGGCGGTGGTGGTGCCGTCGCCTGCGATGTCGGAAGTCTTGGAGGCGACTTCTTTGACCATTTGCGCACCCATGTTTTCAAATTTATCTTCTAACTCGACTTCTTTGGCAACGGAAACGCCGTCTTTGGTGATGGTGGGCGCGCCGAAAGATTTATCTAAAACGACGTTGCGTCCTTTAGGACCTAAGGTGACTTTAACGGCGTTAGCGAGGACGTTTACGCCTCTGAGCATGGATTGACGTGCGTCATCGGAAAAATAAACTTGTTTTGCTGCCATGATATTTCCTTAAAATACGGTATGTTGTGATGTATGAATGTTTGCGAATAGATTAAGCGGCTTTGGCGTGTTTCTTTTCTTCTAAAACTGCCATGATGTCGGATTCACGCATAATCACGACTTCTTCATCACCAATTTTGACTTCTGTGCCTGAGTATTTGCCAAACAGGACGATGTCGCCGACTTTGACATCTAACGGACGGACTTTGCCATCTTCTAAGATTTGACCGTTACCAACCGCCAAGACTTTGCCCCGAATGGGTTTTTCTGTCGCGCTGTCAGGGAGGACAATGCCACCTGCTGTTTTGCGTTCTTCTTCTACACGTTTGATAACGACGCGGTCTTGTAAGGGACGGATTTGCATAGTCAATATCTCCTCAATACGAATGACTGTTGTTAGTAATAAAGTAAAACGGATGTGGTGGTGTTTAACTTAGCACTCACCTATAACGAGTGCTAATAATAGGGGAGTTCATTCGAATTTCAAGGGAAAAATTAGTTTTTTGTTTTTCTTTATATTTGACGTTTGCGTCAAGAGTTAGAAAGAAATCAGCCTTTTATTTGTATTATTTTGCTATCAGTTTTATATTGGCGAATTGAAACAATTTGTTAGCAGATTTCTTTCTGTAAAAATCGTTTAATTGTTGGGATTAGCTCTCTTTTTATGGTGAGGTTTTTGCGTAAACTCACGCTGAATTAATGGTAATTCATGGTTTTATAAACCTTAAATGCAGTATGACTTCATGACCGATTCAAGGGATGTATCATGAAAAACGATAGACCATATTTTATTCAAGACCGATATCATCGTTTATTTGGGTTGTTGATAATTTGTGCAATAGTACAAGGTTGTAGCCAACTTCATGGCTGGTTTCAATCCAATTTTGAAGCCTTAAATCCACGCAAAACGGATAAAGGATTATTATTAGTTCTCGAATCGGTTTACTTTATGGCAGATGGAACGGCTTTAACGCCTGAAGCCAGTCGTGTGTTAGATGCATTAGCCGACACGATTAAAAACTCACCTGATAGCAATATCGCCATTGATGGTTATACCGATAGTAGTGGCAATGCAACCTATAATTTGTGGCTATCCAAACAGCGAGCAGAGCAGGTGAAACAAGCCCTTGTTCAACGTGGAATTGAAGCAACACGGATAACGACGGAAGGCTTTGGACAAGCAAGCCCAATTGCAAATAATGCAACGCCTGAAGGACGGCAGAAAAATCGGCGGGTGGAAATTATTATTTTAAATGTTATTGATATTCCAAGAAAAAAAAATGACATGGTTATTACAATATGATGATAGATGATTTTATTTGGCGGGCAGTTTTGGGCGGTATTGGCGTTGCTCTGATTGCGGGGCCATTAGGCTGTTTTGTGGTGTGGCGACGCATGGCGTATTTTGGCGATACCTTGTCACACTCGGCTTTATTAGGCATTGCGTTAGGTATCCTATTTAAAGTTAATTTAAATCTGGGTGTGATGCTGATTTGTTTATTAATTGCCTTATTACTTAGCCTATTGCAACAACAAAAACGCTTAACAACAGATACTTTACTCGGTATTTTATCGCACAGTATGCTATCGCTGGGTTTAGTGGTTGTCGCCTTTATGGATGGCATACGTATTGATTTATATAGTTATTTATTCGGTGATTTATTAGCTGTGACTCAATATGATTTATATTGGATTTATGGCGGTGGGAGCTTGGTTTTACTGGGTTTAGTATGGCTTTGGCAATCGTTATTATCTATCACGATTCATGAAGAGTTGGCAGAAGTCGAGGGCGTGCCTGTGGTGTGGGTGCGCTTGTTTTTGATGTTAATGATAGCGTTAGTGATTGCGGTTGCTATGAAAGTTGTCGGTATTTTATTAATTACTTCTTTATTAATTATTCCCCCTGCAACGGCTCGCTGGTTTGCTCGCACACCTGAGCAAATGGCAATTATTGCCAGTATATTGGGTTGTTTAGCGGTATTAGGCGGGGTTTTTATGTCCTTACACTGGGACACACCGACAGGGCCTTCTGTGGTCGTAACTGCGGCGGCAATGTTTATGTTGACGTTGGTGTTACCGAAGGGGCGGGTGGTTTAAAAAACTAAGAAGTCTGTTGAAAGAGTTAGCAATTCTTTTCGCGTGTTCCTTCAGACCTGCTAGGTTTTCAAAACCTAGCAGGTCTCTATTTTATAAAATCTTGCAGAACTCGAATTATTGACTACAAAATTTTTTTAAACCGCTTTGTATTTCCTCTTTTAACGTCTTGTTCTGAGCAATTTCTACTGCTTCTTGCCACGCAAGACAAGCCTCTTTAGATTCGGCTAAAAATCCTCTCATTGCGCCTAAAGCTTTAAGCCGTTTTGCTTGTATATTCCCAAAAATATTAAGATTAGCCGACACAAAAGGACGCAAAATATCTGTAGACTCTTGCCAAAAATCAGCTGCTTTTCTGAAATTAAAATCAGATTTATATAAGTCTGCAAGGTTATTGAGTATCATTGCGACATCAGGGCGATAGACGGCGGGTTGTTTGTCGGCTAAGTCACGTCTAATGTCTAATGCCTCTTGGTAATACTTTTCTGCCTCTGCACGACGGCTTGAGTCATCTACTACTAATGCAGCAAGGTTATTGAGCGTCGTAGCGACATAAGGGCGATAGACGGCGGGTTGTTTGTCGGCTAAGTCACGATAAATCTTTAATGCCTCTTGGTAATACTTTTCTGCCTCTGCACGACGGCTTGAGTCGCTTTGCAATAAGTTCGCAAGGTTATTGAGCGTCGTAGCGACATCAGGGCGATAGACGGCGGGTTGTTTGTCGGCTAAGTCACGATAAATCTTTAATGCCTCTTGGTAATACTTTTCTGCCTCTGCACGACGGCTTGAGTCATCTACTACTAAGTTTGCAAGGTTATTGAGCGTTCCTGCGACATAAGGGCGATAGACGGCGGGTTGTTTGTCGGCTAAATCACGTCTAATGTCTAATGCCTCTTGGTAATACTTTTCTGCCTCTGCACGACGGCTTGAGTCGCTTTGCAATAAGTTCGCAAGGTTATTGAGCGTCGTAGCGACATCAGGGCGATAGACGGCGGGTTGTTTGTCGGCTAAGTCACGATAAATCTTTAATGCCTCTTGGTAATACTTTTCTGCCTCTGCACGACGGCTTGAGTCGCTTTGCAATAAGTTCGCAAGGTTATTGAGCGTCGTAGCGACATAAGGGCGATAGACGGCGGGTTGTTTGTCGGCTAAGTCACGTCTAATATCTAATGCCTCTTGATAATACTTTTCTGCCTCTGCACGACGGCTTGAGTCATCTGCTACTAATGTCGCAAGGTTATTGAGTATCGTAGCGACATCAGGGCGATAGACGGCGGGTTGTTTGTCGGCTAAGTCACGTCTAATGTCTAATGCCTCTTGATAATATTTTTCTGCCTCTGCACGACGGCTTGAGTCATCTGCTACTAAAATCGCGAGGTCATTGAGTGTCTGACTCAAATCTTTTAAACGACTTTTATCTGTTTCTACTAAGGGACGTAACCAATTTAAAATAGTTTGATAGGTTAAAATTGCAGTATCACGGTCAGTATGATTTCTGGGGGATTTTTGCAGGGTAACAGCATAGGTAATGGCGTATTCAAAGTTTTCAGGACGTAAGTTGTAGGCTTTCTTTAAATGGGGATAGGCTTCGTCTGGGTTGAACTCAATCAGTGCTGTTCTTGCACGCGTGAAGTGTGCGGTGGCTTTTAAATCAATTTGCTTTTCTATAGATTCTAATTCGGTTAACAGTTTATCCAGAATTTGCTTCGCTTTTTCTAACTCAGCCGTTGATAATGCGGTTTGTGCTTCTGCTAATAATTGCGTTAATTGTTCATTGTCCTGCATCGCAACTTGTTCTTGCAGATTTTTGTAGGCTTTTTGCAATTCGTTATAATTCTTAACGACTTCCTCTGCTACTTTAGCTTTATCAACCAGTTCATTCTTTTCTTTTAAGTACGCAATCTGTTGTTCATATAATTCATGTAGTTTCTTTTCAAGCGTGGATTTTTCTTCTTGGGTTTTTTGGTGAACTGTAGGGTCAATACCACAAATAATCGTGACATTTACGTCTTTTTCAGCATCTTGGACAACTGAATTACAGTTGCCATGTACTGCTTGAGTTTGGTCATTGAAGGCATAAACGGGCGATAATATTGTCCAAATGGCTAAACATAATCCTGTATGACGCATGATAAATAAGCCTTTTATTTAGTTGGTGTGCAATTGGTAGTGCTTGTTGTCCCATTTCCACCTGCAACAACGGTATTACAATCCCCTGTAACAACTTGAGATTGATTAGGATTAGCATAAATAAGCATTATCAACGCTAACAGCAAAATAAGACTAATAAACCCAATTCCCCACCATTGCCACTGATTAACAATTATTTGAATTTTATTGTTATTTCCATTAATTTGATTATTGTTAATGTAACTACTTAAATCTGCTTCCGATGTTGCAACATCGCCACTCAATGCTTGAATTTGTGCCTCTAGCTCTTTAATTTCATGATCCAGCTTAAACTTTACTGATGGGTCTGTTTCTAATATCAATGCTTTTTGTAAATGGGCTTTTTTCTCTTGTGCTATTGCTAACGCGGTTTGTTGTACCATCACTTAACCCCTAAAAATTATAAAATTCTTTCGATTAAACAAGAATTTTCTACACATAGCAAGTCAAAAAAAAGGACTGGCAGTCTTTTAAAGACTGCCAGTCCTGAAGCTAAAAATTAGCTCTTTTAAGAAAGGTTCGTAATGTCTAAATCTAAATAACGCGGGCTTGCCTTTTGGCGTAGGTCGTCGGTAATCGCTTGAATTTCTTCTCTGCTGATAGTGCCCGCATGAACGCGCGTCGGTGTGC
This sequence comes from Beggiatoa alba B18LD, assembly GCF_000245015.1. Classification (NCBI taxonomy): domain Bacteria; kingdom Pseudomonadati; phylum Pseudomonadota; class Gammaproteobacteria; order Thiotrichales; family Thiotrichaceae; genus Beggiatoa; species Beggiatoa alba. The sequence continues at coordinate 2,519,990 of NZ_JH600070.1, read as the reverse complement.
CTGTACCTGCGGTGTTGTAGAGCATATCCCCTTGACCTAGCAGGGATTCTGCACCCATTTGTCCGAGAATATTGCGGGATTCGCTTTTATTGCTGACTTGTAAGGCGATACGAGTCGGTAAGTTAGATTTAACCATCCCTGTAATCACGCTGACGCTGGGGTATTGGGTGGCAAGTATGAGGTGTATGCCTGCGGCGCGGGCTTTTTGTGCAAGACGGGTGAGGTGTTCTTCTATTGGTGTGCCTAAATCGGTGAGGATGAGTTCAGAGAGTTCGGCAACGACAAGCACGATGTAGGGGAGTGTGCCTTGACTGGCGGCTAAATTTTCTAAAAAGGCTTGGCTATCGGGGTTTAAAAGGGTTTCGTTGTAGCCTTCAATGTTGCGCACGCCCATGTCAGCCATGAGGCGATAACGCCGTTCCATTTCTTGTTCACACCATTTTAGGGCTTGTAAGGCACTGTCTTTGTGTTGAATTAAGGGTGTAAGTAAGTGGGGAATTGCGTCATATGGGCTGAGTTCTTTGGTTTGGCTGTTGATTAACATCAGTTGCAGGATTTTGGGGGTTGCTTTGTATAAAAGGCTTAGGATAAAGCTGTGTAATAGCATTTGTTTTTCAGCGGGGTAACTGCCTGCCATGAGGAGATGCGGAACACGGGTGAGGTCGATGATAAAAGCGTGTCCACGTACATCTTTGCCCAGTGCTAAGGTGAGCGGGGAGGGGTTATCTTGGTATTCGTTGGCGTTGAGAATATCTACTAAATAGACGGTTTCGCGTTCTGGGTTAGGAATTTCTACGCCAATCACGCCTGTTTGTGTTTCTATCATGCGCACTTTGTCGACGTTGAGTGCTTGGGCAAGTGTTACGCTGAGTTCTTCTAGTCGGGTGGCATTGACTTCGGAAAACATTTTGATTTCAAAGCCAAGGAGTACAGGGCCTGGATAGACTATGCGCACGTCGGCATCAACGCCTAGGTGTTGTAGGGTGGATACCATCCATTCTTTTAAGCTGTCTTCACTGCTTTTATCGATGAAGGGGGCGGGTTGAAGTAGCGCGGTGTCGGGCAGAATGCTGGCGCGGTTGTTTAAAATTTCTTCGGCAATATCAAGTGTAGGTTGATTTTGTACATGCTTGCTTGTATTTATAATTTTTGGTTCTGTGGCTGTATAAACAATCTCAGTCAGGATGGGGGCTGTTTCTAAAATTTCGGCGGTAATATTGGCTGTATTTGTTGTTGTCGTTGGTTTTTGTTCTGTTTCTTCGTCTTTCTCAAATGGTTTATCGAAAAAAACTGCGTCTTTTGCATCGTTGTTGTCAGTTTTTTTGTCTTTAGCTGGGGCGTTATTGACGCGCTCGTCTTCAATTTCTTCTTCGTATTCTTCATATTCTTCGTAGTAATCGCGTGACGCTCGGCGAGCTTGCCATTTTTCTATTAATGACCAGACAAAGGCGCGTGCAGTCACCCAGATACTGTGAAGGAATTTAAACAGGGTAATTAAAATTTTTTGGGTAATCAGGAAAAATTGATGTAGAAACACCCCTATCTTGGGAAAAACGCGGGTAACTATATATTGTTCAATAATGGGGAGGTATTGGAGGGTGTAGAATCCTAAGGTATCCATTAACTTAAGCCATGATAACCCTGTTAGGAGGGTAACGCCTGTAAAAAACAGGGCAATTAGTAGCAGTGTCGCGCCTAATTGGCTGAATATGCCTTGTAAAGTTTTGCCAATGGCAATGCCTAAAATCCCGCCCGCATGGCTGGGTAGTAACATGCCTTCAGCAGAAAAGTGGACAATGGCTAATCCACATCCCGCTGTTAGGGTGAGGATAAAGCCGATACCAGGGACTATCATGGTTTTTGGGTTGGCTAACATGTCGTGATGACGACCTTTGTAAATGATTAATCCCATGTGACCAATGATGATGGGGAAAAGGAAAGCGAAATAGCCAAAGAGGTAGAAAAATAAGTCCGCTAGCCATGCACCAACAACGCCCCCTTTATTATGGACTTCGATGACATCACTACTATGTGACCAGCCAGGGTCTAACGGTGAGTAGGTGCTTAGGGAGAAAAACAGGTATAACGCAATAAAGCAGAACAAAATTAACATGATTTCTCGTAAACCATGTTTGATGCGTCCTTGTTCGACACTGTTAGATGCGATGGGTTTTCGAGTACGGCGGGCTTGGCTCACGCTAAATCCTCAATCTATCTAGTGATTCTATTAGGCATGTCCAATCACTATCATGCCATTTTAGGAAAGTGGTTAGAATAAACAATATTAACAGGATTTTGCAGTTTTATTAAAGTTAGTACCTTATCCCTTTGAGTTACAGAAAAAATCCTTGAATTGGTTTCTTTAAGAAAAGACTTAACGTAACATGTCATCGTTGAGTTATATAGTCATTATGGATGAAATTATAACATTTATTGGGAGTGATAAATGAGCACCGTAAAACATAGTCGGTTACTTATTTTAGGTTCTGGACCAGCAGGTTATACAGCTGCAATTTATGCTGCTCGTGCAAATTTAAAGCCTGTTTTAATTACAGGGATGCAACAAGGTGGACAATTAACCACAACAACAGAAGTGGATAACTGGCCAGCCGATGTCGATGGTGTACAAGGGCCTGAATTAATGGAGCGTTTTCAAAAACACGCTCAACGCTTTGACACGGAAATTATTTTCGACCATATCAATAAGGTCAATTTACAAGTGCGTCCTTTCCAGTTGACGGGGGATAGTGGGCAATACACCTGCGATGCGTTAATCATTGCAACGGGTGCATCTGCGCAATATTTAGGTCTGCCTTCTGAAGAAGCGTTTATGGGTAAAGGGGTTTCTGGTTGCGCCACTTGTGACGGATTTTTTTACCGTAATCAAGCTGTTGCTGTTATCGGTGGCGGTAATACAGCCGTTGAAGAAGCCTTATATTTAGCGAATATTGCTTCTCATGTTACCGTTGTTCATCGCCGTGACACCTTCCGCTCTGAAAAAATTCTCATCGACCATTTAATGGAAAAAGTGGCAGAAGGGAAAATTACTTTAAAACTCAATAGTGTTTTAGATGAAGTTTTAGGCGATAAAACAGGCGTAACAGGGATGCGGATTAAAAATGTTGCCACCAATGCAACAGAAGATATTCCTGTGATGGGCGTATTTATTGCCATTGGACACAAACCCAATACCGACTTGTTTACAGGACAATTAGATATGTCTAACGGGTATTTAACCGTTAAAACAGGAACAAGTGGCAATGCAACGGCTACCAGTGTCGAAGGCGTTTTTGCAGCGGGCGATGTTGCCGACCATGTCTATCGTCAGGCAATTACCTCCGCAGGCACGGGATGTATGGCGGCGTTAGACGCTGACCGTTATTTAGAGCAATTAGCAAAAGCTAAATAAGTTTTTTTAATCCTGTCTGATTTTATCTTGTTGCTTGTGCATTCATTGAGATAATTTCAGATAGGTTTATTACTTCCTATTTTTAAAAAATATGCGTTACAAATACCAAGCATTAGACCAACAAGGGCAAGAAGTCAGCGGTATTTTAACAGCAGATTCCGAGCGTGAAGCCTCGCGCCAACTTCAAAAACGGGATTTAACCCCGCTTGTTTTAACCTCGCTTGAAGAAACTCAAAAAGCCCGCGCTAAGGCAGGCAAGCCGAAAAGACGAGATTATCTGGTTGTGTTACACGAATTAACAACCTTATTAGAGTCTGATGTTTCATTAATCGAATCGATTGAATCCCTCGCGCAGTCCTCACACCATTCCGCTATCACGCAAGCCTTTGCAGAAATTGCCAGCCAACTACGGCAAGGGGTTAATTTTTCAGTGGCTTTACAAAAAAGTGCGTTACAACTGCCTTGGTATTTACATCAATTGGTAGAAGCGGGGGAATTAACGGGAAAAGTCCCGCAAGCCTTACGTCATGCGGTAGAGCAGATGGAATATGAAACCCGTGTTGCGGGTGAGTTACGCAATGCCATGATATATCCATCTATTTTGATTATTTCAGGCGTTGGGGCAGTCTTAATGATTTTTACGGTTGTTGTGCCTCGTTTTGCCAATATTTTAAAAACCCGTGGCGACAATATTCCCTTTTTAGCAAAAGCTGTGTTAGAAATGGGTATGTTTTTAAATACGCATATGACAGTAATCACGATTACTTTAAGTGCATTAGGCTTATTACTCGGCTATTTATTCAGTCAAGCACGTTTCCGCCAACAGTTACAAGATGCCGTCGCACGGTTGCCATTAGTAGGTGTTTGGATGATGGAAGCCGAAACCGCCCGCTGGTCGACTATCATGGGCACGTTATTAGAAAACCGTGTGTCCTTAGTGCGGGCATTAGAGCTAGCAGGGCAAGGTGTGCGTTTACCCAGCCTACAAGCCCGTTTAGGACAGGTGAATAAAGCCGTTAAGACAGGGACAAGTTTATCGCAAGCATTACAAGATAATGATGCTTTAAGTCCAACAGGGCACAATCTAATACGAGCAGGTGAACGTTCTGGTCAATTGCCTAAGATGTTAAAATCACTGGGTAAACTATTAGAGGAAAGCGGTAGAACTCGAATGAAACGGATGTTAGCGATTATCGAACCTGTTTCAATTCTCGTGATTGGCGGCGTTATTGGTTTAATCATCACAGGGGTGATTTTAGCCATTACCAGCGTCAATGAAATTAAGTTGTAAGCGAGTTTAATATTAAAACAGAGACCTGCTAGGTTTTTAAACCCTAGCAGGTCTTTTTTTGTCTGAATCAGAATTCACAGAATTTTCAGAATTAAAAAGCTAGATAAACCTGAGTTCGGCGAGTTTCTTTTAAAAAGACAACAGCTTGTCTGAATCAGGATTCACAGGATTAAAAAGCATGATTCATCTTACTTTTTGGTTTAAGGGTTTTAAATTCCGCTAATTCTGTTAATTCTGAAAATCCTGATTCAGACAATGTTTTAATCTTGTCTGGTGAATCCTGATGAAAAACAATAGAATAGTCTCTACCAGTCCATCAAACCTTTTCGCGTGTTTCAACAGACCTGCTAGGTTTTAAAAACCTAGCAGGTTCTTTTTTGTCTGAATCAGAATTCACAGAATTCACAGAATTT
>NZ_JH600070.1:2371803-2514777 GCF_000245015.1 Beggiatoa alba B18LD | reverse complement strand
CAATGTTTTAATTTTGTCTGGTGAATCCTAATGAAAAACAAGAGAATAATCTCTGCCAGTCCGTCAAACCTTTTCGCGTGTTCCGACAGACCTGCTAGGTTTTTAACCCCTAGCAGGTCTTTTTTTGTCTGAATCAGAATTCACAGAATTTTCAGAATTTTCAGAATTTTCAGAATTAGCAGAATTAAAAAGCGTGATTCACCTTAATTTTTTGGTTTTAGGGTTTTAAATTCTGTTAATTCTGAAAATTCTGATTCAGACAAGCTATTGTCTTTTTTAACAGAAATTCGCTGAACTCAGGGTTACACAGATGGTGTAATTTCTCACACTTGATAAAGGATTGTTGCACTGCCCTACCATCTTTGAATTTTTCTCATATACTTTATGCCAACTTATGACACAACATGAATAACCCATTCAATTAGTTTTAATCAGTGTCATTAAATTTAAAAGTATTGAAAGGACTTTGTCACCATGAATGCACTTATCGACGCGGCAATTTATAACAAGCGCGTTGTTCTTCTATTGTTGGCGTTTATCTTAATTGCAGGAACTTCTGCCTATTCTAATATTCCCAAAGAATCAGACCCCGATGTTGCCATTCCCATTATTTATGTCTCCATATCGCATGAAGGAATTTCGCCAGAAGATGCCGAACGTTTGTTAGTGCGTCCGATGGAAAAAGAATTGCGAACCATTGAAGGCATTAAAGAAATGACTGCTACCGCTGGAGAAGGACATGCGGCTGTCACTTTAGAATTTGATGCGGGATTTAACAGTGAACAGGCTTTGCGAGATGTTCAGCAAAAAGTAGATATTGCTAAGGCTAAATTACCCGCCGAAACAGAAGAACCCACTGTTAATGAAATTAATGTTGCACTCTTTCCGATTCTAGTCGTCACTGTCGCAGGCGATGTGCCTGAACGGACGTTGTTACGTATGGCGCGACAATTAAAAGATGCAGTTGAATCAATTCCTGCTGTGTTAGAAGTAGAAATTACGGGGAATCGTGAGGAAGTTTTAGAGATTATTATTAATCCATTACAGATAGAGAGTTACAACCTCAGTTATGAAGAGGTTTTAACCCTTTTTCAACGGAATAATCAACTGATTGCCGCAGGTGCATTAGATACAGGGCAAGGACGATTTAATGTCAAAATTCCAGGGGTTTTTGAAACTTTACAAGATATTAACAGTTTACCGATTAAAGTAGATGGACAACGGGTTATTACCTTAGGCGATGTTGCCGAAGTTCGTCGGACGTTTAAAGACCCAACTTCTTATGCTCGCGTCAATGGTAAACCCGCGCTTGCTTTAGAAATTAAAAAACGGGTTGGTACTAATATCATTGATACCATTGAACAAGTGCGCACCATTGTCGATGCAGAGAAAAAAGACTTTCCGAAAAATATCCAAATCAGCTTTATTCAGGATAACTCAAAAGATGTACGTACCATCTTAAGTGATTTACAAAACAACGTGTTATCTGCGGTGATATTAGTCGCAATTGTTATCTTAGCGGCTTTGGGATTACGAACCACAACACTGGTGGTTATCTCTATTCCAGGTTCATTCCTGCTGGGAATTCTCATCATTTACTACATGGGTTTGACGATGAATATTGTCGTCTTATTCAGCCTGATATTAGCTTCTGGCATGTTAGTCGATGGGGCTATCGTCGTTACGGAATATGCAGACCGCCGTTTAATGGAAGGGATGAACCGTGCGGAAGCATATGGATTAGCCGCAAAACGCATGGCAATCCCGATTATTACCTCTACATTAACGACCTTAGCTGTCTTCTTCCCGTTGCTCTTTTGGCCCGGTGTTGTTGGTGAATTTATGAAATATTTACCCATCACCGTGATTGTGACCTTAAGTGCTTCCTTAATCGTGGCTCTCTTCTTTATGCCTGCATTAGGCGCGTTGATAGGTAAAGCCAATTCAACCCCGTTACCAGACTATGACAATGTCCCCTTGTACAAGATTCGAGGCATTACAGGTTTGTATGTACGAACGCTCGGCACACTCCTTAAACACCCTTTAAAAATCTTACTGCTTGCACTCACTGCCCTGATTGGAACATATTTTATATATGCTCAATATGGCAAAGGCGTGGAGTTTTTCCCTGAAATTGAGCCAGAACGTGGTGTGATTAATATTCGTGCGCGTGGCGATTTATCCGTGCAAGAGCGCGATAAATTAGTGAAAGAAGTAGAAGCGCGTATTTTAGACATGCATGAATTTGCCAGTATCTATGCTAGCAGTGGCATTCTAAATCGAAATGATGCCCCAGAAGATACAATCGGCGTGATTCAATTAGAGTTAATTGATTGGAAACTGCGCCGTCCTGCCAGCCAAATCTTTGCAGAAATACGGCAACGCACGAAAGATTTAGCAGGAATTGCTATTGAAGTCCGCAAACCGCCTTCAGGGCCGGGAGACAGTAAACCGATACAACTACAAGTAAGTGCGCAAATTCCTGATTTACTGATTCCAGCAACTAAACAAATTGTCGATAAAATGCACAGTGTCGAAGGCTTAGTCGATATTGAAGACAATCGCCCTTTACCTGGAATAGATTGGAAACTGTTAGTTGACCGCGAACAAGCAAGCCGCTTTAACACCGATATTTTAACCATTGGTAGCGGAATTCAACTGGTGACTAACGGCATTAAAGTCGGAGAATATCGCCCAGATGATGCTGACGAAGAACTTGATATCCGTGTCCGCTATCCCGCAGAAAATCGGAGCGTTGATGCCTTAGACCAATTACGGATTAGTACAAATGCAGGCTTAGTTCCCATCAGTCTTTTTGTTGACCGCCAAGCGCAACCACAAGTTGGCACACTGAAACGCAGTGATGAAAAACGGGTTTTAACCATCAAATCCGCTGTTGCTGAAGGCGTATTAGTCAACGACAAGTTGAACGAAATTCGAGCAGGTTTAGCCGCCCTAGATGACCCCAATATTAAAGTCACGTTTAAAGGGGAAGAAGAAGACCAAAAAGAAACGCAAGCCTTTTTAGGCAATGCATTTTTTGTTGCCATTTTCTTAGTTACGCTCATCTTGGTCGCTCAATTTAACAACTTTTATCAAACAGGGCTGATTCTCAGCGCAATTATCTTTTCTACAGTAGGCGTTTTATTAGGTCTGCTGATTACCCAACAACCTTTTGGGATTGTGATGTGCGGGATTGGGATTATTGCGCTTGCAGGTATTGTGGTAAATAACAACATCATATTAATTGATACCTTTAATGACCTACGTCGACAAGGGTTAGAACTACATGAAGCGGTTTTACGCACCTGCGCCCAACGCTTACGCCCTGTTTTTTTAACCACGTTTACAACCATATTAGGACTTATTCCGATGGTATTAGCGGTTAATATCGACTTTATTACTCGCGATATTACTTTTGGCGCGCCCTCTACTCAATGGTGGACACAACTATCAACCGCCATTGCAGGCGGGTTGAGTTTTGCAACCCTACTCACACTCGTTCTAACGCCCTGCCTGCTCGTATTAGGACACAAAAAAGCGCGAACAATCACTATGGAAAAAGCCGAACCCTCAGCCCCCGTCATGCAACCGCTACAATCGACTTGAGGCAGTAAAACTCGTTTTCTTAAATTTTATGAGTATTGTAACAATGCGTATCCTTGCAAAAAAACCTTACTTATTAGCTATTATCTTAAGTGTTTCCCTCGTTGTCTGGCTTGTTTCTGGACAATTTAACAAAGCCTCCGCCTCACGAGAAAACACCGAAAAAACCCCCGCAACCCTGTTGAAAGCAGAACCACTCAACGTGCGGGTGCGTGAACAACAAGCAGAACCAACAACGCGAGAACTTGTGCTATCGGGACGTACTGCCCCGTTGCGCGTGAGTAAACTTCGAGCAGAAATTGAAGCCCGCGTTATTGAACTCCCTGTCGAACGTGGTGAACGAGTCAAACAAGGTGACATCATCGCAAAATTAGCCGTCAATGACCGCCCGCAACGTATCACTCAAGCACAAGCCCTTGTGAAACAATATGAAGCAGACTATGCTGCGAAAAAAGACTTAGCCAATAAAGGCTATCAAGCTCAACTGAACTTAACTGAAGTATTAGCTTCATTAGAATCGGCAAAAGCCCAACTTAAACAAGCGCAAATTGCCTTAGAAAATACGGTGATTCGTGCGCCTTTTGACGGCATGTTAGAAACTCGCCCGATAGAAATTGGTGACTATGTTGGTATTGGTGATGCAATTGCCGAAGTTGTTGACGAAAGTAAATTTCTGATTCTGACCGATGTCACCGAATTAGAAAGAACACAACTTAAAGTTGGCATGAGTGTCAATGTGATGCTGATTACAGGGCAAATCGTTACAGGCAAAATTCGCCTTGCAGCCCTACAAGCAACAACCGCAACACGCACTTTTGCCATAGAAATAGAAATTCCAAACCCTGATAAAAAACTGGTTGCGGGTATGAGTGCGACGCTCAACATCGCCACTGATAACGTGATGGCGCATCAAGTCTCCTCCTCACTTCTTGTGTTAGATGATAGTGGTGTACTCGGCGTAAAAGCTGTCAATGATAAAAACCAAGTCGTTTTTTATCCTGCTAAATTTGCCCGTGCTAATGCAACTGGTATTTGGCTAACCGAACTACCCGAAAAAATCCGCTTTATCACCGTTGGACAAGGCTTTGTACGTGCAGGTGATGAAGTGATACCTGTGCCAGAAGACCAAATTAGCAAACTCTAAGCTCATCAACTCTAGCGGGGAAACAGGATATAACCCTGTTTCCCCGCTAGCACTCACACAGCTCGATTAAATCCCTCGCTTGAGATCATGCCCTGCTAACATTATTTACAGATAAATCAGCGTTAGAAAATATTTCCCTATCGCCTGATAACGGCACAAAACATTTATACTAATAACCCCAATTTTCCCAATCGGCATCAATAAAGATAAATACCCGCTATATTGTCCCCTTTATCATCAATTCTTGGGAGGTTTTCAGCATGGATCGTTTTCAACTGGGTCACGCTGGCACAGCACAATGGCAAGAAGCAATAGACATCTGCCTTGCTCAAATGGATTTAACCAAGCCTGCCAACTTAGGTTTTATCTACCTCACGGATAAACTCGCTGAATATGTCTATGACATTTTGTCACATCTCAAACACAGAACCCATGTTCAGCATTGGGTTGGCACAACAGGTGTCGGCGTTTGTTGCACAGGACAAGAATACTTTAATGTTCCCGCCATGGTTATGATGTTAGGGCATTTTCCCGATAACGCCTTTAGCGTTTTCAGTGCACCCAATGAAACTGTAGTAGAGGGTAGCAACGAATTTATCGATACCCATCAAACATGGCTAGCTAGTAAACAACCGCTTTTTGCTGTTGTACATGGCGACCCACGCAATCAAAAAATTATCCACCAAATCACCCAACTCAGCGAACGCATGGGCGAGGGTTTTCTTGTGGGTGGCTTAACCAGTTCACGCCGTCACTACTTTCAAATTGCAGACAACATTGTAGAAGGCAATCTCTCAGGTGTGATGTTCGATAGCAACGTAACTGTCTCTACCCGCTTAAGCCAAGGTTGTGCTGCGATTGGCACACGCCATCAAATTACTGAAGCCAGCTACAACGTTTTGATAAAACTGGATGACCGTCCTGCACTCGATGTATTTAATGAAGATATTGGCGCAGAACTCGCCAGCGATTTAAACAAAGTTGCAGGTCACATTTTTGCGGCACTGCCCGTGCAAGGCTCAGACACAGGGGATTATCTTGTGCGAAATCTTGTTGGCATTGATAAAGAAAATAAACTGCTTGCCATTGGTGAATTGGTTAATACAGGAGAGTCTATTCTTTTTACTCGACGTGATGCCCAAACCGCCCGCGATGACCTTATCAAAATGTTAGGCAATATTAAAAAAAGTCTGACTACAACGCCCAAAGGTGGGTTGTATTACTCTTGTTTAGGCAGGGGAGCGAGCTTGTTTGGAGAAAATTCAGAAGAGTTAAAAATCATTCAAGCAGAATTAGGCGACATTCCCATCGTTGGTTTTTTCGCCAATGGTGAGATTTCACATCAACGTTTATATGGTTATACAGGGGTATTAACACTGTTTTTATAACTTGTTAAGCCTTTTATCTGAATCAGGATTGACAGGATTTAAATTCCTCAAACAAAAAACTAACCTGAATGACTCTTTTAAGTCCTGCTAACTAATCCTGTTAATCCTGATTCAGACAAATTCAAGTTAATTTCCTTTTTCTCATCGCTACGAATTTTGATGAGCGTAAAGCATTGAACGCGATGATTTATAAGCTTTTAATATCATCTGGTGGAATATTTAATAAGCGTAACGCCCCCGCCATAACTTTACCAAATACAGGGGCTGCCACTTGCCCGCCATAATAACCACCTGTACGCGGTTCTTCAATTAAAACAGCCATGACAAGACGCGGGTCGCTAATTGGCGCAATGCCAACAAATAACGCATAGTAATTACCAGAGGCGTAACCGCGCCCAGTCGATTTTAATGCTGTACCCGTTTTTCCACCTACCCGATAACCAGATACTTGGGCTAATGTCCCTGTTCCACCAGGTTTTACTACCAGCTCTAACATATCTAACACTTGGCGGGCAACTTTAGGACTAATAATACGCTCTGTGGCATTGATAGGACGATTCATTGCTTCAGGTGTCAGTGGCATAAATGAAACTGATGGCAACACGCCCCCATTACCTAATGCCGTATAAGCACGAGCAAGTTGTAATAAGGTGGTGTTCAAGCTATAACCGTAGGAAATACTAGCACGTTGTACAGGTTTCCATGTTTTATAATTGGCTAATCGTCCTGATACTTCCCCTGGAAAACCACTCGCGCTGCTACCACCAAAACCTAATTGGGTTAATAAACGCCAATGTTCTTCTGCTGGAATCGTTAAGGCAATTTTACTCGCACCAACGTTACTGGATTTCTGGATAATTCGTGCAAGGCTTAATGTGCCGTAATTATGGGTATCACGAATCCGATATTTACCAAAACGCATACTACCCGGTGAAGTATTCACTAAGGAATCAGGGGTATATTTGCCTGTTTGCAAAGCGGCGGCAATCGTAAAGGGTTTTATAGTTGAACCCGGCTCAAATAAATCGACAACCGCACGATTACGATAATCATCGGCTTTTAAATCGCTACGGTCATTCGGGTTATAAGTTGGTTGGCTAACCATTGCTAACACTTCGCCCGTATGCACATCTAAAATAACGACCGCGCCTGCTACTGCATTGTGTCGTCGAACCGCGCTTTTTAATTCTCGATAGGCTAAATATTGTAAGCGACGGTCAATACTTAAACGGATATCCTGTCCATTTTGTGGCAAGCTAATATTTTCAACATCTGCAATAATTTGCCCGCGACTATCCTGCATTACTTGTTTCGCACCCTCTGTGCCGCGTAGCGATGTATTAAACGCAAGCTCCATTCCTTCTTGACCATTGTCATCGACGTTTGTAAATCCCAATAAGTGTGCAGTCACTTCACCAGAAGGATAAAAACGACGATATTCACGTTGAAGATAAACACCATTTAAATTAAGTGCTTTTACTTGCTGAGTCATTTCTGGCGTAATATGCCGTTTTAAATAGACAAAGCCCCGACTCATGCGAGTTGTTAAAATATCATCAATTTCCCGACGACCAATGTTTAAAATACTGGCTAATTTATTCCAATTAGCCTCTTCTGTTTTAAATTGGCTGGGATTAACCCACACGGAATCAACAGGGCTACTAATGGCTAAGGGTTCGCCATTACGGTCAAATAATGTTCCACGATGTGCTGTCATGGTAACAGTACGAATATGTCTTGCATCTCCCTGATTTTGCAAAAATTCCTTATCCATGACTTGCAAATAAATCGCACGACAAATGAGTACGCCCGCTAATAAACTGAATAATGCGAGCATCCATTGTCGACGTCGCCAAAAAACTTCTATTTTTGCTTTACGGCGGGCAAAACGAGCCGCAGCACGCGCAGAAAAACGATTGATATAACTCTTTCTTGGGCGTGAGGAACGGCGGTTTGATTGGGTAAGCAGTAACATGGTCATGTGTAACAGCAGTGCGTAGTACGGATTAAGTTCAGACAAAACTATGGGTTAACCACAGGCGATGAGGTAACTATCACAATATCTTTTCCCATTGGCGCAAACATGCGAAGTTTTTCACGGGCTAATGACTCAATACGCTCATGTTGTTCATAAGTCGTTTGTTCAATCTGTAATCGTCCCCAATGAATATTTAACTCATCCCGTTGTTTTTCTAAGCGTTGTAGTTCAGCAAATAACATACGGGTTTGATGACGTACAACAATAAGCTGAATAGAGGCAGCAAATAGCCATGTAAATAGTAGGACGAATAAGAATTTTGTGAACCAAGTGGACATAAACTCAGGCAAAAAACGTTCTCAATAAAAAAACTAGATGTCAAAAGTTGCGACAACAGGCGTGTGATCAGAAGGGCGTTCTAATTGACGCGGTGCTTTGTCTATATAACAAGTATGACAGTTTTTTGCGAGTGCAGCATTGCTTAATATCAAATCGATACGTAATCCTTGATTACGTGGAAACCCACCGCCACGATAATCCCACCAACTAAAACTTGCAGGCGGTTGTTCAAATTGGCGAAAAGTATCAACCAAGCCTAAATTAAACAGATTTTGTAAGGCATTACGCTCTTCAGGACTGACCAATACTTTACCAACCCACGATTTAGGGTTATGAACATCTTCATCGCGTGGGGCAATATTGAAATCGCCTAATAGGCAAAGATAAGGGGTTTTTTGCTGTTGATCTGCAACATAATCTTGTAATGCTTGCAACCAAGCCAATTTATACTGATATTTTTCTGAGTGAATCGCTTCTCCATTAGGCACATAGAGATTCAGAACACGTAAACCATTTGGGTAGGTTGCTGCAAGAACACGTCGTTGCGGGTCTGGATAGTGTGGAAATTCGGTGACAACATCAGTGATATCAGAAAATTTGCTTAATAAAGCAACGCCATTATAGGTCTTTTGCCCTGCAAAAATAGCATGATAGCCTGCTTGTTGAATGTCAGTGAGTGGGAAATTAGCATCGATGGTTTTAGTTTCTTGCAGTGCCACGATATCAGGTTGTACCCGTGCCAGCCAATCCAATAGCTGGGGTAAACGCACACGTAGTGAATTGACGTTCCATGTAGCAATTGTAAACATTGCATTATCTCATTGATTGAACTTCAGTATAACGAAAACAGTCGACTAAATGATCATTAACCAGACCAATGGCTTGCATATAGGCATAACAAATTGTTGTGCCCACAAATTTAAATCCTCTTTTTTTCAAATCTTTACTGATTTTATCTGATAAAGGCGTGTAAGCAGGTACTTCACTGAGCGATTGCCATTGATTTTGAATAGCTTGCCCATTCACAAATCCCCATAAATAATTAGCAAAACTCCCTTGTTCTGCCTGAACTTGTAAAAATGCACGTGCGTTAATGGGAATTGCTGCAATTTTAGCACGATTACGAATTAGCCCTGCATTACAAAGTAATTCAGCTTGTTGTACTTCCGTTAGGTTGACTAATTCTACAGGATCAAAATTGGCGAGTGCTTGCCGATAATTATCGCGTTTCTGTAAAACAGTGCGCCAACTTAAACCTGCTTGCATCCCTTCTAGCAGTAAAAATTCAAATAAAACCTGATCATCATGTACAGGACATCCCCACTCTTGATCATGGTATAAACACTCTAAAGGGCTTGCGTTTGCCCATGCACAACGATTCTGCATTTTTTATCCTCTCCTAATCTTAATGCTTCAATATACTTCATTTTTATCCCTGAAATAGTATAGTCAAGAGAATAACAAGCACCACATAACTGAGTTTACTTTACAAAATAGATGATAATAATTATCATTAACTCTTAAATTATCAAATAATATAAAAGAATAAAAAATTGTTATTTAAGCTCTATTTTATTAAAAAATACAAATAGTTTAATGTATAACAGAGATTGTAAGCATGAAGTACGTACAAGATGTTACAAAAAGTAGTTTTTTTATTGCAATCGTCATTGGATTGCATGGGCTTGCGATTTGGCAATTACTCAGTCGTGGCGTTGCAGCAACGGTTGTTCCCGACACACTGCCCAAAGTCATACAAGTGAGTTTAAGCCAGCCGAGTCCTAAGCCTGCCGCTGTTATGCCGCAACCTGCGCCCGTTGTTGCATTACCGTTACCTGAACCCATCCCCACCCCCCCGCCTGTTGAAAAAAGCGTTGTAGAAAAGCCACGTCCACAGCCCATAAAAAAAGTGATGGATAAGCCTAAACATGTTAGAAAACATGTAGAAAGACCTAGACATAAACCGATAATGACTGAAAGACCTGTTGTTCAACCTGCGCCTACATTCGTTGCAGCAGCGACACAAACAGTGCCCCTCCCTGTACAACAAGCAGTGAGTTCCCCTAGCCCTCCTGTTCAAACCCGTCCAATGCCCGCACCCACCGCGTCATCAGCACCTGTGAGTCAACCCATTTTCAATGCGGCTTATTTAAACAATCCAGCCCCCAACTATCCATTGTTATCCAAACGGCGCGGAGAACAAGGCAAAGTGAAATTACGGGTTCATGTCAATGCAAATGGACGTGCAGAAAAATTAGAAATTGCCACATCAAGTGGTTATGAACGCTTAGATCAAGCGGCATTAGAAACCGTTAAGCAGTGGCGATTTGTGCCCGCTAAACGTGGCGAGGAGGCTGTTGGAGCTTGGGTTATTGTACCGATTAATTTTCAATTGGAAGGGTAATTGTTATGCAAACACATTTTGGATTAGATGGTTTTCTACTGCACCTGATGGAAAACCCCTTAGCATTAACTATCGGCATTATTTTAGTCGTTATGTCATTGTTATCTTGGTATTTATTACTCAGCAAAACCATGACATTACTGATTATAAAAATACGAACTGCACAATTTCGTCGTCGCTTTGAACACGCAGATTCTTTACAAACACTCAATGCCATTGCACAACAACAAAAAGGCTATGAACCCTTTTCCTACTTAACAGGACACAGCATTCAAGCGGCTATTCATCATGAACGGCTTGCGCCAAATCGTGCGAATATGATTTGCTCACATAGCGAATTTATTACCAGAACAATGCGTCGGATTATTAACAAGGAGACGGAACGCTTAAAAGCAGGCTTAACCATCCTTGCCAGTATAGCCAGTACCGCGCCGTTTATCGGGTTATTAGGAACAGTGTTAGGAATTTATGGCGCGCTGATGCGCATCAGTTCTGCGGGTTCTGCTTCTTTAGAAACCGTTGCAGCACCTGTCGGGGAAGCACTTATTATGACCGCTATCGGTTTAGCCGTTGCGATTCCTGCTGTTTTAGGCTATAACGCCCTTGTACGTAGTTATCAAAGCTACTTTAATGAACTAGATGCCTTTGCGCATGATTTATATGCCTATCTTAATACGGGCGGACGTGTGAACCCATCCTCAAGCACATTACCATCAACTCACGTTGAATCCTTCACTTTACAGGAGGCGGCATAAATGGCATTTGGCAGTTTTGATGAACAAGGCGAAGATAAAACCATGGCGGAAATAAATATTATTCCGCTGGTGGATGTCATGTTAGTGCTACTTATTCTCTTTATTGTAACCGCACCATTACTGACACCACATGCATTTAAGCTGGAATTACCCAAAGCCAGCACAGAACCTGTGAAAGAAGAACCTAAAATGATTGCAATCACCATTGATGCAAAAGGTGAATTGTTTTGGGATAAAGAGCAGATTAGCGTGGCACAATTGCCCGAACGCTTACAAACGGCATCAACTCAAACCCCACAACCTTCTTTACAGTTACAAGCTGATAAAAGTACACCGTATGAAAAAATTGCGAACCTTTTATCAGCGATTCATACCGCAGGTTTAAGCCAAGTTGGTTTTGTAACAGAGCCTGCACAAGCCGCAGAAGCGACAACGGGTAATTAATCCAACTCACTCAGGGCAATCCTTTCTTTTCCTTGATATATATCGCAAAAGACCTGTTAGGTTTTCAAAACCTAACAGGTCTCCGTTTTATTTTAGAAATCTCGCAGAATTGGAGTTAGAGCACGTCACCGATAAATTAAGTTATTCATCGGTATAACCTAATTGTCGCAATGCTCGATCATCATCATGCCAACCTTGTTTTACTTTTACCCAAAGTTGTAAAAAGACTTTTTGTTCAATCATCAACTCAATGTCTTTCCGCGCTTCTTCCCCTACTTTTTTCAACACATGTCCTTGTTTACCAATAACAATAGCTTTTTGCCCTTCTCGCTCTACCCAAATAATGGCACTGATATGAATGTGCTTTTCTTCTTGAGTAAAGTATTCAATTTGCACACTTAAACGATAAGGTAATTCAGCCCCTAAACGACGAATGAGTTTTTCACGAATAATTTCTGCTACAAAAAAACGTTCACTTCGATCAGTGATTTGGTCAGCGGGAAATAATGGTGGACTGAGTGGTAATTCTGCAACGATTTGTTTTTCCAACTCATCCAAATTGATACTGCGTAAAGCAGATAAAGGAAAAACAGCTAAAAAATCCCGTTTTTGTGTAATCGTTTCTAAAAAAGGCAGTAATAACGCTTTATCAGCAATTTTATCCACTTTATTAACGCCTAGAATGACAGGAATATTCATGTTTTCTAATACATTTAAGACATGTGCATCTTCTTCTGTCCATGCTAAGGCTTCCACGAGCCACACAACTAAATCGACACCATCTAAACTACCCAAAGCGGTACGATTTAAATAACGATTCATCGCCGTATGCTTATCTTGGTGTAGTCCAGGTGTATCCACATAAACAATTTGCGCGTGTTCTTCTGTTTTGATGCCCAGTAAGCGATGGCGGGTTGTTTGTGGTTTGCGTGATGTAATGCTGATTTTTTGCGCTAACAAATGATTAAGTAGGGTTGATTTTCCTACATTGGGACGACCAACAATGGCAACGTACCCACAACGATAATTATCAGTTTCCATTTAAAATATTCAATGCCTTATGAGCTGCTGCTTGTTCTGCACGTCGTCGACTGTCGCCTGTTCCGTATGCAGGAACTGTTAAACCTTCTACCTGACATTCCACTTCAAAATGTTGTGTCGGTGGATCACCTTGTACTGTTAACACACGATAAACAGGGAGCGGTCGCTGTTGAGCCTGTAAATACTCTTGCAAACAGGTTTTGGGGTCTTTGGTAATTTTATGTGGCGATAACTTATCTAAACGGGGTTTTAACAAGCGTAAAATAACTTGCTTACAAGTTTGTATATCGCTGTCCAGATAAATTGCACCAAAAACAGCTTCTAGTGCATCAGCCAGAATAGAGGGTCTGCGCCACCCACCGCTTTTTAACTCGCCTCCCCCTAACTGTAAGTAATCACCTAAGTTAAGTTGTTGGGCAATTTCGGCAAGTGTTTCCTCGCGGACAAGGGTCGCGCGTGAACGAGTAAGTTCTCCCTCGCTTGCTGTTGGGAAGCGTTCAAACAGTGCTTCCGCCGCAATGTAGTTGAGCAACGAATCGCCTAGAAACTCTAAGCGTTCGTTGTTGCGACTGCCAGCACTGCGATGTGTCAGTGCCATGGTCAAGTAAGACTCTTGCCTAAACAGGTAATTTAGGACTTTGTATAAAGCTGAATAATCCGTCTTCAAGGTTCAATCGTATGACTATAGTCGTATAAAAAATAAAACTTATCAAAAATGGGTTCACGAACTTGGTAAGGAACAGTAATCCGTGTGCCTTTAGGAACGCGCTCATAAATAATGGCTTCTTGTGCTTCTTTACCTTCTAAGCGTTTGATGCCATCAACATTCATGCGTTGAAACAACTGTTTGGTAAACTCTTGTTTAGTAATATTCGCAAAATCGGGTTGTTTCCGAATATTTTCCAACGTCATGGTGATTTTTTTCCCTTCCAAATAAAGGGGAACAAGTTTCATTCCAACCCAAGCAATTGTCCCTAATACTGCCAGCAAAAATAATAAACTCCACATCCCCATCCCTTTTTGATGCTTGCTCATATTCATGTTTTTGCACTCCTTAATTGTTAGTGATTGGGCTTCATTGGTGGTTTGGATAAAACAATCGGGGGGAATTATTAACTATCCAAATTCGTACCAATTCTACCCCAGTTAATACAACTGGTTGGTGACAACAATTGGCAGTTGGGTAATTTGCTATCCCAACTCATCCAGATAAAAAACGCTTTGCCGATTAAATTTTCTTCAGGCACGATTCCCCAAAAACGGCTATCAAGACTATTATCACGGTTATCACCTAAGACAAAGTATTGTTTTTCACCGATAGTCCAACTGCTGATAGTTTGCGGAATTGGGCTTCTTTTTTCAGGCACAATCAAAATAGAATGCTTTTTGTTAAAAAGATGTTCGGTTAATTCTTCTGCTTTTTGTTGGGTCATGTCTGCACTAGAACCAATGCCAATATACGCCCCTAATGGCACTTGTAGAATTGGCTCACCGTTGACATATAGCATTTTATTGACATGATGATACTCAATTTTATCCCCTGGAATGCCAACAAGCCGTTTAATATAAGGAGTTGCTGGGTTTTCGGGATAACGGAAGACGATAATATCCCCCCGTTGTGGTTGATTAATATCCAATACTTTCCAGTTCAATACAGGTAAACGAATCCCATAAGTATATTTATTGACGAGAATAAAATCGCCAACCAATAAAGTAGGCATCATAGAACCCGAAGGAATTCTAAAAGGCTCTACAAGGAATGAACGCAGTACAAGAACAATAATAAAGACAGGTAATAAAGAACGGGCTAAGTCCACAAAAAAAGGAATCTGTCCAACATGTTGATAATCTGTATTACTTGCATTTTCGGAAAGCCGTGTTAATGCGGCTTTGCGTTTAGGCTCAAGATAAAAAACATCATATAACCAGATTACCGTACTGATGATAATTAAAACTACTAAGTAAGCCGCTAAATCCCAAATCATTTATTTTTTTCCAACGTGTAAAACAGCTAAAAAGGCATCTTGCGGAATCGTAACCGAGCCCACTTGTTTCATGCGTTTTTTCCCTTCTTTCTGTTTCTCTAAAAGTTTTCGTTTACGGCTCACATCGCCCCCGTAACATTTTGCTAAGACGTTCTTACGTAACGCTTTCACTGTTTGACGAGCAATAATTTGTGAACCAATTGCTGCTTGTATGGCGACATCAAACATTTGACGAGGAATAACATCTTTCATTCTTTCGACTAAATCTCGTCCACGTGATGTACTTTGATCTCGATGTACAACAATAGATAAGGCATCTACTTTTTCACCGTTAATTAAAACATCTAACTTAACAAGGTTAGCCATTTGAAAACGGAGAAAATGATAATCTAACGAAGCATAACCACGACTTACTGATTTTAAACGATCAAAAAAGTCTAATACCATTTCACTCATTGGGAGTTCATACCCTAATGAAACTTGTGAGCCTGTATATAACAGCTTGGTTTGTACCCCACGTTTTTCAATACACAAATTAATGACGTTACCCAAATATTCCTGAGGGACTAGCATATTGACTTCAACAATAGGCTCGTGCATTTCAGCAACATAATTTTGCAAGGGTAGTTTTGCAGGATTGTCCACCATGACAATATCACCTTTTGTGGTGACAACTTCATAAATCACGGTGGGCGCGGTCGTAATTAAGTCTAATTCATATTCACGCTCTAACCGCTCCTGCACAATTTCCATGTGCAACATACCTAAAAAACCACAACGGAATCCAAACCCTAAAGCCAGCGAGGTTTCAGGCTCAAAATGCAAAGCCGCATCATTTAATTTTAATTTGGCTAAAGCCTCACGGAAGGCTTCATAATCTGACGCATCAATCGGATACATACCCGCGAAAACACGCGGTTGAATCGGATGAAACCCCGGTAAAGGTTCAATAACGGGTTGATCAGCACTGGTTAAGGTATCACCAACAGGCGCGCCATCAATATCTTTAATACCCGCAACCACAAAACCAACTTCACCCGCACTTAAACGCTCACAGTCTAAAGGCTTAGGCGTGAATACCCCAACTTTTTCCACTTGGCAACGTCGTCCGTTAGACATTGCCATAATTTTTTGACCTTTGGTTAGGCTGCCATCTACGACACGCACCAAAGAGACAACGCCCAGATAATTGTCAAACCATGAATCGATAATTAACGCCTGCAAAGGTGCATCTACACTGCCTTTAGGCGCGGGAATACGGATTAATAATGCTTCTAATAAATCAACAACCCCAAGCCCTGTTTTAGCACTGACTCGAACAGCCTCTTTTGCTTCAATCCCGATGATTTCCTCAATTTGTTGAATCACTCGCTCAGGGTCAGCAGAAGGCAAATCAATTTTATTTAAAACAGGAACGACTTCTAAACCTTGTTCAATAGCGGTATAACAATTTGCAACGCTTTGCGCCTCAACCCCTTGTGCCGCATCGACAACCAGCAATGCCCCTTCACAAGCCGCTAAAGAACGCGAGACTTCATAAGAAAAGTCAACATGTCCAGGTGTATCAATAAAATTTAATTGATAGGTTTGTCCATCACGGGATTTATAGTGAAGTGTGACGCTATGCGCCTTAATAGTAATCCCACGTTCCCGTTCTAAATCCATAGAATCTAAAACTTGCTCTTCCATTTCACGATCAGCAAGACCACCGCATACTTGGATAAAGCGGTCAGCTAACGTAGATTTACCATGGTCGATATGGGCAATAATAGAAAAATTTCGAATGTTTTTCATGTAGAACAACGTGTTGAAGCGGTAACAAACTAGCAAGCTCTCAAGATGTTACGAGATTGATAGCAATCAAGGTAATAACAGTTGTTCATTACACAACTATCATTGATTATTAAATCGTTATATTGGGATAAACTCACCCCATCATTGGCAAAGTACACCCCTATTGAAACGCATGTTATGCGGATTGAGTGAATTTGCAAGTTGCCATATCAAAAAATCGTTGCATTCTAGCGGAATTTACAACGTCCTAAAATATGCCTCTACGCTCTCTGTTTCTAAGAAGTAATAACACAACTCTGTTTCCCCCACCGCTAAAACAGGAACGCGGGTATTATACCGTTGTTTTAGGTCAACATCGTTATCAATGTCGATATATTCCACCGTAAAAGAATAACGTTGCTGTAAAAGACTAAGTTCTTGTTGCATCTCCATGCATAAATGGCAACCTTCACGGGTATAAACCGTTAATAATGGTAAAACAGGCGTATGCATTATTCACAACCTAAGCAGATATAGTAAACGTATCATAAAGTGATTTAAATTTAGGTTAGGACTGCCAGTCCTCGGCATCGTTTTATAATACGTTTGCTATAAAATGAGTTATGCGATTTATTAAATTTCTGACTAGTGCTAAACAAATAAAACCTAATCATCTGAATCAAACTTTTCAGGATTAACTTGATTGACAGGATTAACAAAATTTAAACGCCTAAAACAAAAAAATTGATGCGAATGACCCGTTTAAATCCTGCGAATCCTGATTCAGATAACCACTTTTATCTACAAAACGGAATAATCATTTTACGGCTTCACCGTCCGCACCTTACTTGCCGCTAACTTCGCCCGCTCTCTCGCTTCCTCCACGGTTTTCCCCATGGCTAAGGCAACGCCCATACGACGCTTAATAAAAGCTTCAGGTTTACCAAATAAACGTAAATCCGTATCAGGAATGCGCAAGGCTTCTTCAATTCCCTCATAAATCAAGCCTTCAGGGCTATCATAACCGCCATAAATTACCGCGCTCGCCCCCATATTGCGCAAGGTGGTGGAAACAGGCAAACCCAACAACGCACGTGCATGTAATTCAAACTCATTTTGCTGTTGGGTTATCATCGTCACCATACCCGTATCATGTGGGCGTGGGCTTACTTCGCTAAACCAAACCTTATCGCCTTTTACAAATAACTCCACCCCAAAAATACCGCGTCCGCCTAAATTTTCCGTGACTTTATACGCAATATCCTGTGCCGTTTTTAACGCAGTCGCACTCATCGCTTGCGGTTGCCAACTTTCTACATAATCACCTTGTTTTTGAATATGCCCGATAGGGTCGCAAAAATAAGTTTCAATCTCCCCTTTCGCATTCAATGCACGCACGGTTAATAAAGTGATTTCAAACTCAAAATCGATAAACTCCTCAACAATCACCGTGCCACCACTCACCCGCCCTGCTCGCATGGCATGTTCCCAAGCAGGCTGAATATCAGCGGGATTATGTAACATCGACTGCCCTTTACCAGAGGAAGACATCACTGGTTTAACAAAACAAGGAAAACCAATTCTTTCAATATGTGTGCGTAATTCGGCTTCAGAATGGGCATACGCATAGCGAGAAGTTGGCAATTTCAACACATCAGCGGCTAAATCACGAATGCGTTCCCGATTCATCGTCGTTTGTGCGGCGCGGGCTGTGGGGATAACTTCGGCTAATCCTGCTTTTTCAATTTCCACCAACATATCAGTGGCAATAGCTTCAATTTCAGGCACGATAATATCGGGTTTTTCCGCTTCGACTAACGCCCGTAAGGCTTGCGGATTGGTCATATCGATGACATGAAAACGATGTGCGACCTGATGCGCGGGTGCATTTGGATAACGGTCAACGGCGATGACCTCAACCCCTAAACGTTGTAACGCGATAACAACCTCTTTCCCAAGCTCGCCACTGCCTAAGAGCATGACTTTTAAAGCGGTCGCGCTTAATGGTGTGCCTAATTTCACGATGTTCCCCTTGTTTATCTTTGTGATGAAAATAACGTGTATTTTAACAAAGAATGTGAAAAGCCTGTGTCTGTCGTTTCGAATACAACCTAATAAAGGGCTAACTGTCTCCTAACACCTGTCTGAATCAGAATTCACAGGATTAAAAAGCGTGATTCGCATTAATTTTCTAGTAGGTCTTTTTTTGTCTGAATCAGAATTTTCAGAATTAACATAATTTTTTATTCTTTTAATTTTCTTGTCTTTTTAATTCTAAAAATTCTGTTAATTCTGAAAATTCTGATTCAGACAATCTTTTAATCCTGAAAATCCTGATTCAGACAAGCTGTTGTCTTTTTAAAAGAATCTCGCCGAACTCAGGTTATTTTTCTATCCAAATCAAACTTGCCATTCTGCCTGTCACCGATTCACGACGGTAGGAAAAAAAGCGATGTTGTTGTGTATAAGTGCAAAAATTTCCGCCATTAATGGCAGTAATCCCTATGCGTCGCAAGCGTTGACGAGCGAGTTCATACAAATCTGCTTGCCAATGTTGCGCATCTTTGCCTGCTTGGAATGCTTGCACCGAATCGGGATGATTTTCTACAAACGCACGGCGAACTTCGTAACCCACTTCAAACGCGGCTTGACTAATCCCCGCTCCTAACCAGACAAGTATTTGTTCAGGTGGAACGGCTAAGGCTTGCACCGTATTTTCTAAAACCCCATTGAGTAAGCCCCGCCAACCTGCATGAGCAGCAGCAACCCGTGTGCCTGCACGGTCACAGAAAAGAACAGGTAAACAATCAGCGGTTAAAATGGCGCAAATATAGCCCGCAGTCTTTGCCATTGATGCATCCGCAATGCCATCGCTAGGCGGTTGTTCTGCTTGCGCAACCTGTGTGCCATGTACTTGTTTCAGCCAGAGCGGTTCGCGGGGTAATTGCAGGCTATCACGCAATAAAGCTCGATTACGGTTGACCGTGTCCAAACTATCGCCCACGTGGTCGCCTAAATTAAAACTGTGATAAGGGACAGGGCTGAAACCGCCTTGACGAGTGGTGCAATAGGCTTTGATATTGGCAGGAGCTGACCAGTCGGGGATGATGAAATCTAACATGTTATCCTCTTGTTAAGTCTCTAAGTTTTTTAACTTGCTTGACTAAAAGACTACAGGATTCAGCTTAAAAAGGCTAAACTAACTCGTATCATTCGCCCCTCTTTTGCCCTGTATATCCGCCATCATGTCCTGTTTTATTCATCTCCGTTGTCATACTGAATACTCGCTTGTTGATAGTCTTATCCGTTTGAAAGGACTGGTTAAAGCCGTAGATAAGGCGGGTATGCCTGCTGTTGCGGTGACTGATTTAAATAATTTATTCGGCTTAGTGAAGTTTTTTAAAACCGCGCAATCTGCTGGTATCAAGCCCATTGTCGGCGTTGATGCGTTTATTCAACATCCACAGGGTGAAACCTCCCGTATTTTATTGTTATGCCAAAATAAACAAGGCTATCAAAATTTAACCCGTTTAGTGTCTGATGCCTATCTAAAAGGGCAACAAAAAGGAGTGCCTTATATTCATTGGGAATGGTTAGCCCATGCGACAGAAGGCTTGATTGCCTTATCAGGTGGATTACAAGGCAATATTGGGCAAGCCTTGATTGCAGGTAATCAGAATGCAGCGCGTCAACATTTGCAGGCGTGGCAAGCCTTATTTCCCAATCGGTTTTATATTGAACTCATGCGGACAGGGCGAACAAATGAGGAAAATTATTTACATGCAGCGGTCGATTTAGCCTTAACGACACAAACGCCTGTTGTCGCCACGAATGATGTATGTTTCTTAGCCCGCGATGATTTCGATGCGCATGAAATCCGCGTTTGTATTCATGAAGGGCGGACAATTACCGACCCCAACCGCCCACGCCATTACAGCCCCGAACAGTATTTGCGCACCCCTGAAGAAATGCAGGAATTATTCGCCGATATTCCTGAAGCGATAGAAAATACATGGCACATTGCACAACGTTGCAATATTGAATTATCACTGGGTAAACCCTGCTTGCCGATTTTTCCGATTCCTGAAGGCAAGCACATGGATGAATATTTCCGCGAGCAGGCTTCACGAGGCTTAGAAGAACGCTTATTAAGCCAATTCGATAAAAATTCACCTGAATTCGCGCAACAACGCCAGCCCTATGATGAACGCTTACAAATTGAATTAGAAGTGATTATTAAGATGGGTTTCCCTGGATATTTCTTAATTGTCGCCGATTTTATTCAATGGGCAAAAGATAACAATATCCCCGTCGGGCCGGGGCGGGGTTCAGGGGCAGGCTCTTTAGTCGCTTACGCCTTAAAAATTACAGATTTAGACCCTTTACCCTACGATTTACTTTTTGAACGGTTTTTAAACCCTGAACGGGTATCGATGCCCGACTTTGATATTGACTTTTGCATGGAAGGACGCGATACCGTTATTCGTTATGTTGCTGATAAATATGGACATGACAAAGTATCGCAAATTATCACCTATGGCACGATGGCGGCTAAAGCGGTCGTGCGCGATGTGGGACGAGTGTTAGACCATCCTTATGGTTTTGTAGATAAAATCGCAAAACTGATTCCGTTTGAAATTGGTATTACCTTAGAAAAAGCCTTAGAAGTTGAAGAAACCTTGCGCAGTCGTTACGAGCAAGAAGAGGATGTGCGCGAATTGATAGACATGGCGCGGAAGTTAGAAGGCTTAACGCGCAATGTCGGCAAACACGCGGGGGGCGTGGTTATCGCACCGTCAGTGCTAACCGATTTTTCCCCTTTATATTGTGAAGAAAAAGAAGGCGGACTCGTCACCCAATTCGACAAAGGCGACGTAGAAGAAGCAGGCTTAGTCAAATTCGACTTTTTAGGCTTGCGGACGCTGACCATTATTAAATGGGCGTTGGAAATTATTAATACCTATGCCGAAACGCCGTTAGACATTATGCGGATTCCGTTAGATGATGCCACAACTTACGACTTACTGAAAAAAGCCAATACAACCGCCGTGTTTCAATTGGAATCGCGTGGGATGAAAGAATTAATTAAACGCCTGCAACCTGACTGCTTTGAAGACATCGTTGCGTTGGTCGCGCTTTTCCGTCCCGGCCCGTTACAGTCGGGGATGGTGGACGACTTTATTAACCGTAAACACGGACGGGAAAAAATCGAATATTTACACCCAGAATTAAGTGATAACGTCGGATTAGCTGCGATACTCAAACCTACTTATGGCGTTATTGTCTATCAAGAACAAGTCATGCAAATTGCCCAAGTATTATCAGGCTACACGCTCGGTGGTGCAGACTTATTACGCCGTGCGATGGGGAAGAAAAAGCCAGAGGAAATGGCAAAGCAACGTGCAGGTTTTATCGATGGCGCGGTAGAAAATCAGGTAAAAGCGGATACAGCGGGCTATGTGTTCGATTTAGTCGAAAAATTCGCAGGTTACGGCTTTAATAAATGCCTAGTCGGAGAAACCTTAATAGCAGACCCCGCAACAGGGGAATTACACCCCATCGCGCAACTATATCAAACAGGGTTAAGCCACGTTTTAAGCCTGCAAGCAAATCAAACCATTGCAGACAGTCGCGTCGCTCACGTGATGGAAAACGGCATAAAACCCGTGTTTACCTTAAGCACGAAAGCAGGTAAACGCATTACCGCAACCGCGAATCATCCCTTTTTAACGCATCAAGGTTGGCAAGCCTTAGAAAAACTACAATTAGGACAACTCATTGCAACACCTGCCTATTTACCCATTGCAGGACAAGAAAATGCAGATGAAACACGAATTAAACACTGGCTTGCCGCCACTTCAGACGCATTCCCCACGCCTATTTTTCGCTTAAATAAAACCCATCTTGCCCAATTTTTGCGCCAATACTGCACCCTCTTTGCCTTAAATCAACTTGAATTCAATCTAATTTCTGAAACCATTGCCCGACAATTACAACACTTGCTATTACGCTTTGCCATTCCGACGCAATTGATAACACGAGAAACAGAATTTTGTTTGAAATTACAGGGATTAGAGTCTATTAATGCCCTTATCGAACAATTAAGCACCAACAGCTTGCCACTTTCGAATTATCATCTGGACTGGGATGAAATTATCAGTATTCAGCCTGCGGGCGAAGCGATGACTTATGATTTAGAAGTTGATAACACACATAATTTTATCGCTAACGACATCATCGTACACAACTCCCATTCTGCTGCTTACGCGCTAGTTTCTTATCAAACCGCATGGTTAAAAGCGCATCACCCAGCCGCATTTATGGCGGCGGTGCTCTCCTCCGATATGGATAACACCGATAAAGTCGTGATGTTAATCGACGAATGTCGAGAAATGGGTTTAAAAGTGTTACCGCCCCATGTGAATGAATCTGAATATAAATTTACGGTGACCGACGACCAAAATCGAGCCATACGTTACGGCTTAGGTGCAATTAAAGGTGTCGGTGAAGCCGCACTCGAAGGCATTATTCAGGAACGGCAACAGGGTAAATTTAAAGATTTATTTGAATTTTGTCGCCGTATTGACTTACGCAAAGCCAATCGACGGGTTTTAGAAGCCCTCACTCGTTCAGGCGCGTTAGATAAACTCGCACCCAATCGTGCGGTGATGCTTGCCTCTTTAGATACCGCGATTAAATTGGCAGAAAAACACGTTGCTAACAGTAGCGTAGGACAAGTCGATATTTTCGGCATGGGTGGCAGCACCGTTGCAACGGCTGATGAACCAGAAGCCCCCCCTTTTGTAGATGTTCCCGATTGGTCAGACAGTGAACGCTTAGAAGGGGAAAAAGACAGCTTAGGCTTATATTTAAGCGGACATCCGATTAATCAATATATAGACGAACTTAGCAAACTAATTCCTACCCGTTTATCAGCGATTCGTCCAACGGATAAATATCAAACGACGAAAGTTGCAGGCTTAATTATTGGCGTGCGAACCATTAATAGTCGACGCGGGCGGATGGCTTCTTTAACCTTAGACGATAACACCGCACGTTTAGATGTACTTGTCTATTCAGAAGTTTATAACGCGGTAAAAGATAAATTAGCTAAAGATAGTTTATTAATTGCAGAAGGCGAAATCCGCGACGATGATTTTACGGGCGGTTACAGCATGACCGCGAATAGCGTACAAACCCTTGCAGAAGCCCGTGAAACCAGTGCCCGCAGTTTAAATATGTATATCTACCCTGAACAAGCAAAAAATGCGGGTTTAGTGCAACAACTCATCGAGATTTTAAACCCACACCGACAAGGACAAATCCCTATTTGGATTGAATATATGCGTCATGATGCAAAAGTGGATATTCAACTAGGGCAAGCATGGCGAATTAAGCCAAATGATGCCCTTATCACCCAGTTAAAAACCCTACTAGGTGAAAAAAATATACGTATCATTTACTGACAAAAGTTATGATTCATCCCCATCTATCAACAGATAGATAGATAACCACACAGAAAATATAACCATTTTTTCATCTCGCATGACTTGCAAATCTAAAAATAGCACCCCATAATATGTCCTGAATTGTTTGATAAATTAAGAATGCAGGTTTAGCAAAACCAGTTTTAATCCGCTGACATTCACGGCTTTTTAGGAGGTTACAATGGCTAACAATAATCTGTTTGAACGTGTTTCGACTGCACAAGTTGTCAACTTAGAAGCAGCAACTCAACCCTTATCCACAACCGAAGCGAATAAATTAATTCGCAATACCTACACACTGTTATCAATCACTTTATTATTCAGTGCAATAACAGCTGGGGTTGCAATGTTGCTCAACATGCCCCCGTTACATTGGTTAATTACCCTTGTCGGCTATTTCGGTTTATTCTTCACCGTTTCTGCCCTGCGCAATAGTGCATGGGGGATTGTTGCCGTTTTTGCCTTAACAGGTTTTATGGGCTTTACCTTAGGGCCTATCATCAACCTTTATACCCAAACTTTTGGGAACGGTAGCCAATTAGTCATGATGGCGTTTGGCTCTACCGCTGTGATTTTCTTAGGCTTATCAGGCTACGCTTTAACCTCGAAAAAAGATTTCAGCTTTTTAAGTGGCTTTGTCGTCACAGGGGTTTTAGTTGCTTTCTTAGCGGGTATCGGTGCAATCGTATTCAGCTTACCGGGTTTAAGCCTTGCGGTTTCTGCAATGTTCGTCCTCCTAATGGCGGGGATGATTTTATGGCAAACCAGCGACATGGTGCATGGTTATGAAACCAACTACATCATGGCAACGGTCACACTGTATGTTAGCATTTACAATTTATTCATCAGCTTATTACAAATATTTGGCGTTTTAGGCGGCGAAGAATAAGAACAATAAATTTATCGGTTGTTCATTTCCTTTTAGCTCCATCGGAAAGTACGTATTTGTACTTTCCGACTTTTTTTATCCCGCATCCTATCTGCTTTAACCCCTCTGTTTTTTCCCACAAGTTCACCTACACTGACATTAAAATAAATAATCCGTAACAGCAGGGTAAAAATGTCTATACCATATCAATCTGCTTTAATCATTAGCCTGTTAGGAATCCTCAGCTACTCCACCCCAAGTCTTGCGTGGCAACTCCAATTTCAAAACGCCGACCAACAAGCGCAACAAGCCTTTATTGCAGGAGACTACGCCCGCGCCGCGCAGTTATTTACCGACGATTACAATCGCGGTGTCGCTTTTTATCGAGCGGGAGATTATGACAACGCAATAAAAGCCTTTGCCTCCGTCACGCATACTGAACAAATCGTATCGGCAGAATACAATTTAGGAAATACTTATTTTCAGCGTGGTGAATATGATAAAGCCTTGTTATCCTATCAAAAAGTGCTCGGCGCAGACCCCGATAATGCAGACGCAAAACATAATCTTGCTTTAACCTATCAGCGTTTAGAAAAACCCCAACTCCCACAAGGTAGCGGTGCAGAAAAAGCCGAACAAGCGCAAGAAGAAGGGAAAAAACGTGGCGGAGAATTAAACGAAGGGCAGGAAAGCCAAGAAAATAAAGCCGACAAAGACGCATCAGGCGGGAAGGACAAAGAAGGGCAAGGGCAAAGTGGACAACAAGGTGATTTAAGCAGTCCTCAGGGGCAAAATAATCCCCCGCCAACGGAGGCGACAACGGATAAACAACGAGACGGAGGCGACACGCCATTAACGCAACAGGCAAACGCCCCACAACCAACAGAACCCCCAAAAAACGGCAATTCAGAAGAACCCGAAAAAACAGCGGAACAAGGTCAAGAAACGGATAACCCCACCGAACAAGCAACAGCCTCCTCTTTTGCCAGCCAAGCCAATCAACGCTATGAAGCAGAAATGCTAGCGAATATTTTATTAAATCGGGTGTTGGATAACCCCGCACAATTGTTACAACAGCAATTTCAATTAGATACGAAAAAATCGCAATTGTCTAAACCACAACAGACATGGTGATTTTTTAAAATAATGGCTTAAATTTTGTAGGGTGGAATAGCGCAGCGTATTCCACCTTGAAATTCTGCAAAAATTGAGCAAAAACAGATTATAAATCGTGTGGTGGAATACGCTTTGCTATTCCACCCTACATTTTTTTAGTTGAAAAATTCTAAAAGGTTTTCACCGTGTTCGCCGAGCCATTCGCCGACTGTTTTAGCAACGGGAATGAGTTTATCTTTAACTGCGGTAGTGAGTTTTCCTGTTTTATTGACTAATTTTAGTACACGGTCTAATGCACTACCGATTTCTTCTTTATCGGGTTTTTCTTTCTGTGTTTCTTTTTCTGCGTCTATGAGTAGTTTCTCTACTTTTTCGCGTTGTTCACCTAATTCTAAATTTAAGAATAGTTCTTTTAAGTTTCTTAAATCTGTTTGAATACCTTGATTTAAGGTGTTATTAGTTTGGTTTAAAATAGCATCACGTCCAGCTTGTTGAAAAATTACATTGCCATGAATATCACGGAAATTATTACCTCCAAAACTCGTTTTTCCTTCGTTATCTGTTGTCACGTTTAATATTCCTTCTAATAAGTCACGGGCATCTACCATTTTTTTGCAATCGCGTTTTCTACATTGAATTTTAGCGCGGTCGTTTGCAAAGTCTTTTAATTCTTCAAACTCAAAATAATAAGGCTCTTCACAAGTACAGGGTAACATAACCTCATATTGTAACTGATGATAATTTCCATGAATTTTATTCAATTCATACATCACTTCTGTGAGTAAATCACGGCGATTTTGTCCGACGACACGGATTGTTATCGTTCTCGCGCCATAGTTTTCAATGATTTCAGCTCGGGTATTGTAACGCTCTAATATCACACCATTGCGCCAGACTAAGGTTTGTTTTTCGGCAATGTCTTTGTGTAAAGCAACAATTAACTGGCTTAACATGCCTTTAGGCATAAATTTATAGTTTTCATACAAAACCGTTACCGCGTCTGTTGTCTTAAAGTTATAAGCGGGTTGTTCTACGGGGAGCAGTTGCGGGGCGATGTAAGTATTTTGGCAATCGGTGAGTTGATAGCAGAGTTTGAAATTGAGCATTAATTGCAATAGGTTGCTGTGCATTCCTTGATATTCGGGTTCGTGCCAAATATGTTTTAAATCAGCAGTCGTGAATTTACCAAAATTCGCTTTAACCGCTTTATTATCCAGCACATGATAAACTGCTTGAGTTGCCCACGCGGGTTTTAGAAAGAGGATTTGCTCGAGTTGAATATCTTTCTGAAAATGTAGAATTGTCCCTAAATCATGAAGTGTTTCACTGAGTTGTAATTTATCAGCATCGTTTTTAAAGCCGTGTTGGTCACAAATTGCAAAGTATTCTTTTAAATCAATATAGTTTTTGGTTTCTGCTAATTTTTCTAATTCTGCGCGAACATCTAGCCATTTTTTAGGTTGTGGTGTGCCGATGTGCGGAAGTTGTGGCAAACGGTGACGAATATCTGCCATTAAACACTGATAATCTTTACTTTCCGTTTTTAAATTGGTTGTATAACTCTTTTCAAAGTTTTTAAATCGTCCTCGCAATCCTGATTCATCGATTTCGCGTGAACGCTCCTCTTTTTCATTTTTCACCAATAAAACAGGACTGCCTTCACTCAAGGTATTAACCACGTTTAACCAATAATAAAAATCAGTATCTTCTTTGCGATTATCAGCAACTAAAAGATATAACGCCCGTTTTGTTAAAAAGAATTGATGGGTTGCGTGGTAAATTTCTTGTCCGCCAAAATCCCAGATATTGACTTGAAACTGGCGTTCTTTATACGGAAATTCATAGCGCACAACATCAATGCCTTCTGTACTTTCAATCCGCTCTTCAGGTAATTGATAAGTAGGGTCTGTAATTTTACGCATTAAGCTGGTTTTGCCTGCTTCGCCTTCGCCGACAATTAAGAGTTTTGCTTCATATAAATAATCTTGCCCATCTTCTTTTAGTTGTCTTAAATAATTGCGTACTCTCAATAAATTAACTTCGCCAGAAGTTCCTTCTGGCTCTAGTTGTTCAATAGGTGGATAGGTAATAGTGGTTTCTTTCAACCATAAAGTTTTCAATTTAGGTAAATCAAATAATTCATTGGATAATGTTGCGAGGAATTTATTTTCTGTAAGGGCTAAAACATTTAAATGAATTAAACCTTCTAGCTCTGAAATGCTATTTAACTGATTTCCATGCAAATCTAAAACAGAGAGATTTTTAAGCTGTTCTAGCCCTGAGATACTGTTTAATTGGTTAGAACCTAAATATAAAGAAGAGAGATTCTTAAGCATTTCTAGCCCTGAGACACTGCTTAATTGGTTTTCACGCAAATCTAAAGAAGAGAGATTCACCAGCGTTTCTAGCCCACTGACACGGCTTAATTGGTTTCCACTCAAATCTAAAGAAGAGAGATTCTGAAGCGTTTCTAACCCTGAAATATGACTTAACTGGTTATCACTCAAATCTAAAGAAGAAAGGTTCACCAACATTTCTAACCCTGAAACATGACTTAACTGATTATTCCTTAAATCTAAAGCAGAAAGATTCACCAGCATTTCTAACCCTGACATACTACTCAATTGATTTGAACTCAAACCCAATTCAGAAAGATTCACTAACATACCTAGTTCTAACACATGACTTAATTGGTTTGCTCTCAAATATAAAGAAGAAAGATTTACTAACCTTTCTAGTCCTAATATATTACTTAACTTATTATTTCTTAAGTCTAAACCAGAAAGATTTATCAATGTTTCTAATCCTAATACAGTATCTAATTGATTACTACTTAAATACAAAATAGAAAGATTCACTAAAGTTTCTAGCCCTGAGACGTTGCTTAACAGATTATAACTCAAATATAAAGTAGAGAGATTCACCAGCGTTTCTAGTACACGCAAATCTTGTAATTGATTGTTGCTTAAATCTAGCCCAGTCAATTGGGTTAATCGTGCCAACCAAGTCGGGACTTGGGTTAAACGGTGGTTTGTGATTTCTAAGATGGTTAAATGAGGACAGTCAAAAATCCCTGCGGGGGCTTCGTGAGAAAAGAGGGTGAGTTTTAAGCCCAGAATGTTTTTAGCAGGAATTTTTAAGCGTTGAAAATCGGCATAGTGAACGATTAAGCCTGAAATATCCGCGACTTGATTGAGTGGATTACCGCGTAAATCTAAGCGTTTAAGATTCGATAGTTGTTTAATCTCGTCAGGAATAATTTGAATGGCATTATTTTGTAACTTTAAGACTTCCAATTGTGTGAGGGTGAACACTTCGGGCGGGATAGTGATTAAGCGAACATCCTCGAACGTTGATTGTTGATAACTTAAATCTAAGGTTTTTGCCTGTTTTTCACGACAAACTGCTATTTTTTTTAAAATATGCGCAGGGGTTTTGGGGATTGGGGGCATGATTGAAATCTTTAAGAAAATTTAAACTATTTTAGAGGGTTATAAAGCATTCAACAAGTCATTAATGCGCTGAATGCCCGTTAATTTATTTTAAAACGCAACATAAAGTCGGTTACGGTGCGAAAATATATACCTAACACAGCCGATACCTGTTATAAAGCCAGTGCATTATCAGTCGCAGGATTAAAATTCAATAATTGCGATAGTTATTAAAGATTTCATAAAGGTTTCATGGTAATGAAAAAAACCGAGTTATTATCCCCAGCGGGAAATTTAAAAAATTTACGTTACGCCTTCAGTTATGGCGCAGATGCGGTTTATGCAGGACAACCCCGCTACAGTTTACGTGTTCGCAATAATGATTTTAACGATGTGAATAATTTAGCAATTGGTATTAATGAAGCCCACGCATTAGGGAAACAATTTTATCTCGCGGTTAATTTATTCCCGCACAATAGCAAGTTAAAAACGTTTCTGGCTGATATGGAAGAGGTGATTTCATTAAAACCCGACGCATTGATTATGGCGGACGTGGGCTTAATCATGATGGTGCGCGAAAAATGGTCAGAAATGCCGATACATTTGTCTGTACAAGCCAACACCATGAATTATGCAGCGGTGAAATTTTGGCAAAGTGCGGGTATTTCACGCATTATTCTGTCGCGCGAATTATCTTTAGATGAAATTGCTGAAATTCGCCAGCAATGCCCTGATATGGAACTAGAAGTTTTTGTACACGGTGCGTTATGTATTGCTTATTCTGGACGTTGTTTGCTCTCAGGCTATATCAATCACCGCGATGCAAATCAAGGCACATGCACAAATTCTTGTCGTTGGGAGTATAAAGTGCATCCTGCCCAAGAAACCGCTGGCGGAGATATACAAAAAATTGCCCCGCAAAATCCGCAAATCCATCAAGAAACCACAACGCAATGGCGACCCCTGCCCGATTTAGGCGAAGGCGAACCCACCGACGGTCTTTATTTAATTGAAGAAATGGGACGACCCAATGAATTAATGCCCATTTTTGAAGATGAACATGGTACTTATATCATGAATTCTAAAGATTTACGCGCTATTCAACATGTGCAACGCTTAACAGAAATGGGCATTAATTCCTTAAAAATCGAAGGGCGCACCAAATCATATTATTATGTCGCTCGCACTGCGCAAGTCTATCGCCAAGCCATTGATGATGCCGTTGCGGGCAGACCGTTTGATAAAAAGTTGATGGATGAATTAGAAAATCTCGCCAGCCGAGGTTATACCGAAGGTTTTTATCGCCGTCATGTTCATGATGAATATCAAAATTATCAGAATGGGAGTTCTGTTGGCGAATTACAGCAATTCGTGGGCGAGGTGTTAGCGCGCGAGGGTAATTGGTTAAAAGTGGATGTAAAAAACCATTTTAGAGTGGGTGATACGTTAGAATTATTGTCACCGACGGGGAATCGTTCTTTTATATTAACGCAATTGCATAATTTAAAACGTGAAAATATCAATGCCGCTTTAGGGTCTGGATATGTTGTTTATGTTTTTGTGCCGAATGCCGCTGAATTGGAAAATGTGGAAAAATGTTTACTGATTCGTTATTTGGTTAAACAGCCATAAGCTGAGTTTTATAGTAACCGTACCATAAAGTGATTTAAATCTAACCTGAGTTCGGCGAGTTTCTTTTAAAAAGACAACAGTTTGTCTGAATCAGAGTTTTCAGAATTAAAAAGACAAGAAAATTAAAAGAATAAAAAATTATGTTTTTAATTGTTTTTAATTGTTTTTAATTCTGCTAATTCTGAAAATTCTGTGAATTCTGATTCAGACAAAAAAAGACCTGCGAGGTTTTAAAAACCTAGCAGGTCTTTTTTTAACAAATGGTTATTAAGGATTAATTAAAATCCGTATGGGCATTTCACCATTAAAAACCACTGTGCCATCGGTTAAGCGGTAGCCAAAAAAGACTTGTAATAACCCCGTCCCAACAAATGCGCCTGTGTACATTTTCACTTCTTGTGCTGAGGCTAAACTGACATCATTGATAAACGGTTCTAAGGTTGCAGGGCTTAAACTCCAGCTCACAATCGCCCCTCCCGTTTTTAACATAAAGAAATACGTCGCACTGCTTTCTATGGGTAATGGAGTATAAGCGGCTACAACAACAATATCGGCTGTCGCGCCAATATGTTCCTCTTGAACAAGAATAGAGCCTTCAATCACAACGGTATCACTTAAAACTTGTTCAACTTGTTGTGTGTAAGCACCGCCATTCACGGCAATGCCTCCGCTAAATGTCGCGCTTGTACTTAATAATGTTCCATCCGCTTTTAGGGTTGTAGAAAAACCTAAGCTGGGTAAGGCTAATAATGGGGAAACGACATTGACCATAACGCTACCGCTAATTGTTGAATTTGCTAATGTTGCAATTAAGCGGTAAGCCCCTTGTGTTTCTGGTGCAGTAAAGCGGGTTCTTGCCTCACCGTTTTCGTTTGTCACGGCATTAGCGGGTGATACGTTGGTTGTGATGAGCTGACCTGTTGGGGTTTGTACGGAAAAGTTTAAGTTGCGATTTGTCACGGCATTGCCATAGGCATCAGTCAATTTAAAAACGACATTGCCTGAACTTTGTCCTGCTGGTAGGCGAAAGTCGGAGGTTAAGGACGAAATTAAGGCAGGTTCACCCGCTAAAAATTTAACCCCTGCACTGCCTGTTTTACTGGGATTATTGGCAAGGCTTGCAACAATGTAGTAAGTGCCTAGTTTTTGATTAGCAATCGCTTGTGTGCGAACTAAACCTTGTGCATCACTGATTGCGGAGCTGACTGTAACGCCGTTACTGATGGTAATCCCGACGGAATTTACGAGGGTAAAATTAACCGTGACATTGCTGGCAAGTTGGTTGTTTGCATTGACAACACGGAAAACGATAGGGTTGGAATTTTGACCAGAACCAACCGTTTGACAAACACCATCAATGGCGAAAACGGTATCGATACCACTGACGGTAATGCCTGTACCTGCGATTTGGCTTGGGTCATCTGCCATTGTGGCGGTTAATGTGTAACGACCAGCGGTATTATTTGCCCGCAAGGCTGTAATGGCTTGTCCTTGTGCATCGGTTAAAGCGGTGAAAACTTGTAGATTGCTATTCATTTGATTACATGAGGCATCTATCAAGGTGAAATTGACCACCGCACCACTAAGCGGGTTGCCTGCGGTATCTAAGGCACGGAAAACAATGACTTCAGAAGGTGAACCAGCTGGAATGGTTTGATTACCGCCATCAACTAAAACCAGTGCGGCAGTTGCCACTTGCGCCCATAGCCAGCTACTGAGAATCACTAGCCAATACGCACTTTTTCTATAACGACGCATTGTTAAAACCTCTTAGTTAAAGTGTTTTTTAAAGAAAATGGCTTAAATAGTTGCTACAACTGTTTTTCATGTTTCATAGTGTAACCATTTCTTATCAAAATGTCGGTATTCTCTTTATCAGCCCATTTATTCAATGCGTTCCGTTTAAAACTTGGCGCAAGCCTTGTACGTCTAATACGTATAAACCGCCATTTGTTTCACTGATAACCCCTTGTTCCTTTAGCTTTCCTAACACGCGCGAAAAAGTTTCAGGCGTTAAACCTAAACGCGATGCAATCGTCGCCTTAGGAATTGATAATGTTGCTAATTCTTGTTCTGGCATGGCTAATAAAAACCCTGCAACTCGTTGTTGTGCATTTTCCAAACTTAAGGCATGAATATCATTTAAAAATTGATGTAAGCGTCGACTTAAATTGGCTAATAGTTTGAGTGATAGAGCAGGTTTACTTTGGATTTCTTGCAATAGAATTTGACTAGGAATGGCTAATACATCAATCGTTTCTAACGCTTGTGCATAAACAGGATAAGGTTTTTTTAAAAAAACGACAGCCTCCGCAAAAGTATCGCCTGCTCGTATCAACTCGATAACTTTTTCTTTTCCGTCTGGTGTTAATCGGTATAAACGGACTAAGCCATGTATTAATAAATAACAATGGGTTGCAGGTTCTCCCGCCGTAAATAATAAAGTGTGTGCCGCATAATGTTGTAAGTGACTGGCTTGAGCTATGGGCATTAATTCGGCATCGGCTAACTCATGAAATAAAGTAGCCTGTTTCAACAGTAACAGCTTATCTTGCATAACGTATCCTTTTCATAATGGCTTGATCGAAATCAAGGCAATGTCATTTTTTCTCTTGAATAATAGTCACACTGATTAAACTAACCGACTAACGTGAAAGGGGAAAAACATGTTTTGTTATCAATGCGAACAAACTAAACGAAATGATGCAATTGCAGGCTGTGCCAGCCAACAAGGGACTTGTGGTAAAAACGAAATCACTTCCGATTTACAAGATATCCTTGTTTATCTCTTACAAGGTGTTGCCCAATATCACTATCGACTCGCTAAATTAAAAGGCGTTGATAATCAAGCTGCTGAATTTACCCTTTATGGACTGTTTACCACACTAACCAATGTCAATTTTAACGCGACACGCTTCAATGTAATGATTAAAGAAGCAACAACATTGCGTGACCGTTTAAAAGCTGAATATGAGGCGTTAGAACCCAATCATGCCCCGTTAAACCCCGCAGCGTCTTTTATTCCTGCAAATTCGCCTGCTGAACTCCTGCAACAAGCCAGCATCGCTTCTGTCAAAGCGGGTGAAGAAACCGTCGGCGCGGATGTCATTGGTTTACGTGTTTTAATTTTATACGGTTTAAAAGGCGTTGCTGCTTATGCTTATCATGCGTGGGTTTTAGGGTTTAAAGATGACAAAATCAATTTAGAAATGGCACGGTTGCTGGATTATCTTGCAACCAGCCCTACCGACATTGAGGAATTATTACAACAAGCGTTAGCCGTCGGTGAGTTGAATCTACAAGTCATGGCATTGTTAGAAAAAGCCAATACAGACAGCTTTGGGGCGCAAACCGTGACGCAAGTTCGTATTACGCCTGTTGCTGGTAAAGCGATTCTAGTCAGTGGGCACGATTTACACGATTTACATCAAATTTTAGAACAAACCAGCGGGAAAAATATTAATGTTTATACTCACGGCGAAATGTTACCCGCTCATGCTTATGGCAAGTTAAAAGCTTATCCACATTTAGTCGGTAATTACGGCGGTGCATGGCAAAATCAACAGCAGGAATTTGCTGATTTTCCCGGTGCGATTATTGTGACTTCCAACTGTTTAGTTGAGCCACAAGTCAGCTATCGGCAACGGATTTTTACCGCTGGGCCTGTCGGCTGGTCAGGTGTTCGTCACATTCAAGATGGTAATTTTGCGCCTGCGATTCAAGCCGCTGCTGCATTAGCAGGGTTTAAAGAAACCGAAGCAGAAAAAACGATTACGGTTGGTTTTGGTCGTCATACCTTATTGGGTGCTGCTGAAACGGTTGTAAATGCGGTTAAACAAGGCGCAATTAAACACTTTTTCTTAATCGGGGGTTGTGATGGTGCAGTCCCTGGGCGGAATTATTACACTGAATTGGCAGAGCAAACCCCAGAAAATACCGTGATTATGACGTTAGGCTGTGGTAAATATCGCTTTAATAAGCAAGACTTTGGCACAATTGGTGGATTACCGCGTTTATTAGACATTGGACAATGCAATGATGCGTATGTCGCCATTGAAATTGCGAAAGCGTTAGCAGGGGCATTTAATTGTGGCGTTAATGATTTACCCTTGTCGTTAATGGTTTCATGGTTTGAACAAAAAGCGACGGCTGTCTTTTTGTCATTGCTTGCGTTAAATGTGAAAAACATTCATTTAGGGCCAAGTTTACCCGCTTATCTCACGCCAAATTTATTGGCTGTTTTACAAGAACGCTTTGCGGTGAAAGCGAATAAAACTGCACAATTGGATTTAGCAGAGGCTTTAGCTGCTTAACCCCAGTTTTGCGAGTTTTATAAAATAAAACAGAGACCTGCTAGGTTTTGAAAATCTAGCAGGTCTTTTTTTGTCTGAATCAGAATTCACAGAATTATAGTAATCGTACCATAAAGTGATTTAAATCTAGGACTGGCAGTCCTGTGAGGACTGCCAGTCCTCCATGTCGTTTTATAATACGTTTGCTATAGCAGAATTAAACACTGTCTGAATCAGAATTCACAGAATTCACAGAATTAGCAGAATTAGCAGAATTAAAAACAATTAAAAACAATTAAAAACATAATTTTTTATTCTTTTAATTTTCTTGTCTTTTTAATCCTGAAAATCCTGATTCAGACAAACTGTTGTCTTTTTAAAAGAAACTCGCCGAACTCAGGTTATAGTAAACGTATCATAAAGTGATTTAAATTTAGGACTGGCAGTCCTCACAGGACTGCCAGTCCTTCGCATCGTTTTATAGTGCGTTTACTATAACAGGCAAAAAAATACCCCCTGTTTTTGAGACAGGGGGTATTTGGTTAGTTTAGGTGTTTAGCTTAAAGGCTAGGGACAACCTAAGGGTTTAGGATAGGCGAATTGCGTTTCAACCGTTGGTGTTGCTGGATTATCGCCTAATGAATCTAATGAGAAGATAACCTCTACAGGTATCGGTGTCGGATTTGGATTAGTATCCTTGTCATAAAGGGTTGTTGCATTACTGCCTAACTGGCTGTTATTGGCATTAACGTAGGCAACCACTTTGACCGTTCCAGGACATACTGACTGAATCTCTGTTGAGAATGATCCGTTAGTGAGTGTTGTACCTGTTGCACTAGAGAATGTCACCGAATTCATAATATTGTCAGGTGTTACACTCTCCAATGTGAAGCGAATGGGAATACCACTTAAACCAACGAATTGTCCTGTTGTTGTATCACGTTTTTGTGCAATGACATCAACCCGAGCGAGGTTTATTGCGTCTAACGTTCCTTGATTAATAGGTGTGGTTTGATTCACAGAAGTGGTTGCAGGCGGTGTAATCACTAACTGTAAACGTTCAGGAATATTGTTATCCGCTAAGGTGACACCTGTTACAGGCGTATCATCTGCCACGCAGTTACTACCAACGCTGTTGTTGACAAAGAAAGCACTGTTATTTGCCGCAATGGCTGCATTGACTGCATCAATTGAGGGAGCTGGATTAGAAATATAGAGGAATGGAGGTTGTACAGGGCAAATATCATTATCAGCATCGTCTTTTAAGCAAGGCGCGGAAATAATGATGGTTGCAGAGCCTTCGCTACCTGATACTGTTGCTCTTGCGGTTAACTCAATACCCGATAAATAAGTTGCATATTGAATAGGATAGATAACATTAAAGTCGACATATCCAGAGGGGGTATCGTCACTGGTTGAGGTAGGCCCTGATATTGCTGTCGCTTTATCAACCGTGATAACGCCACCAGGGTCTAAACGACCATTTTTTGTAATATCTGAACTACTCCCAATAAAGCGACTGTCTTCCGCACTGTCTAATAAACCATTGCGATTTACGTCTTCATTATTACAAGTATAAGTGGCTGTGATGAAGGTTGTTCCGCTAATGACTTCTAACTTCTGACCTGAATATTGTTTCGGATAGATGCTAATTGTCACGCTTGCACCATTGACAGGTGCGCCATTAGCATCAGTCACTAAGGCAGTAAAGGGCACAATATAACGCAGACCATCAGTAGATTTAGTCATTACGTTACCTGTTCCTAAGGAGACGAAAAGCGCGCCTTGAGAAATAGTCAGATTAACAGTATCAGTCCGTTGAATATTGGTTGCATTGGGTGTGGTATCAGGGCTAATTAGATTAGCGGTGACAACAACGCCATTTTGCGCACTTTGAGAACTTCCTGCGATATAAGTCACTGTTGCTTTACCAAATGCATCGGTTACTGCGGATGATTTGGTTAAACGTCCCCCAGTTACATCGGCTAATACGAAGTTGACAACCGCCCCTTCTACAAGGTTGTCATTGGTATCTCTGACGGTTGCAGTGAGTTCTGCTTGAGAGGTTTCGTTTCCAGAGGTATTTGCAGCTAAAACAGAGTTATTTGTTTGTAAATCAATACGGTCAGCAGTAACCGCACGGAAGTTTACTGTAAACTCTAAAGAAGTCGTACTGCTTACACCAGTAACTTTTACAATGGCACTGCCTACATTATTAGCAGACAAGGTAAAACAATTGCTTATAAACGGTGTTGTCTTACAAGTTGATGTCCCATCAACGGTCAGCGTTGCGGGTGATACTGCACCACGGCTAGTATTAACAGTAACTTCACCCGCTGTTGGTACGCCTTGTCGATTCCAAACAACACTAAATTGTTGGTTAGTATTCAAAGGAATGACACAACTATCTAAGCTTGTGCAAAGCGTATTTGTACCTGTTACAGGGACGATTTGGATAATATCGCCAGAAATTTGAATCGTTTTTGTAACGGTTGTAATGCCTGACGCGCCTGGTTTAGTGACAGTTAAAATTTCTGCCCCTGCTAAACCTGCCGCTAAAGAAATATCAGCACGTCCATTAGAATTTGTGATGACTTCTATGGTTGTGCCTGTCCGTACAGTACCTTGTGTTGTGGTAAAGCTTAAGGTATTCCCTAATGTTGAACTGACAGAAAGCACTTGCCCAGATAATGCTGTTCCCGCAGAGTTGCGTACAGAAACAGAATAAGTGCTTGTGCTACCTGTAATGAGTGCAGACTCTCCTGTAATGTTCAGGGTTGTGCCAACGACTTGAACAGGAACGGCTTTCTTAAGAGAAGTTCCATCCGCTCTGTTGATAGTTGCAACAACCGTAATATAACGATTATCAACATTACTTTGTGTTGTTAAACGGGCTTGTGCGCGTCCTGAACTGTTGGTAATCCCTGGGTCAGAGCTTGTATCTCCACTAATTGCAATCGCTTGTAATTCCCCTGCAGCCCCAGTATTAGCTTGTCCCGTCGTGGTATTAATGCTTTCACAATTTTGCTGAGTAAAGCCTGCGGGCACAATGGATAATAAGTCTGAAGGAATACCGCAAACGGATGAGAAATTAACCGTAACGTCACTCACCAAATTATTGTTTGAATCCTTCACAATCGCAGTTATAACCACGCCATCAGGATTGCCCTCAGACCCTAGGGTAGGACTTGCTGTTAATAACTCTAAACTTGCGACATCGGCGGTCGAGCCTGAAGCAGGTTTGAAGGTCAATTCAACAGAGTTACTGGTCAACGTGACATTTTCTGCATTTAGTCTTGCTTGAATCGTTACTGTCCCTGCTTGACTGCTGGTCACAGTGGTTGTAAATGCCCCTGTATTTGTCGCTGTTTTTCCAGAGAAATTATCAAATACAGTAGAGCCAGCTACATTGCCTGTTGCGGTCAAGACAAGCGGAACATCGCCTAAAGGCACATTATTTTTTCTTGCTAAAACAGTAATGTTTATGTTGCTTCCTGTATCCGCACTCGGTTGTGAAACCGTCAGGACTAAGCTATCAGGAGTTTGTTCAGGAGGTAACGTTGTACCACTGGTGAATGTAATGGTAATCGGTGTACCTATCGCATCAGAACGGACACCACCAGCCACTGCAACCACAGCAATATTAGATTCTGCGACTGTGCTGGTCACTGTTGTGCGGAATTCTCCTAAAGAATTTGTTGTGCCGCTTGCAGATGTCAGTGTTGTATTGAGAGAGTCCACAAAAACTTCTACAGATGTACCTGTGATGGGTGTATTTGTTGAATCTCGTGGTGTGACAACAATTGTAATTTTAGAAGCACCATCCGCAGGTTGTGGCGAATTTAAGGCTTCCACATCAATCGTTGCTGGGGCTGAACCAGAAGTTGCTTCAAAATTAATTCTGACGTTTTTCGCAAGGCTAGAAGAACCCCCTGTAGAAACACCATCAACCGTAACGGTGAAGTCTGCAGGACCGACATCGGTAGAGGTTACGCTAGAAGAGAAATAACCATTGCTGTTAGTTTTTCCTGATGCAGGATTAGCAACGGAAGCTCCCCCTGTTCCTAAAATAATAATTGGTGCATTTTCAACAGGCTTACCCGTTGAATCACGTGCAATAACATTAATGGTTGCTTGATCAGTACCATTCGCTTTTAAGCCTGTGCCACAAGTGAC
Organism: Beggiatoa alba B18LD; assembly: GCF_000245015.1. Classification (NCBI taxonomy): domain Bacteria; kingdom Pseudomonadati; phylum Pseudomonadota; class Gammaproteobacteria; order Thiotrichales; family Thiotrichaceae; genus Beggiatoa; species Beggiatoa alba. The sequence goes on along the minus strand of NZ_JH600070.1, from coordinate 2,474,918 downwards.
TGTTGTACCTGTACTTGTTCCAACAGGGGTACAACTGACATCTAATTGTGCGACTTGAGTAGCGGGGTTTGTAAATATCACTATTTCACTATCAGTGACTGTTGCACCACTGGGCACGCCTGCGCTTGTCAATGCAACAGCGGTAACGGTGATTGTTGTACTGCCTGCAATGGTATTGCTCAGTTTAAAGACAGCCGTTCCTGATGAGCCTGTTTCTAAAACACCTTCATCAAATAAAGCGGTGCTTGCATTAGACCCAGAAGCAGCAATACTGACTTGAATGCCCGACATAGGGGTATTTGCAGAATCACGCACAATAGCTGTTAGTGTTGTCTGGGCTGTCCCGTCCGCAATTAATGTGCTTGGGCTGGCAATTAGGGTAACACTTGAGGGAGGAGTTGGGGCTGTGTCTGGATTGGAAGAAGTACGAGAATTAAACGTAATCGTAACTGTACTACTAGAGATACCCGCAACAACTGCACGCAATGTGTAGCTTTCTACCGTTGTACTGGTAAGTGAAATACGGAAAAAGCCTGCGCTGTCTGTGGTTGCATTCGGAATAGATAAGCCATTGCTCGTTAAGAAGCTAACTGCTGTACTAGCAACAGGTTTACCCGCATCATCTAAAACACGCCCAATAATATTGATGGTATCTGTCCCATTAGCAGTTGCAGGTGATGGCGTGGATACAGGAGAGTCCAGCACAACCGAGGCAATTTGAGCACCAGTTGTGGTTGTCGGATTCTTAAAGGTTACTTGAATATCACCACTGATGACTTCTGTTGTTTGATCTGAAGTAGTAATACGTGCTGATGCTGTTAAATTGATTGTTTCTTCTACTGTGTTTTTAATGTAAACCGTGAAATTACCTGAAGAGCCCGTATTTCCATTGATGTAAATGGGTTGGTAATTACTGTTGTTTACGCTGAGTTGTGCTGTTCCAGAATCAATGGCAACCGTAACAGGGACATTGGGAACAGGTACACCTGCATCATCTTGTGCTACAACGAGCACACGGGCGGCATCTGTTCCATTAGCTGGGACATTGTTGGCACTAACAAGTAGGCGAATACTAGAGGGATTTGTATAAACTGCTGATGCACCAAAACGCATAGATAATGCAGGTTTTACTGTGTATCCACCAACAATGGGGGTAACAGATGTATCTTGTGCAATTGTATTCGTAATTGTGGTCGTAAATTGCCCTTGAGCATTGGTTGAACCACTGGCTTCTGCCGCTGTTGCAAATGAGCCTTGTGCAAAAGAGAGTTGAACATCTTGCCCAGCGATAGGTACACCTGCAGCATTGCGTGCTTGAACGGTTAACGTAGCACTATCAGAGCCACCCGCTGAAATGACTGTTGGATAGATTGGACTAACACTCGCGACGACACTCGCACCAAAATAGATTTGAAAACTAAAACTACCCTCATAGTTTTCTCTTCCTGCAATACTCACTGTGACTGTTTCAGCCGTGTTGTCCACAACATTAAATGTTGTTTGCCCTTGACTATTAGTGGTTACATCTAGTGTTGTTGTAGAACCATCACTAAAACGGGCAGAACCTGTTACTGTCAAACGCATAGGTACACTGGCAACAACAGCAGGATTGGTCGTTGTTGTTCCATCTAAACTGGTCAGTGTGATGGTTGCTGTATTATCACCAGCAATAACAATAGTCTCTCCAGCAACAGCAACACCAATTGTGGTCGGGTCTGTAGTGTCACCACCAGTATCACCACCATCATCGGTGCCTTTATCATCCAGTAAATTGCTTGGCTCATCACCGCCCCCACCACAAGCACTGAGTGACCCCAGTACTAAGGCATAGAGTAGCCATCTGAGTAAAACACGTATAAACATTTAGATACATCCTCTATTCAATTTAAATTCACAGACTATCTGTTTTCTGAAATACCTAAATCTTAGACACAATCAGTTGCATCTAAGAGTAGATAAATTCGTTTTACAAAGCGATTAACCCACTATTCATTAAGAATTCCCCTTCACAATTCTAGGTGTTACAAAAATCAGTAACTCTGACTTATTTTCCGTACTCGTGCGTGTTTTAAAGAGATTGCCCACAAGAGGAAGGTCACTGAAAAATGGAACACGTTCAACCGTGTTTTCAGTTTTTTGCTCGTAAACTCCCCCTAAAACAACCGTTTCACCATTATCAACAAGTACTTGTGTTTCAACTTCACGGCGGTCAATTGAACCTGATGTAGAGGGGTCATCTTTTTTAACATTTAAGTCCATGATAACGCGGTCATCAGGCGTAATTTGAGGAGTCACATCTAATTGTAATAACGCTTCTTTAAAGGTTGGGGCTGCTGATGCGCCGACCCCAGCTGTCCCTGCAACGGGGAATTCAACCCCTTGCAAAACAGTTGCCTTTTTTTGATTAGAAGTAATGACACGCGGACTAGAAATGACTTCTCCGCGCCCTTCTACTTGTAACGCAGATAGCTCTAATTGCAGTAAATAACTACCAATTTTACCGATGGCAAGTCCAACTGTTCCTGTTTGTGCCGTTGCACTCGCACCGATTGCACTCGCAACTGCGGGCAACGAAACCATTAAACCTTCTCCTGAGCCGACTTGGAACGCTGTTCCAGAACTAAACTCTGTATCGCCCGTAGTTTTTCCACCAACAACAACACCATAACCACTGCCTAAGTCTTGGTCTGCACCATAACCAAATTTCACCCCTAAACTTTTGCCAAAGCTTTCCTCAGCAATGACAACACGCCCTTCAATGAGAACTTGACGAACGGGTGTATCAATCGCGGCAATTAAAGCAGCGATTTCGTCTAATTTAGTCGCGGTATCTTGAATAATTAGTTTATTCGTGCGTGCGTCTTGGGTGACACTTCCCCGATCAGATAGAAAGGAATGGCTTTTCTCCGCAGAACGTTCACGTAGCAACGTCACTAAATCACTGGCTTTTGCATAGTTAATTTGAAATTGTCGAGTCACAACAGGTTCTAACTCTTTAATTGCTTTTTGTGCTTCTAACTCTTTACGCTCCCGTTCATCTAAATTAGCTTTTAAATCAACGGTCATCACATTGCCAATTTGTTTTTTACCTAATCCTTGTGATTGGAGAATAATTTCTAGTGCTTGATCCCAAGGTACATTTTTTAGGCGCAAGCTAATTGGGGGAAGTTGGCTAACGGCGGGGCTGGTGATAATGTTTAAATTAACACCAGGGAGTTCTGTGAGAAGCATTAAAGCACTGCTAACAGGGATATTTTGGATATTAAATGAAACCCGTTGCCCTGCATAAACAGGGTCAGTTTTCTTCAAGTCTTCTTTTTCTTCGGGAGTGAGTGGTTTAACTTCAATAATGTATTTGTTATCAGATTGATAAGCGAGATGGTCAAATTCGTTATTTTTGGGTGTGATAACCATACGAACATTATTTCCCTGTTGTTTTGTATCAATAAAGCTCACAGGGGTTGCAAAATCAGTCACGTCTAATTTACGGTCTAAGTTTTCTTGTAAGGCAACATCTTCAACATCAACAATAATATCGTTTACCTCTCGTTGGATATTCACAATAGACTCTGGGTCTGAGAGCGTAATAATAATTTGAGCAGAATCTTGGCGAGTCCGTTTGAAATCAATATTGTCAATCCGTGGTCCTTTAGGGAGAGTCGCTGCTTGTGCTGATAATGTAGCGGCTTTTTGGCTCACTGCCAAAATGGGCGAGTTACTCGGGGGAGCTATTTGATTGCCTATGTTGGCTACTTCTACATAGACACGGTTACCTTGTGATTGAATAGTAAAGGGAACAAGGCGTACTAAGTTTAATACAACCCGTGTTCTGTCATTTGTTTCTACAACGCTAGCACCTTGTACAGCACCAATTCCAATCACTTGTGAGCGATTATCTACCCGCATAGCGGTATTGGGGAAATCTAAGACGATTCTGGCAGGATTTTCTGTTGAAAAACTAATGGGAGTCTGTGCATTGCCAGCAAAATCTAGATTAATCTGTACTCTGTTGCCGGGTAGGGTGGAAAAACCAACTTTATTGAGTTGGTTAACCGTAGCATGGGCGGTTGCCATATAGCTGAAACAGATAATCATAAAAAAACATCTGATTAAACGTGGCTGTTGGCATAGCCTTTTCTTTAAGAGAGTAAAAAAGAGTGTGCGCATATTCATGAGCAGAACCTCACTTATTGTTCCTCTGGCATTGCCAGTTTTGTTTGTTGTTCTTTCCAACATCCAGGACGAACAGGGTCTGGATGTAGTTCTAAGAGCTCTATTTCTCTGTCAGAGATACTGAGGATAACACCGCTGTCTTGCCCCATATAATCACCCGTTTGTACCCGTGAGATTAGACCATCAGGCGACATGATTAACCCCCATATTGTCCCAGCTTCATCTTCTAGGACACCTACCAATTTGAGTGCATCCAAAGGAACTGACTCTAATCCAACCCGTACACGGAAGGGATCAGGTTTGTAGCAGTCAGGTGCTACAGCTTCAGCATTATTGTGGCTTGACTCATCTTGCTCATTATCTGCCCATCGTTCAAAGGGAGAACGTTTACTTTCCACTTCATAAAAGTGGCTTGGTACTAATTTAAATTCGGGAATTGGGTCAACTTGTGGATTTTCCCGCGCTTTAATACGACCTATTTCTGTTTCTAAGTCCGCCATTCCTCTGTCACTACATGCTGAGAGCATGAGTACAATGAATAAACAACTTATTGTGTAAGTTAATAAACGCATGTCTAACTCTCCGTAACTGGATAAGCGTTTGAATTGACTATCCATTATTTTATTCTGCTTACACACTGTTAGATTAAGTGTGGTAGAACTTGGTAAGCAAGTTGAGCCACCTTGTTTTTTATATTTATCATTGTGTTATGCATTATTTTTTAGCAGGGACTGCGGGGGCTTTTCCTTTCGCGCCAGTAGCAGGAGCTTCTACACTGTTTGGATCAGGAAAAAAGTAAATCCTCGCTACCAGTTCCATGGTTAATGGACCTTTTGCCGATAGGTTTTTAATGACAATATCGTGTTGTGTCACAATGCGGGGCATAGATGCAACTTGGCTAATAAACTTACCGAATGAGTGATAATCACCGCTTAAGCGTAAGTTAATGGGCAAGATGTAGTAGTTGTTTTCTTGTAATTGCGTGCCTGGCTTAAAGAGTTCTGACTTTAACCCTGTTGCAATTGCTGCTTGTGAAATATCTTGAATGAGTCCAGCAACTTCTGCTTGATTCGGTAAACGCCGTTGTAAGTCTGCAAGCGATTTTTCAATGGTGACTAATTGTTCTTTTAGTTTGGGAAGTGTTGCCGCTTGCCATTGTTTATCTGTGAATTCTTTAATGAGTTCACCTTCTTGGCGTTGTACCGCTTCTAAACGTGCAATTTGATCTTGTGTATCAAAGTAGTAACCTGCCCCTAAGGCGAGAGCACATAAAAATAGAATAGCAACGCCTTTAACAGGAATGGGCCAATTGCCCACGTTTTTAGCGTCTAAATTACGAAAATCATCAGCACTAAATTTCATGGCTTAGTCCTCATCGGGCAGACGGAGCAGCAGGTTTATCCGACGAACCCGCCAGCGGGTCTTCTTCCTTAGGCACTTCTTGTTTTAAATTGAGTTTAAAGGTGCTGACTGTCCGTTTTGCTGTTGTCTTTGGTGCTTTATCAGGCTGTATGCCAGTCACTGTTCTTTCATCTTTATTCTCAATAAATTCAACAGTTGGATTTGTTAAGTAGGGAGAGCTATCTAATTGACGCATCAGAGAAGAGACCCGTGCATCAGATTGTGCAACGCCTTCAATGGTGATGATGTCTTGTTTTTGCGTCATTGTCGTGAAATAAATCCCTTCGGGCACACGTAACACCATTTCATCCATTAAGCGTACAGACAATGGGCGACTGGCTTCTAATTGTTGAATCACGTTCATCCGTTCAATTAAGGCTGCTTTCTTTATTTCCAGTTCTTTAATTTCATCAATTTGTTTCTTTACAATATTGATTTCTGACTGAATATAGTCATTACGACTCTGTTGGTAAGCGATTTCACCTTCCATAAACAGGTGCACGCTCAATACGATAATCCCTGCGATGGCGAGCGCGATACCCGTGATAATCAAAAAACGGATTTCACGTTCACGCTTTAGCGTCTCACGCCAAGGGAGAAGGTTGATATTTGCCATCGTGTTAATGCCTCATGCCTGTCCTGATTGCATCTTCAGGAAATACGTCATTAATAATTGAATTTATCAAATGTGCGTAAAGCAAGCCCACACGCAATCATCAAGGCTGGTGCATCACGCATTAAATCTTTTTTGGGGACTTTAGCGGATAACGACATGGAGGCAAAAGGATTTGCAATTGTGACATGTCCACCCACTTTATTACTGACGTGTTCAACGATGTTAGGGATAGATGCACATCCGCCCGCAATTAAAATATGAGAAAGTTGACCATATTTGGGAGATACATCTGAGGAATAGTAATACTGTACCATCCGACTGATTTGTTGCGCCATTTCCGCTTTAAAGGGTTCTAGGACTTCTAATTCATAGTCATCTGGTAAACCGCCATTACGTTTAGCAAGATTTGCCTCTTCGTAGCTAATCCCATAACGATGCTGAATGTTTTCGGTAAGTCGTTTACCACCAAAGAGTTCTTCACGAGAATAAATAATGCGACTTTCCCCAAGCACGTTAATTGTTGTTGTCGTTGCACCAACATCGATGAGCGCGATGGTCTCATCTAGATTAATTTCAGGGTCACTTTCTGCTAATAGACGAAACGCATTTTCGAGTGCATACTTCTCTATGTCCACGACACGAACCCTTAACCCGCCTAATTCTGCACTGGCAACACGTACTTCGACGTTTTCACTCCGTGAGGCAGCCAGTAAAATATCGACGCGATTGTCAGGGTCTTTCTCATTTGGACCAATCACTTCAAAGTCGAAACTAATCTCGTTTAACGGATAAGGAATGTATTGTTCAGCATCAGCTTCAATCAACGCACGTCGTTCATCATCAGACATGCCTCTATCCATCTCGATAAGTTTAGTGATGACAGCAGGACCTGAAACAGCAACCGCAGAAAATTGGGCTTTCGGTTTTGCACGGCGTACAACACGGTTAATGGCTTCGCCCACAATTTCTAATTCAACGACGTTTTTATCCTCAACCGCTTTTTCTGGCAGAGGTTCTATCGCGTAGCTCTCAACCTTGTAGTTATTACCTGCTCGGCTGAGTTCTAATAGTTTAACGGCTGTAGAGCTTATATCTATGCCCACCAGCGGCTCAGGTTTTAAACTAAAGATTCCCACTGAATTTTCCTTTAAAACAGATATGTTATACAGGATAGTTGTTAATATACATTAAACTCTAAAGCTAACTATAGGTCAATACTTATTAAAAAGTATTGAATAGAGTCTTTACTCACAACACTTTATAATAAAAATTATAAATGTCATTTCGCTGCTTATTTATGATTATCAGTCAATTTTTTTATAAGATTTTTCGTGCACTGCTTGTGGTGGGACTATTGTTAGCTACTATTGCAGTTGGGATAGGTATCTATTTGCAATGGTATATTATTGATACGCTCCCTGCTACTGAACACTTAAAGGATGTGCAATTGCAAATACCTTTAAGAGTTTATACCAACGACGGCAAACTGATTGCTGAATTTGGTGAGCAACGGCGTATTCCAGTCAGTAAAGATAATTTACCACCGATGATGGTAAAAGCTATGTTGGCTGCGGAAGATTCTCGTTATTTTGAACATTCTGGCGTTGATATTAAAGGCTTATTGCGTGCGGCTTGGGTTTACCTTAAAACGGGAGAAAAATCGCAAGGGGGAAGTACAATTACGATGCAGGTTGCACGTAACTTTTTATTATCCCCAGAAAAAAGCTGGACACGCAAATTAAAAGAAATTTTTTTAGCGTTACAAATAGAAAGAGAACTCAGTAAAGAAGAGATTCTTACGCTATATCTGAATGTTATTTTTATGGGAAACCGTGCTTATGGGGCTGGGGCAGCGGCTCAAATTTATTATGGACGTAATCTGAAAGATTTAACTGTTGCAGAATTTGCCATGTTAGCAGGAATCCCAAAAGCCCCTTCTGCAAATAATCCCATTAGTAATCCAGACCGTGCCATGCAACGGCGTAACTATATTATAAATCGCATGTTAGAGTTTAGTTACATCACCGCAGACCAGCATAAAGAAGCAATGAGTGCCCCAAATACGGCAAAAATTTATGCCACAACATTAGAAGCAGATGCCCCATATATTGCTGAAATGGCAAGGGCTTTTGTACAAAGTAAATATGGTGATGATGCCGATACTAAAGGTTATCGCGTTATCACAACCATCAATTCTTACTTACAGAGTAAAGCACAAACAGCATTGCGCAATGCATTGTTTGATTATGATGAACGCCATGGTTATCGGGGGGCTATTGGGCGCGAACACTTGCCAACTAATCCAACCCCTGAAGATTTAAATAATTTATTGAGTAAATACGCTGTTCAAGGTGGGATGTTTCCTAGCATTGTTTTAGCGATTAAAGAAAAATCATTACATATTTACAATAATCGCATTGGGGAATTTGATATTGCATGGGAAAACCTTGCATGGGCAGGGCGTTATATAGATGATAATCGGCGCGGTGCTAATCCTAAAAGTCCTAAAGATATCGCTAATAAAGGCGATGTGATTATGGTGCGCCCGATTAAACAGCTAGTAAATCCTGAAAATACAACGATGGATGAAGATGGTAATGAAGAGGTTCAAGCACCAACCAGTGATGATTTATCGACACTGAATGACCCCTCGGTTAAATGGCGTTTATCCTCAGTCCCACAAATTGAAGGGGCATTAATTTCTATTAAGCCGAATAATGGCGCAATTATTGCCTTAGCGGGCGGGTTTGACTTTAATCAAAGTAAATTTAATCGGGTTACACAAGCATTACGTCAACCTGGTTCTAATTTTAAACCCTTTATTTATTCTGCTGCTTTAGATAAAGGTTTTTCTGCTGCCAGTATCATTAATGATGCACCTAAAACCTATCAAACAGGGACAACCACATGGCGACCTGAAAACTATAGCCATAAATTCTATGGACCTACCAGCCTACGCACTGCATTAACACATTCTCGTAATATGGTTTCTATTCGCTTATTAGAAGAAATAGGCGTTGGCTATGCTATTGACTACGTTTCAAAATTTGGCTTTAAAAAAGAGCGCATTCCGTACAATCTCACGACTGCATTAGGAACAGGCGAAGTAACCCCGCTTGAATTAGTCACAGGCTATGCCATTTTAGCCAATGGCGGATATAAAATAGAGCCGCATTTCATCGCAAGAATAGAAGATAGTGCAGGCAATATTATATTTGAAGCTAATCCCGCAACTGTTTGCTACGATTGCGACATGAGTAAACCTATAGAACCAACAAAAGTATTCACAAATTTACCCACCGCCTTGCCCGCAGAAACCACTGTAACGGCATTAGTCCCAACAGCAACAAACCAGCCTAAAACGCCATTGTCTGCTGAATTAGTGTTGCGCCCACAAAATGCGTGGATTATGACCTCTATGTTAAAAGATGTTGTCCGATACGGTACTGCAAAACGCGCATTAAAGCTGAATCGTAATGATATTGCAGGTAAAACAGGTACAACAAATGGTCCTAACGATGCATGGTTTTCAGGATATACGCCTGATGTCGCTACAACGACTTGGGTTGGATTTGACCAACCGCGCTCTTTAGGTAGTAAGGAAACTGGCGGACGTGCAGCATTGCCGATGTGGATGGAATTTATGGAAGAAGCATTAAAACAATATAAAGAACGAACCTTGCCGAAACCTGATGGTTTAATTACCGTCCGCATTGACCCTAACACAGGATTACGTGCAACAGGCGATAATCCTAATGGTAAAATGGAAGAGTTTTCCTCCGAATCTGTGCCAACACGATACGCACCGACGTATAAGGAAACGACAGATACGTCTCAAGGACAAAGTGGTAACCCTTTAGAACCTCTCTTTTAATATGTTGACTGATATTTTTCTTATCCTGATTGCTTATCTACTAGGTTCTCTCAATGCAGCGGTGATACTAAGCCGTGTAATGGGATTTACTGACCCTCGCACGCAAGGCTCTGGAAACCCTGGCGCGACCAACGTGTTACGGCTAGGCGGTAAAAAAGCTGCGATTATTACGCTTTTACTCGACGTGCTGAAAGGTGTGCTTGCTGTGCTTCTCGCAAATTTAGCGGGGCTAGGAGCGATGAGTACGGCACTGGTTGGATTTGCCGCCTTTTTGGGGCATCTTTTCCCCATTTTCCTGCATTTTCGGGGGGGAAAAGGGGTTGCAACAGCATTCGGTGTTATCCTTGTTTTCAATGGCTGGGCAGGACTTGCAACACTGCTTACATGGTTGATAGTCGCTTTTATCAGTCGTTACTCTTCACTCTCCGCGCTGACTGCCAGTCTGCTCGCTCCCCTCTATCTTTACCTTAGCGGTGCTCCCGCCCCTTATTGGGGAATTACATTATTAATCAGTGCATTATTAATCTGGCGACATCGTGCTAATATTCAAAAATTATGCAATGGACAAGAAAGTAAAATCGGTGCAAAAAAATCCCCTGATACAACATTATCTTAAGCGGTCATTTTTACAGTTGATAATGCTCAGTGTGTGTGGGTTATGCTTAAGTGCTTGTAGCCAAAGCAGCCGTTATGCATGGCAACCTGTTAGCCAAGATACTCAAATCGTTTGGGCGGATGATGATTCTGAATTATTAATAGGTACGTTGCGTTTTGAACAGCGTCAAAGCCTAGACCCCTTGATGGGGACGACCAACAAACAAAATTTTTCTCACCAACTTTCTACTATCAATCCTGATGGTTCAAATCGACGGATTATTACCGTCGCTCGCCCTTATCAATTAGGCAAACTTTACTATATGAAAAGAGCAGGTTATATCCTAGCTGAATCCATATTAGACAATGGGCTACGCCAGTTTCATAGAATTACAGAACAAGGTAAATCTGCGTTACTCGTTGAAATCTATCCCACGACAAAAGATGCCTGCCCAAATCATGAAATCATGTTAGAACCGACTGTTATTCCATCGCCAGACGGTCAATATATCGCCTATGCCTCTCTCAGCCATTGCCAACAAATCAGTGTCCTGTTTTATACCAGCACACGCGACCGTTTTGCAGATCAACAAACGCTAGTAGTGCCGACAGGTGTTTATAGCGTGACATGGCGCAAAGATGGTGCATTCATCATTGCCAATACAAATACCCAAACTGCATGGCAATTGCTACCACAGACACCTGTTGTGAATACGAATATCCCCCGCTGTTTAACCCCAGTGACGACGAGTAGTCATATTGCCATAGATGGACGAGAAGCCAGTTTTATAGAAACAGGCATTCATATCAGCGCAGTTGGCACACGCACTGCTTTTGGATGTCAATAAACTATCGTTTTTAACCAGAGGACTTTGTAATGCGCTATTACATCTCAATGATTGGGATAGGATTAACGGCTTTACTGATAAATGGCTGTAGCACAACAAGCACAGAAGTAAAACCTGATGAATGGCATACCGTTGAACGTGTTGATAAAGCTGTGTGGGCTGATGATAGTTCAGATATTGCACTGGTTAATCAGACTTATGAACAGCAAGGCGAGAATAAACGTAACGTGTTGCATAAAATTTATATTCAAAATGCAGACGGTAGCAATAAGCATGAAATTACGCCACAAGCCCGTGAGAATCTCACTGGAGAACTGTATTATATGAAGCAGGCAGGGTATTTAGTGGTCGAATCCCTGTTAGATAATGGGGGGCGTCAATTCAATAAATTATTACTAGATGGGCGCGAAATTCTCATTATTGAAACCCCTGATAAAGATAAACAACCCTGTGGCACAGATGCACAAGGTGTACAAGTATTTCACACCGTTATCCCCTCTCCAGATGGACAAATCCTCGCTAATATTTACAGCCCAGAATGTGGCGCGGTCAGCGTCGATTTTCTCTTTGCAAACAATCTAAATATTACTGCTGCGCAATATATGGCGATTACAGAACCATTAATTGCAACATGGCATAAAGAGGGATATATTATTTTAACGAATTCAGCAAAAACAAAAGCATGGCGAGTTTCCATGCAAGAAAGCCAACCCACGCCGATTCCCCCACCTGCCTGTACATCGCCCGTGACGACCAGCAGTCAAACGGCAACAGATGGGCGTAAAATTACCATCAGTGAAACAGGCGAGATAAAAATTGAAAACGTAGGCGTACAAAATGCCTTTGGTTGTCAATAAAATTCAATGTGATTGAAAATTTTTAGGGCTGATTATCTATAACGGATGAGCAGCCCTTTTATTTATCCGCGTGATGATGCTTACCACCAACTAGTTTTAGGTTCTTGTAATAAATAAGTAGTGTTATCACCTAAGGGTAAACTATACGCATGAGCGGCTAAAATCCGATTATTACTCATACTCAATAATTTTAAAGTAATAAACACCGCATTATCCCCTACTGCATATGTACCCGCGACGATATTGGCTTGTCCATTGGTACAAATGGTTTGCACTTCCCGAGCAAGTGCGAATTCACCTTCACGTGCAATGAGACTTAAGGGATTTTGCAATTTCACTTCACGCACAACATAGCCCCGTTGCGTTAAACGCACGGATAATTGTTCACCTAACAAACGTCCTAAAGGCGTACTATCCTGTAACTCATTAATATCCGCGACACTGGTTACTAATACACAGGCATTGCTAGAAATAGTTTCCGAACTATGTGCTAATAAATCATCAGCGGCGGCGTAAGTGGTGGCAATAATATCCGCATCGTGTTGACCCTTAGCGGTTTTGACACATTCACTGGTTTGTACTCGATAAGCGCAATCTCCATAAGCAATATTATTTGTGCACCCTGTCAGCACAATGAAGCCTATCAGTAATAAGATATTGACCCGCATTATTTTTCCTTTACGCTACGATTATTAAACTGCCCACTTTGAACATTAAAACCCCCTGTGTTTTCTCAATAGCCTCTTTAAAACTCGTTATAATAAACAACAATATTACTCATTGAGATGGCAATACAATACTATGCCACAATTACCATTAGAGACTGCCTTAAACCGCTTACCCACCGCCATCATCACAGGTTTTTTAGGCAGTGGTAAAACTACTTTATTAAATAAATTACTACGCCATCCTGATTTAAAAAATACAGCGGTTGTGATTAATGAATTTGGTACAGTAAGCCTCGATCATTTATTAGTACAAACGGCGACAGAAGACGTGGTCGTTATTGATGGCGGTTGTGTGTGTTGCACCATTCGCGGGGATTTAATCGAAACATTACAAGGCTTAATACAAAAACGCACCCATGGGGAAGTGCCTCATTTTAACCGCTTAGTCATTGAGACAACAGGACTTGCAGACCCAGCACCGATTATTCATACCGTGATGAATGATGCTGTTTTAAAAAATTTAGTCTATTTAGACAGTGTTATTACTACCATTGATTGTATCTATGGTTTACAGCAATTAGCTGACCATTATGAAACCACCAAGCAAGCAGCTGTTGCTGACCGTTTAGTATTCACAAAGCAGGAATTAGCAAACCCTGAACAAGTTGCCCAGTTAAAACAACGCTTACAACGGATTAATCCCGCCGCGTTACAAGTCGATAGCACAGAAGATGAATTAATTGTGCACCGTTTATTTCATGCCAGTTTATACGACCCGCAAACAAAAACAACGGATGTACAAACATGGTTGCAAGCAGAAAGTTATCATCAAGCAACAGCGATAGAATCCCCTCATGCTCACCATCATGATAGCATTCGTCATGATAAATATATCCAATCATACTGCATTGAATATTATGAGCCTTTATCATGGGTTGTGCTAAATCGCTGGTTTCAACAATTGACCGCGTTACGAGGAAAAGATTTATTAAGAGTAAAAGGCATTGTTTATACGAAAGAAACAGACCTACCTGTTATCGTTCAAGGCGTACAACATATTTTTCAACCGCCAAGCACTTTACCCCAATGGCCGCCTCACGCGATTAAAGCGACTAAAATCGTTTTTATCACCCGTAACATACAAAAACCCGTTGTTGAAAAAATGTTAGCTGTGCTCGTCAACAGCAAAAGTTATGTAGAAGCCTGTCAAGCAGCATTGATTTTATTAGGATGTGAATCTTAATAATGCAGAGTTAAGGTAGATTTGGCTGTGCAAGTAAAGTTTGTATATATTGCACAATAACGGCGGACGGTGTGCCATAAGGAATTAAGCGCACTAATTGCCCTTCAGGATTGATTAGAAACAGTTGGCTAGCATGTTCAACCCGATATTCAGTTACATTATCTGCTAGCGGAACATGACGGAAATCAGTGCCATATTGTTGGCAAACTTGACGAACTTCACCGACTGAACCACGTAAGCCCATAAAATGCGGGTTAAAATGCTGTAAATAGGTTTTTAACTGCTCTGCCGTATCGCGCTCAGGGTCGACCGTAATAAATAAGACTTGCAAACGTTGCTGTTGTTCAACGGATAAAGCGTGTACAACTTGCTTAAGCTCTGCTAATGTCGTTGGACACACATCAGGGCAGGACAAAAATCCAAAATTTAAAATTACAACCTGCCCGCGATAATCACTCAATGCAATTGTCTGTCCTGCCATATTTGTTAGTTTAAAATCTCCGCCTAACGGTGCAGCAAAGCCAGCTTGTATGTGAATAAATACCGTTGATAATAAAATTAAATAAATAGCGTATTTTTTCATCATATCAGTGACACTAAAGTGATATTCTGCTTAATCCCCATCCGCAACTAAAAAATTCTTAAATTGCCAAGGGTCTTCTGTATCCATCTGCGGTGCGTTATAACCTTGAAAAGCACTTTGATACTGCTGGCGCGGTGTCCAATCAACAGGCATAGATAAATTATCGCCTAAATAAGGACGTGCAATATTTAAAATATAAGTATGTGGCAACTCTTCAGGCGTACAAATCCCTTCTTCTGGGTTTTCTATCATCCACATCACTGCTGCTACCACAGCAATGGCAACTTGCGTTGTTGTCGCGCTTTGATGTGGCACTAATTGGCGACTCCGTTCAATCGTTAAACGGCTACCTGTCCACCACCCCTTATAAGCATGACCCATTAAAAACGCGCCAAGAATATCCTCGCCTGCGGTAATTTCATCATTCATAATCCGCTTTTGCGCCTGCAACTGATAATCATGCGCCCGTAACTCCTGCAAAGAAGCGAGCGCGTTATCACAAGGACAATAGGCATAATGCACCGTAGGACGATAAACAACTTCTCCCTGTTCTTCAACGCTTAAATAATCCGACAAAGTGAACGCCTCACCATGACGTATCACCATGCCATGAATAGGATAATTCGGTACCCATGAACGTACCCAGACATTCATCCCCATCCGCGCTAAACAAATCTGATTTTTACGCCCTTGCGCATGTTGATAGGCAAAAGCAGGCAATTCTTTCTCATGCGTCCCCCAGCCTAACTCCGCTGTTGTTGCCCCCTCTTCAAAAAAGCCTTCTATACTCCACGTATTCACGAACTCCCCAACCTGCTTGGGCTTATCACTGATTTGCGTATCACGCTCACTACAATGAATCACTTTAACGCCTAGAGTACGGGCTAATTGGTTAAACGTATTGTTTTTAATAAAAGTTTGCAACTGCTCGGCAGTTTGAGCATCGACCCGTTTTTCTACTAATAAACGCTCACTGATGTCTAATAAAGCCTGTTTTGTCCAATGAGAGACCAAACCAGGGTTTGCACCATGTTCTAAAACGGCGGTTGTCCCCTTGCTTGCCCATGATGCCTGCAATTTCTGCACTGCCAAATGCCTAATATATAAAGTATTATCTACTGGATGCTTACTCATCGCATCAGTATAAGGGTCCCACACCTCAACAGAAGTATTGATATACAACACCCCATGAGTATGACACCACTGTAAAATTTCTACTGCATCAATATTCCAACCCAAATCAATCAACACATCGCCCGTACAAACCTGTTGAGCAAGAATAGCCCCTAAATTTTCTGGTGTAATACGTGCTTGTACAAAGCGTACCCCCTGCTCAAGCCAATCGCCCAAAATATCCCGCTGGTCTTCAAAGTCTAAAACAGTAATACGTGTTGGTGGGATATTAATGTGTTTTACTAACAGTGGTAGGGTACATTGTGCAACAGACCCAAAACCAATAAATAATACTTTATTAGAAAAATTCAACATAGTTTACCCCTTATTGTTATGTTTTTATTATGCTACTTTTCAACAAATTATGTAAAATATGCTATTTATATGACATAGCCATGACTGTAAAAAATTCGCTAAAATTAAAAGTTTTCTCCAATAAAAGAGAAAAAAGATATTTTATTAAATAACATACTTATTTATAAGCTATAGTTTTTTATAGCTATGCAGAAAAAACGCGGAAAAAAATTTATTAAGTCAGTTTTATTTCACTTAAACAACGCATTTTTTCACTTTCTACAGAGTACATTATAATCTGATTAAATCAGTTCTTTTCTAACACAGAAGGCAGTAAATATGCAAATACAGAAACGTAATGCATTAGTGACTGGGGCTAATCGTGGAATCGGTTTAGAAACCTGTAAACAATTGGCTAAATTAGATATTCATATCATTTTAAGCTGTCGCAATGTCGAACAAGGCGAAACCCTAAGCCATGAACTACAACAAGCAGGTTTAGACATTGTTTTTTACCCCTTAGATGTTGCAAGCGATAGCAGTGTCGAAACCATGCAACGTTTTATCGAAAATCAATACGGACGGCTAGACATTTTAATTAACAACGCGGGTATTTTTCCCGATGCACAAGTAGAAAACGTATTTACTTGTAGCGTAGAACAATTACGAATTGGAATGGAAACAAATACATTCGGCGCATTTCGCTTATGTCAAGCCTTTATCCCCTTGATGCAAAAAAACGACTATGGGCGTGTGGTCAATGTATCCAGTGGAATGGGGCAACTAGCTGATATGGGTGGCGGTTTCGCCAGTTATCGCCTATCAAAAACAGCATTAAACGCAGTTACCCGTATTTTTGCGAATGAAGTCAGCCAAAACAATATATTAGTGAATTCAGTTTGCCCAGGTTGGGTTAGAACAGATATGGGTGGTGTTCACGCAGAACGCGATGTGAGTCAAGGAGCTGAAACAATTGTGTGGTTAGCAACGCTACCAGAAGGCGGTGGAAATGGGCTTTTTTTCCGCGATAAAAAAGTTATTCCTTGGTAAACAAATAGATTAATCAACGCCCATAAAAAAACTGCTAGGTGTTAGCGGCACCTAGCAGTTTATTTGAAAATTTTTATAAAACGCCCCTAATTGCAAGCGAGGAGTGTTATATCGGCTAAAAGTATAGCATTAACTTAATACAAATGTACAAAAAACGCGACAAACCATGCTGGCTTTATCAGTAAAATGCTAAAAAGATATTCATAAAACAAGTACTGCTGAGAAAAGTTTCAATTAAAGGTAGTTTATACTATAATCCCTAGTGTTGACGTTACGTTTTTTTTTGACACAAGGTAAATTTAAAACGATATGACAAAACTCACTCGCAAACAGCGTGAATTGCTCCAACGTGAAGAGCTGATTTTAGAAACAGCAAGCCGTCTCATGCAGACACATGGGTATTTAGGGCTGACAATGGATAAAATAGCGGAAGCGATAGAATATTCAAAAGGAACAATTTATCAGCACTTTACCTGTAAAGAAGAAGTGTTAGCGACCCTTTGCGTACGTACCCACAGCAGTATGTTAGATATGTTTGAACGGGTTGTTAAATATCCTGCGCCAACCCGTGTGCGGATGAGTGGTTTAATGCTTGCCTATACCTTACATGTCTATTTACACCCTTTAGAATTTCATAATTTTCAGGTTATTAAGACAACTTCTTTTAAAGATAAATTGTCCCCTGAAAAAAAACAGGCACTCTTAGAAAGTGAATTAAAAACACTCGACACCGTCTCCAGTGTTCCTAGAGAAGCTATAACAAATGGCGATGTTATTCTTGATCCTCGTTTAACCCCTGAAGAACTGACTTTTTCTTTTTGGGCAATGTCCTACGGCGGATTATTAATTTTATCGAGCGATTTTCCTTTTGATCACATGAAAATACGCCCACATTTTGTCCTACAAAATACATTTTTAATGTATTTAGACAATATGAACTGGAAACCCCTCTCATCGGAGTGGGACTATGCGAAAAGTCAGCGGGAAATTTTAGAGAATTTATTCACAGAAGAACTTAAATGCTTAACGCCCGAACAATATAAGCGGCTACTAGCGTTTACGACGTGTAAAGAAGAAAAATAACGGTAGTGCTAAACAAACCTGAGTTCGGCGAGTTTCTTTTAAAAAGACAAGCGTTTGTCTGAATCAGAATTCACAGAATTTTCAGAATTAAAAAGCATGATTCGCATTAATTTTTTGGTTTGAAGGTTTAAATCCTGCTAATCCTGAAAATCCTGATTCAGATAATGTTTTAATCTTGTCTGGTGAATCCTTTTCGCATGTTCCGACAGACCTGCTAGGTTTTGAAAACCTAGCAGGTCTCTGTTTTATAACTCAGATTATAGTAATCGTACCAGAAAGTGATTTAAATTTAGGACTGGCAGTCCTTCATGTCGTTTTATAATACGTTTGCTATATCGTTAATTTCTTGTTTCGTTTCAATATTAAAAAATGCAATTTGCTGTTGTAGATGTTGGGCTTGTCCGCGCATGGCTTGGCTGATGTTGTTAGCTTCTTCTACAAGGCTGGCATTTTGTTGGGTAATCGCTTCCATTTGTGTAATAGCGACACTCACTTGTTGAATACCATCGGCTTGTTCTTGGCTGGCGGTGGTAATCGTGGCAATCAATTCGCTAACGGTTTGTACCGCACTGGCAATGCGTTGTAGGGTAACACCTGAGTTATTAACGATATTTTTCCCTTCTTCGATTTGAGTTACGCTGTTTTTAATCAGTTCTTTGATTTCTTTAGCCGCTGTCGCACTGCGTTGGGCAAGATAACGGACTTCTGCCGCAACTACGCTAAATCCGCGACCTTGTTCACCTGCACGGGCGGCTTCTATTGCAGCATTCAGTGCTAGTAGGTTAGTTTGAAAGGCTATATCGTCGATAACGCTGAGAATTTCAGTAATTTTCTGGCTTTGTTGGCTGATGCGTTGCATGGCAAGAATGGCTTTTTCTAGTACGCTTTTACTTTCGTTTGCTAATTGGCGGGTTTCTAAAACCATTTGGTTTGCCATACGGGCATTTTGGGCATTTTTTTGTACTGACTCAGTCATTTGGGTCATATTGGTTGCTGTTTCTTCTAGGGCAGCAGCTTGTTGTTCTGTTCGTTGGTTTAAAATTTGATTGGATTCGCTAATTTCTCCTGCAACATGATTAACTGCATCTGCAGTTTGTTGGATAACTTGGATAATATTGGTTAGGGTGTTGACAGTGCTGTTTAGGTCTGTTTTGAGTTTAGCGAGTGAGCCTTGATAATCTTTGACAATGGTTTTATTGAGGTTGCCTGTTGCTAATGCATTGAAAACGTCATGTAATTCTTCAATGATTTGTTGGATGTAGCTTAATGTGCGATTTAGGGCAGCACTTTGTACTTTATAAAATCCTGTTTTGCCGACAAGGTCAACACGTTGGCTAAAGTCGCCTGTTTCTGCGGCACGCATGGCATGATTCACTTCTTGTTCAATGGCGATATCGACCGTTTTATCGCGCCATTCGGTAATCCAGCCTAATCGTTCGTCGTCTTTGCTGATGACAGGGGTGATGATGACTTGTAAGTGAATATGTCCGATGACAAATTCTGTTTGGTAGGTGGTTTTAAGGCTTTCTAAATATTCAATTTGATGTGTCGGAAAATGGCTGGTACTGCTATTTAAGAGGTGGCTACTGTTAAAGTTTGGGATATGTTCGCGTAAATGTTGTTCTAGCGTGTTAAATAGGTGTTGGGCGGCTTCGTTTAAATAGATAATAGTGTGGGTATTATCGCTAATTAGGATGTTTACAGCAGCTTTATCTAGTGCTTGGTTAATGCGTTGGGCGGCTTCGTTATTTTGGCGGATACGTTCATAGGTGTTTTGGAGATTTTGGCGCATTGCATTGATGGATTTTGCAATTTTACCGATTTCATCTGTCCCAAAATCGGGGAGACGTTCAGCAAAGTTAATTTTTTCTGTCAGTAATGTGTTGAGTGCATTGAGCATTAAACGGGTTGGCTTGACGATGGTACGTTTTCCAAACCAGATAGCGAGAATTGCGACAAAGAGGGTTAGTATCAGGGCGGAGAGGAGGATTATTTTTAGGTATTGGACTTTGTCTTTAGAGACAGCTTCTAGGGTAAAACTGGCGTGTTGGGTGTTTTCAAAGAGGGGTTGCCAACTTTTATGCAGGACAGCAAGTGCGTCGTAGAAGTTATCGGCAAGTATATCTACTTGAGGGTCAAGTAAAATATCAAGATTTGTTTGCACGATTTTCCATAAATTAGCAACATGTTGTAATTCTTCTAAACTTTTTGTGTCAGCAGGCGGAAGGGTAATCAGTTGGTTGATGTCATTAGCGATTTCTCCCCCTGATTGTAATGCGGTCAGGCTTTGGTCAAATAACTGTCGCATTTGGTTTAATTTCTGTCGGCGTTCTTCAACGGATGAGGCACTTTCTAAAGCGAGGATGAGCGCGTTTGTTTCATTTTCTAGTTGGACAATAAGCACTTGTTGACGGCTGGCGATATTGAGTTGTTCTGCATCTGTGGTTTGGCTGTTTACAACATAAAGTGTGCTAATCACGGTTGTTAAAATAAATAAGACGAAACAGCTAACAACTAGAATGAATTTATTTTGCATACTGTTAGTAACGAAGCGCATTTTTAGGATGCTCCTAGCAGAATAGAGGTGTATGCGAGGGCTTGTAGATGCCTATAGGGTATTTATAAACATCTACAAAAAGTGGTAACTCAATGATGGTGTTAGTGAGCACCAACAAAGCGTTGTTTTACAATTTTTTGCCCTTCATCAGACAGTGCCCAGTCTAAAAAGGCTTTGACTTCGCCTTGTGCTTCTCCTTTTGTTGTGAAGTATAGCGGGCGAGAAATAGGATATTGTGGATTTTCTACGGTTGCAGCTTGTCCGTCTATGGTTAGGGGTTTAACGCCTTTAACGCCAACTAAAAAGCTAAAGCTGAGTTGTCCTATCGCGCCCCGTTCTCTTGCGATAGCAGGAATCATGCGAGCATCTGGGGTAATTACTTCTATATTTTGATATGGGTCGTTATCAAGCACGGCTTTTGCAAATACGGAATAGGTCGCAGAGGCTTCTTTCACGACGTAGGGTTTGATAGGTAGGTCTTCTCCGCCAACTTCTGACCAGTTTTTAATTTTGCCTGTGAAGATGTCTTTTAGTTGTGCTTTGGTAAGGCTTTGTACAGGGTTATCGTTGTGTACAAGGGCGGCAATGGCATCTTTAGCTATCAGGGTGGCAACAACCCCATTTTCTAAAAATCGAGATTCTACTTCACGTGCAACGCCTCCTAAATCGCAGGTGTTACGCATGGCGCATTGTTCGCCGCCTGCACTTTCTGGCACGGTGTTAATTTTGAATGTGCTGGCTTTGTAAACGGTGCTGGCATCTTCTAAAAATTTGCCGATGGTTGATGAGCCTTCATAGTTAATCACGCCAGCATGTGCCGTAAAAGGAAGGCTTATTAGAAGACTATAAATGATATTGCGGTAATTCATCATGTTACTACCCTCGTTGTTGTCATGTATCGTTATGCCACCACTGCCAAAAGTCTCGGTAGGCTCGCCAGAGCGAGGGGAATAAATCAAAATCGCGTCGTTTTAGCAGTAAGATTGATTTTAACGTGAAACGAAGAAGACTCACACAAAGGAGTAAGCGAGGATGAAAGCGGGCGGTGTATTTTAGGGTGCTTAAGTTTTCATAGTATTGCGCATTTTTTAATTTTTGCCGTTGGCTTTTTTGGGTTGCACCAATGGTGGCACTGCCTTTGTGGTATATCCAACTATCAGGACACCACGCGATAGCATAACCTGCTTGTTTTAAGCGTTGGCTGTAGTCTAATTCTTCGTAAAATAAGAAGTAGTCTTCATTTAATAAGCCAACGGTTGAGAGAATTTCAGCACGGAAGAATAGGGACGCGCCGAAAATATAATCTAACGATAAGGCGGGTTTTTCTTGCATTAAGCGCGTAAGTTCATCGCCTGCATGGGCAGGAATTACATGACTGAGCCATGGAATATAACGGCATCCTCCCGCACATTGCACTTGTTGCCGTTGTTCATAGTCTAGGATGGTGCTACCCCATAATGCGATATGTGGATGTTGTGTTGCGCAGTGATGGAGGGCTTGTAATGCATTAGGCGCGATTTGTGTATCGTTGTTGAGTAGCCAAATATAATGGCTTTGTCCTGCACTTAATGCGTAGCGAATGCCAATATTATTGCCTCCCGCAAAACCAAGATTTTTACCCGTTTGAATGAAGGTCATTGCGGGTAATTGAAATGATTCGGTAAATAGAATAGGTGGGGTAGCGTAAAATCGGTATGCGTCTAGGGAATAATGCGCTTGTATCCATTGGCTAAGGTGTAAGACAGAATCATCTTCAGAGGCGTTGTCACAGACAATAAACGACACGCTATGCGATGGCAGTGTATAAAGCGAGTCTAAACAAGCAATTGTGTCTCGCCAATTATTCCAATTAAGTAAGATGATGCTGGTATGAGACATAAAGGGCTTTAAATGTCAGTGAGTGAGTGGCAGGCATTAACGTGCGATTAAGCCGTTGTGATTAAATGGCGTTTCATATATACAGGGTTTTTACCATAACTATGTAACGATTTATCCAGCGGCGCGACTTGAAACCCTAATTTTTGCCAGAAGTGGGTCGCATCTTGAATGGCAACAAGGCTGAAAAATTGCAAGTGGTGGCGATTTGCTTGTTGATGTAAATAGTTAAAAATTAAGCGTCCAATGCCCCGCCCGCGTGCACTGGAATGAATGGCTAAATCGTGAATGAATAAGCCTGCTTGTTGCGGAATATGGGTTAACTCATGAAATAAAGGCGGCGCGCTATTGTCACTCCACGGATGCGCTAGACAATAGGCGAGAATGCGTTGCTGTTCTTCCACGACAACGCAAGTTGATTGCGATAACTTCCATTTACTCTGTAAAACCGTGACAGATTCTGGTTGTATTTCAAAATAGGCATCAGCTTGAATTTGTAAAATTGCTTGCCAATCGTGAATAGTAATTTCTCGAACAATCATTTTTTTCAATCAATCATTTTAGATAAAGGATAAAGCGCGTATTGTAGCGACTTTTATGCAATACCGTTTAATCCGCTTAACCTGCTTGCTTTGTTTTATGAATACTTTATTTTCTACTGCTTATCAGTGCTTACAGCTCAATGACCCCACAGAGAAGGTGCGTGCCGTGCGTCAATTAAGTGCACAATGGCACACCGAGCAATTATCTTTAACCGAAGATAGCTCCGCGCTGATGGTTTCCTTAGCAGGACAGCCAACGTCTTTAAAATTGGTACATCCGCGTGATGTGCCTAAACGTCGTGTACAAACTGCACAAGGACAAATTGCATTATTACATGCCATTGCACACATTGAATTTAATGCTATTAACCTTGCTTTAGATGCGGTTTATCGATTCCGCCAATTACCAAAAGCGTTTTATACCGATTGGATACGGGTTGCAGTTGAGGAAGCCTATCATTATGAATTGCTTGAGACAGAATTAAACAAGCGGTGCTGTCACTATGGCGACTTACCCGCACATCTGGGATTATGGGAAATGGCCGTTGAAACCGCTAACGATGTGTTAGAACGTATGGCATTAGTCCCACGGGTGATGGAAGCACGCGGACTAGATGCCACACCTTACATCATGCAACGCTTACAGCAAGCAGGTAGTGCAGAATTGGTGGCAATTTTGCAAATCATTTTACAAGACGAAATCGGTCATGTTGCAATTGGGACACGTTGGTTTCACTACCTCTGTGCCGAACGTGGTTTAGCACCAACAGAAACCTTTTTAACCCTGTTAAAAAAACACTTTACAGGTAAATTACATCGTCCTTTTAACCTAGAAGCCCGTTTAACGGCAGGGTTTACCGTTGAAGAATTAAATTTATTAGAACAATTGTAACACCCCCTTGATACGCTAACTATTTGACAACCCGCGCAAAGAAAGTGCTTTTTTTCTGCGTCTATCCCTGTTGGATAAGTGACAGAGTTGTCAGCACAGAATTGACATTAAATAACCTCGTCATCATCGTGTTGACAATACAGAAAAGCCATTCTTTACCAAAAGGGGAAAATTACGTTAGTCTGTTAGCATATTTTATTGTCAGCTAAAATGAAGACTTCACTTTAGTCCAGTCTGGAGAATAACGATGTCAGAACAAAAATACCGTCTGGTAACGCGCAGCGATTTTGATGGGCTTATTTGTGCTGTGCTGTTAAAAGAAAAAGCATTAATCGATGAAATAAAATTTGTCCATCCTAAAGACATGCAAGATGGAAAAATCGCAATAACCGATAAAGATATTACAACAAACCTCCCTTATGTTGCTGGCGCACATCTTGTTTTTGACCATCATTTAAGTGAAACCTTACGCAATAAAGACCGCCCCGCTAACTACATCATAGACCCACATGCCCCGTCAGCTGCTCGCGTGGTTTATAACTACTACGGCGGAAAAACGACATTTCCGACTATCAGCGAAGATATGTTAAGCGCGGTCGATAAAGCTGACTCCGCCCAATTTTCTCGTGAAGAAATCCTATTTCCTAAAGACTGGGTTTTATTAAACTACCTCATGGACCCCCGCACAGGCTTAGGACGCTTTAAAGAATTTCGTGTGTCAAACTACGAACTGATGATGAACCTGATTGATTATTGCAAATCACACACTATCAGTGACATCCTTGCCTTGCCCGATGTACAAGAACGGATTGAACTCTATAGAGAACATCAAAAAGCCTCTATGCACCAAATTGAAAAATGCGCCAAAGTTCATAAAAATCTAGTCGTGACTGACTTACGTCATGAAGAAGAAATTTATGCTGCTAATCGCTTCATGGTTTACGCCATGTATCCCGAATGCAATATTTCCATTCACGTACTTTGGGGCTTACAAAAACAAAACACTGTTTTTGCCGTTGGAAAATCCATTCTTGACCGTTCATCAAAAACTAATATCGGCGAACTCATGTTGCAATATGGTGGTGGTGGACATGAAAATGCGGGCACTTGCCAAGTATCTAATGAAAAAGCAGAAGAATTACTCAAAGAAATCATTGCCAAGATTAACGCAGACGGCTAGGACAGGCTAGAATTAAAGAAAGAAAGCGGGAGAACGCTTCTCCCCTTTTCACTCGCTCTTAACTCACTGCTTAAATACACATCATGAAACTACGCGCCCTCCTGCTCAGTTGTTGCCTATTCATTAGCTGTACCGCTCAAGCCATGGCGGGACAAACCACAGGACAAACTCTCGTACTAATTCACGGCTATTTAGGCAACGGCAGTGAATGGCTGAATAGTGGCGTTGTTTCTGTGTTACAACGCGCAGGTTTCAACTACCTTGGACATTTAAGCCCCACAGGTTACTACCCCACCCAACAACTCACTTCCACCAGTCCCCGCTACATCTACACCCTAACACTTCCCTCAGAAGCCCCTTTGCTTGTACAAGCCCAATGGCTTACCCAATACATGCAAGCCCTACAAGCAAGACACCCCAACAACCAACTTATCCTAATTGGACACTCCGCAGGGGGCGTTATCGCACGCCTAAGCATGGTCGAATTCAGACTGCCTGCAAACACCCTTATCACAATTGCTAGCCCCCATTTAGGCACACAAATGGCAGAATGGGGCTTAATGGCAAGCGAAAGTCCACTTGGACTTTTTGCCCCTTTCTTTGGCATGAATACCCTTAACCGCTCTCACGACCTTTACTTAGACCTAGTCCGTGAAGCCCCCAACACCCTACTATACTGGCTCAATCGTCAACCCCATCCACAAGCCAACTACATCAGCATTGTCCGCACTAACCACAACCCCGTTGGCATTACTGACCCACTTGTCCCCAGCTACAGCCAAGACTTAAATAATGTGATTGCTTTACAAGGTCAGGCAACCACCGTGCCCAGCATCGGCACACACCCACTACAACCCACTGACGGCATTTTACTCCTCACCATCCTTGCCCGTTTACCAAACTAGCCAAAAAATCATTAATCAGAATTCATGAATGAATTTCCTATTTTTCGCTACACTTAAGGCTAAACCCAATAAATAAAAGTGGTTAAGGTTTAACAACTGAATTCACTAAGCCCATGCCATATTTCAACAATCACATTTACCAACATACAATAATCGCTATTTAGGTTTTTATTCGATACATAAAACTTATACCTTACCAGACACAAATCACACAAAATTAATTGTAAATTAAGGATTTATTATGAAATGGGTGTATAACAGCGTGCTTGCTTGCCTCATCACAATGCCTGTATGGGCGGCAGATACCCTTTACCTAGAAGGGGTTAGCATATTAGGTAGTAAAAAAAATGCCTACATCTCTTTTAATGGCGGACAAGTCACCGTCAACGAAGGCGACAGCGTAGGGACATGGACAGTTGTTAAAATTGATAGTCGTTTAGTTACCCTTGCAGCAGGCAATGGCGAAGTCAAAGAACTCCCTTTACATGCCCAAATCAGCGTTGATACCCCGCCTGCAGCCGAACAAAAACCCGCAAACACCAATGTTAATGTTCCCTTTATCCCTGATGACAAAGTCCCCGCAGGACACCGCAAAATTAGAACCCCTTTTGGTGATGTGTTAGTCAAAGACGACAACAACACAGGCACTTACATCCCGTCGAAAGCCTTAGACGGCGCATCCCCACCAGAAAATACCATTCCTGCTGTACCAAATGCGACAAACAACGGCAACACAACAGCAAGTCCAGCCGTTGAGGGACAACGCAGTATTACCACGCCATTCGGTCAATTGATTGTAAAAGACCAAAACCCAGAGAAGGCTGGTCAGTAATTTGCTATGCTTACCGTTAATACGGTTATTCAAATTTTTCGAGGATTAACATGAAACGGTTAAGCAAATTTCACTGGCGAAAATGGTTTTTTATCGCCATTTACCTTTTACTTTGGCAACCCCCTGCGACGTTTGCAGCGGGTGGATATGGTGGTTTAGACACTGGTAACATCCCCAGTCTATCCATGACACAACTCAGCGTTCCTGCTTCCCTGATTCGTCCCCCATACCGAAATGGTATTGATAACGAATTACTGAAAGAACTCAACTTACAAGAAGCGGGAACTCTCTACGCCACTGATGCAAGTAATGGCAGAATTGACTTTCTTATCAGTGGTATCCGTAACGACATGGATATGGATGTTTATCTCGCCTACAGCACCCGCCCCAGTAGCGTTGTTGACCTCTGGCCAGCCAGCTTTGCGGGAAAAATGGAACTAGACCCCCTGACTTTAGAAATTATTGCAATTGTGCGTTTACGCCCACTTTCAGCGGCTTACAGCCAAGCAACGCCACTTGGTGTTGCAAACACCACCACACAAGCAACTGTGATTTCTCTCACACTTTCTGACCTACGCTTACCACAACTACAAAGCAACGAACTCTATTTTCAATCTCTCGCCGTGCGGGCAGGCTCTTTAGATTTCACCGACTCACAAGCCTCTGAAGTTGATAAATTCATCATTGACCGCACGCAACAAGCCATACGATTAAAACAATAGTTTTTCGTCTGTGATGATTAAAATAACCTGAGTTTGGCGAGTGAATTTCTAAAATGTAACGGGTTAAGGTCTAGCAGACCTTTTCACATATTCTAAAAGACCTGCTAGGTTTTAAAAAACCTAGCAGGTCTTTTTTTGTCTGAATCAGAATTCACAGAATTTTCAGAATTAGCAGAATTAAAAAGCGTCATTCACCTGACTTTTTGGTTTGAGGGTTTTATAGCAAACGTATTATAAAACGACATGAAGGACTGCCAGTCCTAGATTTAAATCACTTTATGGTACGGTTACTATAAATCCTGAAAATTCTGATTCAGACAAGCTGTTGTCTTTTTAAAAAATTTCGCCGTACTCGCGTTATTTTACCCCTCAAAACCCTAGCGACATCGTTCTACTAACGCTTGTAATTTTTCCATTTCAAAAGCACGGGCTAAATTTTTAACCTGTTGGCAAAATTGGCTATATTCTGGTTTCTCTGCTTCTAAAGCATCAGCAATTTCAATGATTCTGCGAATACTGCCTTTTTTCACATCTTTTAATAAGGTTGTAATCTCCGCACGCTGTGGATAAATCCTAATGGGAATATTTTCTGATTCTAATGCAACCTCTGTGTTATCTGCATAAATCCATTTTAAATCTAAGTGTTTTTGTAGAATATTTAGTAACTTTATTGTTTCTATGGGAGAGCCAATGCAGTCGTGATAACCTACTTTTAGCAGTTGTTCGCGGTCTTGTTGGTTTTCGTTGATAACGTGGGCAATAAAGATAGTTTCTTTTAATTCTGGTTTTGATTTCGCTTGTTTAATAAATTCGTAGCCGTCCAGTATAGGCATTTGCATATCGACTAGAACTATATTGGGTTTATGCGTTGCGAAGGTTAAGGCATTGACGGTGTTTTCTGCTTCTAATATTTGAAAGCCTAATGAGTTGAGATATAAGGCTAGTCCGCGTCTTTCTTCGGGGGCATTTTCTACAATGAGAATGCAGGGGGTTTTATCGCGAATGCCTGTAATGAGTGCATCATTGGTATTTTTGTCGGTACTGATGATGGATTTTAAGGGAATTTCAAACCAGAAATGGCTTCCTTGTCCTAAGGTGCTTTCTACATAAAGTTGTCCTCCCATCATTTCTACAAGGCGTTTACTGATTGATAAGCCTAGTCCTGTTCCTTCTGAGTTGTGATGAAAATCTGCGACTTGTTGGAATGCTGAGAAAATTACTTCTTGGTTTTTTGGTTCTATGCCGATACCTGTGTCTTTGACGGAGAAGATGAATTTATCTGCATGAGGATAGACGGCAAAGATAATTTGTCCTTGTTGGGTAAATTTGATGGCGTTGCTGAGTAAGTTAAGTAGCACTTGTCGTAATCGTCGTTCATCTGCATAAATAATCAGCGGTAATGTGGGCGCGTATTCTGCGATAAATTTAAGATTTTTTTGTAGCGCGCGCATTCTAAATAATTCTATCGTTTCTTTGAGAAAATCAGGTAGATGAAATTCATTGGGGTTTAGTTCTAAACGTTCCGCTTCAATTTTTGATAGGTCTAAAACATCGTTGATAAGGGTGAGTAGGTGCTCGCCGCTATGATGAATAATTTGAATCCCTTCTCTGTATCTATCGGTTAAATGGGTGTCATTTTTAAAGAGTTGGGTATAGCCGAGAATGGCGTTGAGCGGGGTGCGGAGTTCATGGCTCATGTTGGCAAGAAATGCACTTTTTGCACGGTTGGCGTGTTCGGCTTGTTCTTTGGCTTGTTGTAGGGCTATTTCGGCTTGTTTGCGTTCGGTGATGTCCATTAAAACCCAGATAATCCCTCGATTAAAATCTTGTCTGTCTATGGCACGTCCGCTGACTTCGCACCAGAAAACAGAGCCTGTTTTGTGGCGGAAGGAAAATTCTAGGTGGTGGACTTCATTATTCGCAAGTTGGGTGTTATAGAAGTCGGCAAATAGGGCGTAATTTTCTAGGGTGGTGTGAATGAGGCTGATGGATTGGTGAAGCATTTCAGTACGGGTGTAGCCGAACATTTCTAGCATACGGTTGTTTACGTCGGTAATAATGCGTTGTTGGTTGACAACCACAATACCAACGGTGCTGTTATTAAAAATAGCTTCTCGCCAATGTAGGGCCTCTTTTAGATGTTGTTTGCTTTGTTGTAAGGCTTCTTCAAATTCTTTACGGGTGGTAAGGTCGATAATGATGTTGATGACGGCAACAAGTTGGTGTTGTTCGTTATAAATAGGGGATGCCCAAAGCTCTCCCCAGAAAATGCTACCATCTTGGCATATAAAGCGTTTTTCTAAGTGGTAAGCATCGCATTCGCCATTAACGAGTTGGGCAAATTTGAGTTGGGTAATGGTTTGTTCTTCTGGGTGTGTGACTAATATATTGGTTAAATGGCGCATTTCTTCAGGTAGATAGCCTAACATGTTGAGCCATTTGTTATTGCAGTCTAGGTAGCGTCCTTGTGTGTCTAGGGTGGTGATACCAACAGCCGCATTGTTGAAGATGGTTCTAAAGCGTTCTTCGCTGTTGCGTAGGGCTTCTTCTGTTTGTTTGCGACTGGTAATATTTTCTTGAATAGATAGATAGTTAATGGTGACGTTGTGAATATCTTTGATGGGTGAAATGGTTACAAATTCCCAGTAAATTTCGCCTGTTTTCTTCTGGTTGATAATTTCGCCTTGCCAAACATTTCCTGCTTTAATGGTTTTCCACAGGGTTTTATAGATACGGGCATCTTGTTGTTTTGCACAAAAAACGCGCGGATTTTTGCCGAGTACTTCGTTTAAGGTATAGCCTGTTGTTTGTAAAAAGGCAGGGTTCACAAATTCAATTTTGCCTTTTAAGTTGGTGATAAGAATAGAACTGACGTTTTGTTCAACGGCTCTGGTGAGTCGGCGTAGTTGTATTTCTACGTTTCGGCGTTCTTGGAGTTCGTGTTCTATGGTGTCAAACGAGGTACGGAGTTGTTGCGCCATGATGTTGAATGAGTGGGTTAAATCGCCAAGTTCATCATCACGTTTAATTTTTAGCGGTTTTATCCAGTTATGTTTCGCTATTTGATGGGCGGCTTCTTTGAGTCGAATAATGGGGTAGGTAATCCAACGTGCGGTTAATATACCGCCTAAGACGGAGAGGCAGAGAACAAGTATTGAGAAAATCACGGTTGTTTGTGTGTTTTCGTGAATTTGTCCCATGAAATCGGCTTCGGGGATGACAACACCGATAATCCAGTCTAAGCCGTAAACGTCGGAATAGGGTTTGATAGCAAGAAAATTTTTTTCTTTGTTAAATTTAAATTCTTCATTGGTAAATTGGTTGATTCTTTTAAATGAGCCAAATTTAGCCAATAAAAAGCGTGCACTATTGCTGAGTTGGGGCGATGAACTATGGGTAATATTGAGTCGTTCTATTGCTTCGGGATCGTCAGGGGATATTTTAAAAATTTCTTCGTCAATGGAGGAGGCAATGAGGTTGCCTGAGCGGTCAATAATAAACACGGCACCTGTTTTACCAACGCTTAACGTTTTTAGGAAACGGCTGAGGGTTGATAGGCGAAAACTGCTGGTTAACGCGCCTTGTAGTTGTTGTTGTGTGTTATAAACGGGAAGTGTCGCGCTAATAATGAGGCTTTCTGCATCATCTGTGCGGCGAAAAACTTCGCTCCATGCGGCGCGTCCTGCTTTAACAGCTGCTTGATACCAAGGGCGGGGGCGCGGGTCATAGTCTTTGCTAATGCCTAGTAATTCGATAGGTTCACCATCTTCGTTGGTGAGATAACGGTATAAATCGTGACTGTTATGTCCATTGGAGATATTAACGCCTAATGTCGCCCGCTTTTTTTTCATGCCACCGATTGATAAAAACTCGCCTTCCTCGTTACCGATAACCATAAAGCTGATGGTTGGATAAGCCAGTAGTTGCTTCCATAAATAAGGTCGCCAAGAGGCTAAATTATTGACATTTAAAATCCCTAGTTGGATAAGATTGAGATGGGTTTGATTAACTTTATGAGGGGCTTCTAAGAAATGGCTAATATTTTGTTCGACTTCTAGCATGATTTCTGTGCGTAGCAGTCGTGCAACTTCATTAACAGCTTGTTGTCCATTGGTAAATGACAATAATCCTACAGTCCCTACTGCAAATAAGATGAGTATAACGAACGGTAATACGAGAACTGTACGTAGGGAGGATGGGCTGATAAATTTTTTGAGTAGTGCAATTTTTTTGTTATAAATCCGATGAAAATACACTTAAACCAACTCCTTCGCATCATCGTTACCTATATTGTGGAATGATATAACGATGATTTTAAATACATCATTTCTAAATATAAAAGCATGAGGGTCGCCACACATTATTTTTTATAAAATGAATAGTTACTTTAATCTGAGTTCGGCGAGATTTATAAAACAAGACAGAGACCTGCTAGGTTTTCAAAACTTAGCAGGTCTTTTTTTGTCTGAATCAGAATTCACAGAATTTTCAGAATTAGCAAAATTAAAAAGCGTGATTCGTATTAATTTCTTGGTTTAAGGGGTTTAAATCCTGTTAATTCTGAAAATCCTGATTCAGACAAGCTGTTGTCTTTTTTAAAAGAAACTCGCCGAACTCAGGTTACTTTATTTTTTAGTGCGTAAAAAATCCCCCATAAATGGGGGACAGCATATTGTCGTATCATTTATTGCAATTGTTTGTAACGCTATTCACAGGGCATTTAATGGTTGATATCCATATGTTTGCCAAATGCCTAAGGGGAGAAAATGCGTACCGTTATATTCTCCAAAAACGTTGATAGGTGCGCCTGCACTAGCGGCAAGTAATTGCCATATATCTGCAAATTGGGGAGCAATTTCTAAACTGTCTTGGACAGCATCTTGTAGTCCCCAGCGTGATTCTGTGGGATGTTTATACAAGCGCATGTCTTCTAAGATAATTGGTAAACGGTTAAACCAACATTGTTGAGACAGGGCTGATTGATACGTTTGATAAACAGCTTGTATTTGTTTAACCCCCACAGCAATAGTGCTGTCAAGATTGCCAAAACGGTTTTTGACTAATGCCCGTAATGGGTAAGCAGAGGGGTAAAAAATTAATTCTGCATCCGTTGTCGCCCCTGTTAGCCACTGACGGTCTAAGCTCAGTAAATTAGTTGGAATGGCAAAATTGAGTAATAACGCAAATTTTCCTGTTGTTTGCCCATATAGCCAAATCCGTTGCGTAACTAAGTCGGGTTGATTCTCTGTGTATTGACCGCAGACAAACCATTGATCACGCACAGCAGGCAAATCGGCTAATTCTTCTTTACTCTGTGACCAACCTATTAACGCCTTAATATCCTGTTGTAAGGCAGGGTCAAGCTGTTCAATATTTTTATAACTCTCTAATAATAAATGAAGCTTTGCCATTTCCATCAACAGATTAGAAGCCCAATCTATTTCGCCACTGTTCACAATACTTGCGAATGACTGCAAATAACGTGCAACTCCGCTCGCTTTTGCGTCAATCATGCGTTTGGCTTGTTGCTCAAAAAAATGATAGGGACGATTTTTTAAATCATTGAATCCACTACGGACTAAATCCATTAGCCATAAGTTGATGTCTTCTAAGCCTGCTTGTACGCTCGCCTCGCGTTTTGCCTGTGTTTTCGCGCTGACCGCAGGATTTTTTGCAGGCTTGCTCACTTTTGCCTGTTGTTTCTCTGCTCGCCCTGCTAACCAGTCCGCAACCCAATCAGGCGGGTCATCACTTTGCGTTAATACGCTAATGTCTTGCACATAAAGTAAGAATAGTCCAATTGCGTGTTTACAAGGGAACTTACGACTCGGGCAAGTACATTTAAACGCCATATTCTGTAAATC
Organism: Beggiatoa alba B18LD; assembly: GCF_000245015.1. Taxonomy (NCBI): domain Bacteria; kingdom Pseudomonadati; phylum Pseudomonadota; class Gammaproteobacteria; order Thiotrichales; family Thiotrichaceae; genus Beggiatoa; species Beggiatoa alba. The sequence goes on along the minus strand of NZ_JH600070.1, from coordinate 2,441,092 downwards.
AATACGGGTTTGATACGGGTTTGAGCCACTGCCTTTGCACTCGCCCCAAATCGCTAACTCGTTATATCCCGACGTAACCCAATGTGTTGCTTTTGCCAATCCTTTACCGCTTTTTTTCGAAGCGTCGTCAGGAGCAAGCTGTAAAATTTGTTCAACGGTGTACTGTGTGGACATGATGAAAAATAAGTAAGTTGTGTGAATTAGTACGGAAAAATCATCAAGTCACGGCAATATTTCCCGTTTAGATGACTTAATCCCCCTCGTTTATTTTAACCTTTCATGCACAAACGACGGATTTTTACCAGCGCGAACGTATAAAAGTACGACAAAACCAATAATAAGATAAAAGGTTGTCAATAAGCCTAAATACTTTCACCTACTAGAGAGAATTATCATGAAAACATTAACAACTTTATCCGTTAGCGTATTACTTGCCTTAAATAGTGCCTTTGTATTTGCGGCTGACCGTGCAAACAATCTTTTTGAACGCTACGATAGCAACGGCGACAAAGTCATTACACAAGATGAGGTGCAAGCGGCTAAAACTATCTTCTTTATGGAAGCCGATAGCAATCAAGATGGATTTTTAACCGCCACCGAACTGCAAGCAGGACTGCAAAAACAACAACAGCAATTGCAAAATACCGTTTTTGCCAGTTTTGACACCAACAATGATGGTATGGTTAGCCTCGCTGAATTAGAAGCCTCAGCAACAGGCAAACGTGCGGCTCGTCTGAGCAAGGTTTTTAAATTAGTCGACAGCAATTCCGATAACAACGTCACCCAAGAAGAATGGAAAGCGTTTAAAGCCAAAGCACAAGAAAAACAGGGCGATAAAAAAGAAGAGCGTCAAGAAAAAATGTTTAACAAGATGGATTTAGACAAAGATGGTAAACTGTCTAAAGACGAATTTGTAAAACAACTCCCCTTGTTTGACCGCTTAGATAGTAACGAAGATGGGGTCATCACCCAAGATGAAATCCTGCAACAATTGCAAAAACGCGAAAAAAAGTTGAGAGAATAAAGAGACATCGCGCGTTTTCACGTGACTTAGGCACATAATGGACGAAACGGCAGACGCAGACAGTGCTTTGATGCAACGCATTCAGCAAGGAGACCAACAAGCGTTTAACCAATTGGTCAACCAATATTTGCATCCGCTCTACCGTTTTGCCTATCGCATGTTAAATAATACCGCAGATGCGGAGGAAGTCGCCCAAGACACGCTTGTTAAAGTGTGGCGCAATGCGGCGCAATGGCAAGCAGAAAAAGCAAAATTGACAACATGGATACATAGTATTGCTTACCATCTTTGTTTAGATTTATTGCGCCGCCACTCGCCAACCATGATAGATATTGACGACCCCGACGAAATGGAAATTGCTTCACCCACTGATGATTATCAGCAACTGGAAATTATCGACCAACTGGAAAAAGGTTTACAAACCTTAGTAGAACGGCAACGAGCAGCGATATTACTCTGTTACTATCAAGGCTTAGACAATCAGGAAGCCGCTCATATTTTACAAATTAGTGTAGATGCCTTGGAATCCCTACTCTCCCGAGCACGACGTACACTTAAAAAGCAATTGCTTGCTTAGACGGGGACGATTATGTCAAATCAAGCCATGACTATCGAACGTTTCGCGCAACGCTTAGCTGCTTATGGGGCTAATCTTGAACGCTGGGCAATTACAGAACGCCAAGCAGCACGAGAGCTATTAGAAAATTCGCAACAAGCTAAAGACTTATTAATTGATGCGCAACGCTTAGATAAAGTCTTGGATCAACTCCCCGACTGTCCGTTACCGCCGTTATTGAGTCAACGTATCCTGCAAGAGATTCAGCAAACCCCGCAGGAGAATCTCGCTATTACGCCCAGAGCGATTGTGCATGTTGCAACGCCATCGCGCAAAACGGATTGGAGTAACGTAACAAGTGCGTGGGTAGAAAAATTCCTTTGGGGAAATAGCCCCACTCAGCACTTCTGGCGACCTGCATTTGCCCTTGTGTTACCGCTGGTCGTGGGTATTTGGCTTGGTTCTCAGGTGCAGACTGAACAGCAAATTAATAGCACGAGCAACGAACAGGTTTTAGAACAAATCGTTTATGATGAATGGAATGCCATTTTTGGTAATGATGCAACGACCACGAATGAACAGGAATTCTCCTCATGGTTATAATCAGCCGAAATCCACGTATTTTTGGAATTGCTTTTATCGGATTACTCGTGCTGAATCTCTTTCTGCTTGGTTTGCTCATTGGTATGTATCAACACACGCCGCGCAAACCGCCAGATATAGAATTAGAACTGTTAGCAGATGCGAAATTTCCACCTATCTTGCGGGATATTCCTACCAGCGCGTTTGAGCGTGTACAGCCCATTGTTGAAAAATATAAACCCACAGTACAAGAACAACTCCAGCAATTAGCTAAAGCTCGACGTGGTGTGCATCAACAACTGATTGCAGAAACGATAGACCATGACGCTTTAAATAATGCGTTTAAACAAATGCGAGATGTTGATGAGGCTTTAAAAAAAATATTACATCAAGGGTTTATAGAAATTTTGGATAAACTCACGTTTGAGGAGCGTCAAGTATTGGCGAAGCGACTTGAAAAGCCTGCCCGTCGTTTAGAACGTCTTGAAAAACGAATAGCGGATTATTTACGTGAGCGCGACAGTAATAATGATGGTGATATTACACAAACTGAGTTTATAGAAGGACTTCCACCTAGACGACAAACCATTGCCATTGAACGCTTTAAACGTTTAGATAAAGATAATGACGGAATTTTGAGTCAGTCAGAATTGAATATTTTCTTTTCTTCAGAAGCCAATGAGGAAGGAAAATAAACTGAGTTCGGCGAGATTCTTTTAAAAAGACAATAGTTTGAATGTTGTAGGGTGGAATAGCGAAGCGTATTCCACCTTGAAATTCTGCAAAAACTGAGCAAAAAAAGATTATAAATCGTAGGGTGGAATACGCTTTGCTATTCCACCCTACATTTTTTAGTTGAAAAATTCTAAAAGGTTTTCGCCACTCGCCGAACTAGCGTTAGCAGGTCTATCGGAACACGCGAAAAGGGTTGACCAGACAAGCTGTTGTCTTTTTAAAAGAAACTCGCTGAACTCACGTTAATTAACTGTCCGCTTTCTTGTTGTGCAAGCAACTTAGTTATATCTTTTTCAACCAATGGTTTATAGAAGTAAAAACCCTGCACGTAATCACAGCCATTTGCTCTTAATAAATCGAATTGTTGTTCCGTTTCTACCCCTTCTGCAACAACTTGCATATTAAGCCCATGCGCCATTTTAATAATGGATGTCACGAGGGTTATATCATTTTCTGTACTGATATCAGCGACAAAAGAGCGGTCGATTTTGAGAATATCCAGATTAAATTGTTTAAGGTAACTTAAGGAAGAGTAACCTGTCCCAAAGTCATCAATGGCGAGGTGTATGCCTAACGATTTGAGAATCTTTAACGTCTGTACGGTTTTTGTCGCGCAGTTCATCGCTAAACTTTCGGTGATTTCTAACTTTAACCAGTTGGGCGATAAATCTGTACGTTGTAATACTTTGATAATGCGGTCAATCAAATCGGGTTGATTGAATTGACGCACAGAGAGATTGACCGACATCAGTAACGGGGTAAAGCCTTGTTGTTGCCAGTGATGACTTTGACGGCAGGCAGTTTCTAATACCCATTCGCCAATAGGAATAATTAGCCCACTTTCTTCTGCAAGTGGAATAAATTCAGCGGGGGAAATCATGCCAAAACTGGGATGTTGCCAGCGAATCAGTGCTTCTACCCCCATGATATTTTTTGTATTGGTTTCTAAAAGGGGTTGATAGCATAAAAAAAGCTCTTCGCGTTCTAGGGCGTAGCGTAGCGCATTTTGTAACGTGAGCCGTTTGTGGGCTTCTGCGTTGTCATTTTTGGTAAAAAAGCGATAACTATTACGCCCTTTGTTTTTCGCCTCATACTTAGCGATATCGACATTTTTCAGTAGGGTACTGAGTTCTGTACCATCTTGGGGATAAATAGCAATGCCGATGCTGGTACTCAGGAATATTTCATGTCCTTCAATCGTGACGGCGTGATTGAGATTGCTTAGAATGCGCGTTGCAATTTGGGCAGCAATTTCAATTTCATCTTGTATTCGTTCTAAGTTATCGATAAGAACGGTGAATTCATCCCCCCCTAAGCGGGCAATCATGGGGGTTTCTGGTTCTAAAATATGGGTTAAGTATTTAGCGGTATAGCAGAGAACTTTATCACCAACAGGATGCCCCAGTGCATCGTTAATGTCTTTAAAGCCGTCGATATTAATGAGTAACAGGGCTAATCGATGGTTTTCACGTTGGGCGCGTTTAATCGCTTGGGTTAAGTGCTCTTGGAAGAGTAGGCGATTGGGTAGCCCTGTGAGTGCATCATAATAGGCGAGTTGTTTAATTTTTTCTTCTGAGCGTTTTTGTAGGGAGTTGTCAGTAATAATGCCTACAAAATGAGTGATTTCACCAACTTCATTTTTAACTGCACTGATACTTAACCATGCGGGGTAAACTTCTTTTGATTTGCGTCGATTCCAGATTTCACCACTCCAATGACCCAAGGTTAGGATGGATGCCCACATGCGTTGATAAAAATTGTTACCGTGTTTGCCTGATGTCATAAAGCGCGGATTTTCGCCTAAGCATTCGGCTTCGGTGTAGCCTGTGATGTCAGTATAGGCTTGGTTGATACTGATAATATTGGCATGTGCGTCGGTGATAATAATGCCTTCACGGCTGGCTTGAAAAACACTTGCGGCAAGGTGTAATTGGGCTTCGACTTTTTTACGTTCTTGGATTTCTTTTTGTAACTGTTGATTTTGTAGTTCTAATTTTTGATTACGTTTATTAATTTCAGCTTCTAAGTGATAGCGGTTATTAATCAGTTCTTGTTGAAACAAGTCTGTTGTTTCCGTAATTGTTGCTAAAGAGATTTCTAAATCGGCTTTATCACGGTATAAATTTTGTTTTTCTTGTTCAAAACATTCTAATTGTTGATGAAACTCATGCAATTTATTGAGGAGTTCACGGGTTAGTAGGTCGCCGTGTTCCGTGGTGGCATCTAAGCTGATGACTAAATCTTGTTTGTCTTGTTCGCTTGACGCAAGTTTTATATAGACTTGTTTTAACTCGTCTAAGAGTTGAACACGGAGAGGGTCATAAAAAAATTGGCTTGAGGTCATGATCAATCAAACAGGAAAGCTTAGTAGTAGTAGGGGTATTTTACGCAAACTGTTGGTTCTGGCATAAAGAATTTTGGTAGTGCTAAACAAGTCAGGTTTTAGTTGTTCATTTTAACGCTTTTGTCTGAAACAGGATTCACACGATTAGCTGGATTTAAAAGATTCATTCGCGTTGGTTTTTGTGTGAGGGTTTAATCCCGAAAATCCTGTTTCAGACAATCATGTTTTATTTAATAATCATCACTCCGTGAGTTGGGGGCACGTCTGATGCGAATGGTAGGCTTGATGGTAATTTTAACAGGAAAAATTTGATTATTATCTGTTAAATTCAGCGGATAGCTTTCTGCTTCTTTGGCGTTTTGTGTATTTGGATGCCAAACTTTTAGAGTGTAATTTCCTGCGGGGATATCAGCAAGTGTGGCTGTGCCGTCTGCACTGGTTTGCGTGAATTTATCGCTGGCGGCAACGTAGATATAGCCTAGCATCCAGTCGTGAATATTGCAGCCTAAAGTGATAATACCTGTTTTATCAAAGATAATGGGGTCTGTGGGCGTGCCTTCATAAAGAGGAAGTTCAAAGGGTTTAGCAGTGGAGAAAGAATAAACATGGTGGTGAATATTGTCCTTATTGGGGAATTTTATCGGTGTATTCACAGGGACAACGGTGATATTTGGGACAAACTCTTTATTAATCTGGTCAATAATACTAATAAATATTGGGGGTTTGGGAAAAGCCCCTGTTGGTGAAACGATTTCAATCACAGCCCCTTGTACAGGTTTACCTGTTTGCTCAGTGACTTGTACCGTCAGCGAGGCGGCAAAGGTGAGGGGAGAGAGTACGCCAGCAAGCAGTAAGCTCATTATTTGCTTTAACATGAAATTTTCCTTAATTATTTAAAAAGCAGTGATAATCCCGATATGCAGTAGGTTAGATCGATATTCAATATCATCATGTGCAGTTGTATTTAAGAAGTTATAACCAATTGTTACTGTTGATTTATCTGTCAGCATCCAACTAGCTTCTAGTCTGATGTCATGAGTATGCGTGTTTTCTAGTTTATAAACGACTTTATTATTACCAAATGCAGGATCGCGTAATCTTGCTGCTGATGCATTGAGCAAGCGCGAATTGGGCGCGGTTGCAGTAGAGTCTATATCACCATCATGATAGTTATAACTCAGGCTTAAGCGTGTTCCATTTTGCAGGGTGTAAGCATTGCCGATAAAGAAACTGATACGTTCTTGATCAAAGACATCTGTCGGGGTCGTTATTGTGCTGACGGGTTCATCTTGAGCATGACGGATTTTATAGGCGATTCCTCCATTAATAACCCATTGTTCATCTATGCGTTTGTTCAGTTGTATTTCTGTGTGATAAATCCAACTATCCCGAATATCGCTGCGAAAATCGGCATAATCTGCGGATAATTTGGCAGATAGACGTGGCGCGAATGCACCTAAACCAAATTTATAATTGTATTGTCCTGTAAATCCTAAGGTCGCTTGCGTTAAATCGGTGACATTGGTCGGTTGGTTTAAGGTCACATTGGCTTGTAGGGTAAAACGGCTACCTGTTGCAGGGTGAAAAGCCTTGCCTGCGCTGAGATTGAGTTGCACACTAATTTCTGTTTCTTTATCACTGTTTTGCGTTGCGCGTCCAATATTATCGTCGTAGCGTAAAAAACTACTGGTTTCAACAAATTCATTCGCAACACTTAAGGGGCTTATACTGACGGTTAAGGCAAGCGTAGCAAGCAAGACGGTAAAATGAGCGGTATGATAGCGGGAAAGCATTTTTTTCTCCTTACTGATGTTTCTCTAAGACATAGTGGCGCAAAAATAATGCCTGTTGTAAAAAGACCGTGAGAATTGAGCGTCATCAGCCTGTTAATTGAATTGATACTATTAGGTAAAATAATAGTTTAAAGTTTTTGCAAATGACGGAGCAGGCGTAATAAAGATTTTTTAGGATATCAGCAAGTAGTTTAAGACAGGATGATAATAATATGGCTTATTGGTTAATGAAATCAGAACCAACCGCTTTTAGTATCGATGATTTAGCACGAGATCAGGTGACAGGCTGGGATGGTGTGCGTAATTATCAGGTGCGTAATATGTTGCGCGATCAAATGCAAGTGGGGGATTTAGCCTTTTTTTACCATTCTAATAGCCAGCCGATGGGAATTGCAGGAATTATGCAGATTACGCGGACAGGCTATCCCGATGAGACCGCATGGGATGAGACAAATATCCATTATGATCCTAAAAGCACGCCTGATAATCCGCGATGGTATCAAGTTGATGTGGCTTTTATACGTAAATTTCCACAAGTCTTGGGTTTAGCCAGTTTAAAACAGCAGGCATTTTTACAAGATATGCAGGTATTACGGAGAGGAAACCGTTTATCTATTACCCCTGTTACGGCAGAGGAATGGGCGTTTATTCTGGCGTTAGTGGATAAGTCCGCGTGAAGTCTGATTTTTTATTCTGGCGTTGGGAGTGTTATTACAATTTCTGTTCCAACCTTGCCATCTGAACGCTGTAAAACGCTACAACTGCCACCAATGCCCCAGAGTAATTGCGATATCATCGCCAACCCTAAGCCCATGCCTGCGACTTCTCCCGTAAAATATTTATCACTTTGATAATAAGGCTGTATGACTTTTTTTAATTCTGTTGCAGGAATCGTAATGCCATCGTCGATAAAATGGAGAGCCAATAGATTTTTATCCGTTTCTTTGCTGGCTTTTAAAATAATATGAGGTTGTTTCTTTGGATGAAACTTTTTCGAGTTTGTGAATAATTCCCGCAGAATTAGCTCGATAGCTTGTCCTGAAACTAAAATTTCAGTAGTTAAAACAACCGCGTCGAATTGAATTTCAAAGTCGACATACTCAGCTTCTTCACACAGTTGGCGAAAAATATATTCAACGCCCGCTAATACTTGGGTAAATCCCCCATAGCAAATACTGGTTGAATCTAAATATTGCAAAATGCCTGAGATTTGAGTATTTAAACGTTCAGCACTATCCTGTGCTATTTTCAAATGTTCATAAGCCTGTTCGTTAGTAAAATCATCTGGTTTGAAAATACTAAGGATGCTTAATCCATTTAATGGGGTTAAGAGTTTGTGGGAGACTGAGCTATTAAATGCCCAACGTTGACGTGCTAACACAATCTTTTCTGTCACATCCATCAAGCGTAATAAATAGCCATTCTCAACCCGTGCAGGTAAGGGCAATATATCGACTTGTAGCCAAAACGGCGGACGTTCGCGGCTTTCTGGTAGAACCAAATAGCGGGTTAAATCATTTTTTTGCCAATTTACCCATGCTTCTACAGGTTTAGCTTGATAATTTTGTTGTGCAACAACTTCAAAAAAATCTTGTTGTAGTAATTTATCTTTACTAACGCCTAAAAAGACGCAGGCTTGTGGATTGACATATCTCGCCTGATTATCAGGATTAACAAGAATATAGCCTTCATCCGCATTTTCCACTACCCATGCAAATTTTGCCCGTTCATTCATTAAACGGCGTTGGCGATTTAAGCGGGTAATGGTGCGCACACGGGCGCGTAATTCTAAGCGGTCAAACGGTTTACTGATAAAATCATCCGCACCAACATCAATACCACGTAGCAAAGAATCACGGCTATCTAACGTCGTGACGATAATCACGGGCACTTCTGCTAATAAAGGATTTTGGCGAATCCGTTGACAACATTCATAGCCATCCATGACAGGCATCATAACGTCTAACAGGATTAAATCAGGCATGACTAATTCTGCCTTTTTTAACGCTTCTACACCATTATTTGCAAATTCGAGTTGATATCCTTCCATTAACAGCAGACTTTCAAGGGTATTACGTCCAATTTCCTCATCGTCCACAATTAAAATACAACTTTTAGTGTTATTCATAACGTTATCCTACATAACGGTGTAATCCATCAGTTATGATGCTGGCAAAGCTAAGAGTAATGCTAAGGGCATTGTGACAAAACTCATTAAGTTTCCTAACATAACAATAGAAGCGACTTTTTGTGGTTCTTGTTGATATTGTTCAGCAATCATATAATTCATAACTGCAGGTGGCAACATCGCATAAATCAGCACAAGTCCTGTTTGTTCTGGCGTAAAGGTTAAAAATGGTAATGCTGCGGCTAAAACCAATACACCTGATAAAGGACACCAAATTGCGCCGCGCAACCCAATTTCCCAGTCTGCAAGATTGACGTTAATCAAGCGAACACCCAACGCGAACAGCATTAAAGGCACTGAAATCTGTCCCAACATTTTTAACGGTTCTAACAATAAAGGCGGAACTGATATTTTAAAAAAGCTCAATATGATACCGCTTAACGTCGCTAAAATCATAGGTTTTTTTAGAATGCTCCACCAATTTGTATGATGGTTCATGATGTATGAGCCGACGGTAAAATGTAGCGCGTTACTGACAATAAATAAAACAACCGCAGCGGGCATAATGTCTTGTCCAAACGCGAAATAGGCAACGGGTAAGCCCATATTGCCTGTATTAGCAAACATCATCGATGGAATAAAGGTTTTTGCATTTAATTTTAACCAATAAACAATAGGTAACATTAAAATGCCACTGCCTAATACTAACAGTAATGCAACAATTGCGAGTTGATAATATTCATTCAGATTAAAGGATTTATCGGCAAGAATACTGAACAGTAAACAAGGGGTAAACACTTCTAAATTAATTCGATTGGCAATACTCATGTCAACAGGATGACGACGAGCATAGAAATAGCCAATTGCAATAATCGCAAATACAGGAAATAAAATAGTAAAAACACGGATTAGCATGATAAATATAGAAGTGAATAAGGTGATGCCTGTTTATAGGCAAAGGCAAAGCGCGTTTTAAATCCGTCGACTATAAAATCTATTTTTCAATAGATAACTGTTTAAAATCGTCTTTAATCACAAGAAAGTCAGCAGTATGCAATGTTTAGCTACTTTCTATTTCTAAGCGAATATTTTCCCACGTTTGCATTAACTGCCATTGACCTATAGAAACAATCCGTTGCCGTGCTAATTCTAAATTATCTTTTGCATCAATTTGACGTTTACTATAATGGGCAATCCGTGCATTTAATAGCGATAAATCAGCGATATGCAAGCCATGATTAAAATGATAAATTAAACGTACTGTTCGCTGATACAGTTTTTCAACCTTGTTGGTAATATCTTCTACCCCTGCAACCGCGCGTTTTTTCCGTTGTACATCAAATAAAAGATTAGCTTGTAATAAACGGGCTTTGACTTCATACAAACGCATATTTGTACGCTGAATAATTTCTAATACTTCATTAATATCTTTTTGCGCCCGCGCCACATCGCCTAATTGCCGATATAACACGGCACGTGCTAACAAGGCATCAGGGATAAATAAAAATAATTCACTTTGGCGAAAGCTCTGCAAGGCTTTATTTAAACAAGCAAGCCCTTCTATTGGGTTTTGCATCGTCGTCCAAATACGTCCCATATTTAACTGTGCAAACGCGATACTGTTTACGCCTAACTCCGTTTCGGCTAAGGTTAAAATCGCTTGCCCACGCGCTAAAATGGCGGCGCGTGACCTTTCATCCTGTGACATGTCCAACAACAAACTGCAATACTGCATCCCTGCTAATGAATATAAATAAGAATGCTGTGGTTGGTCAGTCTGTTGTAACTGCTCCGCTTGCACAAATACACTCAAGCTATATTCCAAATCCCCCAACTGATGCAAAACAGCCGCTAACTTTGCATGGCTTTGCATTTGACTCGATAATTTTTTACCTTGTTCAGCCCAATCAATGGCTTGTTGTGCAACAGTTTCGGCTTCATACAATTTACCCAAACTCATGAGTAAATCAACCCGATTAATCACACTCAAAGCAGCATTATGCCAATCGGCTTGCGATTGTTTTAAAGTTGCTGCCGCTTGCAAAGGCTCTAACGCCTCTTCTAATCGCCCTAAAGCCGTGAGCAAAAAAGCGGTTTGTGCTAATAAAAACGCTTGTCCACGCTCAGATAATGCCACATGTGGTGTTGTCCAAGAATTCACCTGACTTTGCTCATCTTGGGCATAAAAATACGATAACAAAGCTAAATCTGCGGAAAAAGAACCAAAGATATTAATGCTGTAATAGGCTTCTTCACGCAAAATTTTATCGGTATAAACCTGCATTGCCGTTTGATATTCGCCTGCCATACAACCATGTGCAACCGCACGATATAACGGCTCTAAGGCACTAAAAGAAGGGGCAGACTCATCCGTCATATTCTGAAAATATTGAAATAACACATGATGCGCTTGCTCCCATAAATCTAAACGTTGGCTACGCAACTGTTCACGGAAATAAGCACGAATGACAGGATGAGTATCCCATTGATTGACTTGCGATGGATACAATAAACCTAACTTAACCAGTTGTTGTAAAACATGCTCCCACTCCGTGACGGATAAGGCAGGGCTTATTTGCGTTAATTTTGCCTGACGAAATAAAATATCGCGCTCTGCTGCCTGCATAGGACGGTCAAATAAACTTAAAACCTGTAAAAATACCCGCTCGGGTGCGGTTGACTCCCAACAATTCTCATCATAAAAGCGTAAAACACGTAATGCTTGCCCCCCCCACTCTTCATCGGCGAATAAAGCGGGTAATTGGGTTGACATCGTATTTAAATCTTGTGCATAACCATTCACAAATGCACCCGCCAATAAACTCAGGGCTAAGGCGTGCCCCCCCAATAATTTGGCTAACCCCACTAACTGCCAAGTTGCACCCTGCACACCTAATAATTTTAAAAAATTGGCACTTTCACCCGCATTTAAATTTTCTACACTCAAATTAGTAACATACGGGCAGGCTCTATCCTGTAGCTCTACAATAGATTGACGCGATGTCGCTAAAATTAAACGCTTCTCCGCATTACTTATCCCTTTTAACTCCTGCAAAAAAGTTTTTAACCCTAAATCAGCACAAGCCCCCCCTTTTGTCATCACAGGGTATTGCAAGGTTTCTAAGCCATCTAACAACAAAATAAACGATTGCTCTCGCAATAACTCAACGAGACGTTTTGCTTTTACATCATCTTGTCGTGGTATTTCTGCTTGATGCCCAAAAAAATGCAAGGCTTGTTCAAAAAATAAACTAGATGAAAATTGTGGATAATCATTTCCTTGACCATAGAATGACCAACCAAAAACAGCATTAACATTTTGATATTGCGGTGCAATAGCATCAAGCCATGCACGCAATAACATTGACTTACCAACCCCAGCCGCAGCGGTTAATGTCACCATAGAAACTGTTTGGCTAAAGAATGCCGCGTCAATATCTGCTAATAAAACCCTACGCCCAATAAATGGCTGAGACAGTTTCGGTAAATTATCAAGGCTAACAATTTGTTGCATAATAGTTCGGGATTAGGGGAAAGAAACAATATAAATAACTTTATATAAAAGTGATTTAAATAATTAATAATTTGATATTTAAAACTTTTACATAAAGATTAGTATGATTAATACTTTAACGAGTTTATCATGATGCCAACTTATATCACAAATGATTAACAAATAACCTCAATTCAGTAAAAATAGCTAGTTTTAAGACCGATATTTCTAAAAAGACTACTAACCATTTATTTTATAGCGCGTTTACTATAACTAAATGACAGATAACAGATTATTTAAATCAACCTGAGTTCGGCGAGATTTATAAAACAAAACAGAGACCTGCTAGATTTTCAAAACTTAGCAGGTCTTTTTTTGTCTGAATCAGAATTCACAGAATTTTCAGAATTAAAAACAATTAAAAACATAATTTTTTATTCTTTTAATTTTCTTGTCTTTTTAATCCTGAAAATCTTGATTCAGACAAGCTATTGTCTTTTTTATAAAACAGATACCTGCTAGGTTTTCAAAACCTAGCAGGTCTTTTTTTGTCTGAATCAGAATTCACAGAATTTTCAGAATTAGCAGAATTAAAAACAATTAAAAACATAATTTTTTATTCTTTTAATTTTCTTGTCTTTTTAATTCTGAAAATTCTGATTCAGACAATCTTTTAATCCTGAAAATCTTGATTCAGACAAGCTATTGTCTTTTTTAAAAAACTCGCCAAACTCAGGTTAAATTAGAACTTTCAGGGTTTAACCCTTAATCTATGAGTAATCCTGAAAATCTTGATTGCAACAATTTCTGTTAATGTGCAACAGGTCGTTGAAAGTGAATTAAGCTAAAATAGCTCACTAAACTTGCAATCCCCATCAAAGCAATACTACTTGCCATCACAAAAGATGTACCTGAATGCAAATGACCGACCAACATACCTGTTAAAGCCGCCATCATAGATTGTGTAAACCCAAATAAAGCAGAAGCCGTACCCGTCATTTCAGGAAACGGCGCGAGCGCGCCCGCCATCGCTTGTGGCATCACAATACCGCCACCCGCTGAAAAAAACATCATCGGTAGAATGACAACCCACACAGTATAAATTTGTAAAATAGCCGCTGTAACCATGGTTAAGCCTGCGCCTGTCATCAACACAACGCCCAGTAACACTAAACGATTAATTCCCCAACGCAAACTAAACCGCCCCGCAATGAGTGTGCCTGCCATGTAACCAATAATTATCACGCCAAAAAAATAACCAAAATGCTGTTTTTCAACACCTAAAAAATCGATTAAGACAAAGGATGAACCTGAAATAAAAGCAAATAAGCCCCCATAAGCAAAGCTACAGCACAATACATAACCGTTATACTGCCTATTTAAAACTAAAACCGTATAATTCTTTAAAATAATCAACGGATTTAAAACTGCTTGGCTTTCCTCTGGTCGAGTTTCAGGGACATAAGCCCAAACCAACCAAAGCATTAACACCCCATAAATGCTTAATAAAACAAACACGGCATGCCAGCTAAACCATGTTGCTAAATATCCCCCAATAATCGGCGCAAACGCAGGCGCGAGAGCCATTGCCGTTGCAATATACGACAACATTTTTGCTGCTTTCACCGCACCATAAATATCCCGTACAACCGTTCTGCCTAATACAGGTCCTACACATCCCCCTATTGCTTGGAAAAACCGACAGATAATTAGACCGTCAATGGTTTGTACAAAAATGCAAATAATCGTTGCAACCGTAAAAATAAACATACCTAATAACATGATAGGTTTACGTCCAAAACGGTCAGCCAGTGGCCCATAAATTAGCTGTCCAACCGCAAACCCAAATAAAAAAACGCTTAAGGTTAATTGCACCTGATCAATTGATGTGGAAAAAACACCGACAAGCATCGGTAAACTGGGTAAATACATATCGGTCGATAATGGTCCTAAAGCAACACATGCCGCAAGAATCATCGCCGTTGTTAATGATTGTGGATTACGCATAACAATAAACCATATGAAATATATAAATTTCAAATAATTAAGGAAAATTTACAAAAAGATTAATCATATTAAATAATAGATATCAAAGATAAATATTTATAATATAATTTTTTTTGTACGCATAAGAACAAATTGAATATGACGGAATTCCATCTACAATACAAGGGGCGACTGCATATAAAACCCTGTTAAAAATACATTTTTCTATGAATTTTCAGAAAAAACATTTAATTAAAATGACATAATCTTTATTCACACCAATCTTGCAAAAAATCTCATGATTCCTTCAATATTGCTGTGATAACAACTTGATATAGTAAACGTACCACAAAGTGATTTAAATTTAGGACTGGCAGTCCTTCGCATCGTTTTATAGTGCGTTTACTATAAGTTCATTATTCATTTAATTTTTAATTTAAATTAATGCGTTCATTCAGTAGAAATTGCGGATAATAATGGCTGAAATGCACCGTTTTATAAGAATTGTTTAAGTCATCACCAACGAAAAACGCCAGCAAATCGTCATATGAATCGAGTAAAATTGACGGTTAAAATTTATCTTTCATTAGCACCTACAAATTAGGACATCATGAGCGACATCAAAAAAGTAGTGCTCGCCTATTCAGGCGGATTAGATACTTCCATTATTCTCAAATGGTTACAAGATGAGTATCATTGCGAGGTTGTCACATTTACCGCAGATATCGGGCAAGGAGAAGAATTAGAGCCTGCTCGCGCAAAAGCGCAAAAGTTAGGCGTGAAAGAAATTCACATTTTAGATTTACGCGAAGAATTCGTCCGCGATTTCGTATTTCCTATGTTTCGTGCTAATAGCTTGTATGAAGGGGAATATTTACTCGGTACATCCATTGCCCGCCCGTTAATCGCTAAGTATTTAGTGGAAATTGCCAATAGTGCGCAGGCGGATGCGATTTCTCACGGTGCAACGGGTAAAGGTAACGACCAAGTTCGTTTTGAATTAGGGGCTTATGCGTTAAAACCTGAAGTGAAAGTTATTGCACCTTGGCGCGAATGGGATTTAAACTCCCGTGAAAAATTATTAGCTTATGCAGAAAAACATGATATTCCCATCGAACGGAAAAAAGGCGAATCCCCTTATTCTATGGATGCGAATTTGTTGCATATTTCTTATGAAGGCAAAGGCTTAGAAAACCCTTGGCAAGAGCCTGAGGAAGATATGTGGCGGTGGTCTGTTGCCCCTGAAGTTGCGCCTGATAAAGCGACAACTTTAGAATTGACTTATGAAAAGGGGGATATTGTCGCCATTGACGGTCAAGCCATGAGTCCTGCGACTGTTTTAACTTATTTGAATAAAGTCGGCGGTGCGAATGGTATCGGGCGTGCAGACTTAGTCGAAAACCGTTACGTTGGGATGAAATCTCGTGGTTGCTATGAAACCCCCGGTGGCACAATTATGTTAAAAGCCCATCGTGCGATTGAATCTATTACGTTAGACCGCGAAGTTGCGCATTTAAAAGATGATTTAATGCCTCGTTATGCGAGCTTGATTTATAACGGTTATTGGTGGAGTCCTGAACGTCACATGTTGCAAACCATGATTGATGCCTCTCAAGCAACGGTCAACGGTAAAGTGCGGGTTAAGTTGTATAAAGGCAATGTGATTGTGACAGGACGCGCTTCAGAGACAGATAGCTTATTCGATACCAGCATCGCAACGTTTGAAGATGATGGTGGCGCGTATAATCAGAAAGATGCAGAAGGTTTTATTAAATTAAATGCCTTACGGATGCGAATTGCTGCACGGTTGCAACAAACTCGTAAGAAGTAATTAAGCCTGAATAAAAAAGACCTGCTAGGGTTTTAAAACACTTAGCAGGTTTTTGTTTTTTCAAGCGTAAAACTCAGATTAACCTTGATAAACTTCGTCTTGGGTAATGAGTGAAAGCACCCAAGAGAAATTCCCCGTACTGACTTTTGAGCCACAGTAGCCACATTCTGCCGCCATGCTCATTTTATCCAAAGGCGCGCCACAACTGGGGCAGTGGTGCAAATCGAATTCACTTTCTGGCTTTTCTACGCCTGTCCGACGGATAAATGTCCAGTATTCAGTAAATTTACGGGCTTTATTTTTCGCGCCGCCGATAACCTTTCCTTTTTTATCCGTAACATAGTCGTTACAACTGGCGTAAATACGGACGGTTATCGCTTCGTAGTATTTGTCACATTCGACTTTAGCGAGGACAATTTTTTGAATTTTAATATTATCTAAGCGGTTGACTAAGCCTTGCGCTTTATATTGTTGAATCCAAAACTCATTGGTTTCATATAAACGGTCAGATAATAAATGGCGGACTGTTTGCCAATTTTGCGCTGTCCATGCGGCATAAATCGCTAAAAAGAATTCTTTAACGATATGTGATTCAAAATTGCGCCAGAAATTGTCGAATTCGCTGAAATTATGCGCTTGTGCAAAATCTTGTTGCTGTTTTGCAAGGTTAGTTTGGCGAATAGTGGCTAATTCTGTACCTTCTTCTTCAGCATAAGTGCCAAGTAATTGCGCACTAAATTGTTCGTCGCTTAATACGGTTCGACGGTCTAAACTCCATTGCATAACACCGCGTTTAATAATAGATTCGCAGTATTCACATTTTCCTGCATCATTAAAGTGAGCAGGCGCGCCACATTGGGGGCAAGTAATGCTTTGCATTTTTTCAGGCGGGGCGGATTGTGTGCCTTTTTGGCGGACTAAAAACCATGCTTCACGCACAATATGGCGATAGACTTCTTTTTTATCGCTGTAACTAACTGTATAGTTTGCTTCAATTTCTACTTTAATGCCTTCGTTATTTGTCCATTCTCCCACCTCGGTAATGTTTAAGCTACCGACCACGATTTCAGTAACACGTTGGTTTTTATATTGTGGTTTATTGGCTTCGTTTAAAATTCCTTGTGAAAGATAAGGGCTTAGAAATTGCATTTTTTCGTTACCACGATAGTTATAGTATTTGTGATACAGCGAGTGTACAAAATCTAAAAATAGAACCCTTGAAAAACTAGGGTCACGGTCACGAACTTGAGTGAGGCGATTATCAGTCAGTTGCAATTTATTGGTTAAGTTGTCTTTAGTCGCTTTAGAGCTAACTACGCGGCGCGTGCGTTTTTCATCATACTTTTGATAGTAATAATGAATAATCAGTATTGCGATAATAATCAGGATAATCGCGATAAATTCACCAAAATCTAAATCGACATCAATACTGCTGCTACTGCTTCCCCATGAAAAAGAAGAACCTGACGATGAGCGGGAGGAGGATGAGGAAGATGAAGAGCGTCGACCAGATGAGCGGAAGGATGAGCCACCACCAGGACGGGCTTCTACATCGTGTAGTTGCACTGTGGGCATAATACCCAGTGGGGTAGAAGGAACAAAAACCAGATGAATAGGGGCGAGTAATACAAATAGGGTAAAGCTGATAGCGACGATTTTTAATTTCAATTTCATAAATTCACCTCTAAATCGTCGGGAAGTTCGTTAATGTCATTTTCAACGGGGGGGAGATATCGATGAAACAGTGTTCGTGTCTGGCTCAGTGT
This sequence comes from Beggiatoa alba B18LD, assembly GCF_000245015.1. Classification (NCBI taxonomy): domain Bacteria; kingdom Pseudomonadati; phylum Pseudomonadota; class Gammaproteobacteria; order Thiotrichales; family Thiotrichaceae; genus Beggiatoa; species Beggiatoa alba. Next base: position 2,422,854 of record NZ_JH600070.1, on the reverse strand, counting down.
TTTTAATAAAGTGATGGCAGGGTTTGCTGTTGTAAATATTTGATGAAATTGTTGATTTAAGTTGTCCCATTCATCAAAAGGAATTGCAGAGTAGGCAGCGTTATCAGGCAGGATATAAACACATCGTTCAAATAAAGAGAAATAAATAAAAACGCCTGCGCGACTATGGGTGTTATAAATGCCTGCTTTTTGAAAAAGCGCACGTGCCATAATTTCTACTTGACGCTTTAAGCGTTTTTTTGTCAATACGACTCGTTTTAAATAGGGTAGGAATATGCTCAGGATAGTGCCAAGCGTAAAGGCAATAATCGTTCCTGTGTAAATGAGATAGTCTCCAAAAACCCACGGTGAAAACATAAAAAAGGTGTATGTCAGTAAGCTGAAGAATGCACCACACCATAAACTAGCATCAATGTAAGTATCTGAGCGTGGTTTAATAATCACAACAATTTCAACAAGTGACTGTTGTTCTATTTGCGCAATTGTTTCCCAAAGACGGGTTTTGAATGCGTCGTGGTTGAAGTATTTTGTTAGCATAATTGTCTTTTAATTTATGTGAATAAACAGTGTCATGTTTGGAAATATAACACTAAGGATTTTATAATGAAATTTTTTAGAAATTATAATTACATAATGGCAATCACTTGTATTATTTTAATGTTGATTGCGGCGGGTATTTTTTATATGCAGTTTAAGTCACGCTATGATGTGACATTAGGCGATATTAAAGCATCGTTTGAATCTCGTTTATTAACAATAGATTATGTTATGCAAACGGCAACAAATCAAGTGCAACGGATGAAGATACAGGCACAAAATTATTTAATCTCTCATCCTAGCCCCCCCACAGATTTAACTTTATTAGAGGCATTACAAGAAGATAAGGCGCAAAAAACTTATAATTTGGATCAATTACCTACAACCTATAATATTCATATGATTGGTAATTTAACAGGGGAGGGTAGTTTGCGAAATCGTACTGCCGATTTTTATCGAGAACTTGCAATGGCGTTAGATTTAAACTCTGCTTATCAAGGGATTGAGACTACCATACCGAATATTGCATGGGTTTACTATACGTCAAAAAACCAATTTATAAATATTTATCCTTGGGTTAAATCAGCCGATTTTCATTTTTCCGCCGAATTATATACCCATGAGTTTTATACATTAGGATTACCAGAGAATAACCCAAGTAAATCAGTTTTTTGGACGAGTGCGTACATTGATGAAGCGGGAAAAGGTTTGATGGTGACAAGTGCCGCACCTGTGTATGAAAAACAAACCTTTTTAGGAACTGTTGCGTTGGATTTTACTTTAGATATTTTAAACAACTTATTAGACCATTTTGCTTATGTAGATACACCACTTTTTATTATTAATAAAAATCAGTTATTAGCGCATAGTCAATTAGTAAGTTCTAAGGATAAAACCATAAAACCCATTCAATCTGCATTTCCTGATGAGTTACAACCGCAGTTAGCAAAAATATTATCCAATTCAACGCAAGATTTTTTTTATCATGATGGTTATTGGATTATTAAACAATCTTTTAAAAATGTGCCATGGCAATTGGTGTATTGGGTATCTCATCAAACAATTCTTAAAGAAGCTTTTTATTCAACCAGTTTAGGGTTTTTAGTTTTATTGCCTGCAATTATCATTATCTTAATGATTGCATTATATTTAACCCGTAGAGAGTTCATTCATCCTGCTAATTTATTGGTTCAACATATAGAGGCTGAAAATCAGGGGAAAACAACGGTTATTCCTAAAGTCCCTGTTGCATGGCAAGCATGGTTTGAAACAGTTTCGCAGGCGTTTCGAGAAAATCGTACTTTAGTTAAAAAACTGGAGTTATATAACGCTTCATTAGAAGCCATGGTTGCTGAAAGAACATTAGAAATTAGTAAATTAAACGAAAGGTTAAGTGCAGAAAATATGCGAATGGGGACGGAGTTGGAAACTACGCGCCGTTTGCAACAAATGATTTTGCCAAAAAAGCAGGAGTTAAAAGCTATTCATGGTTTAGATATCGCCAGTTTTATGGAACCTGCGACGGAAGTTGGTGGTGATTATTATGATGTGTTGGAATATGACGGTCATATTAAAATTGGGATTGGCGACATTACGGGACATGGCTTAGAAAGTGGTGTATTGATGTTGATGGTACAAACCGCTGTACGAACGTTATTAGCTAATCAAGAAACTGACCCTTTGCGGTTTATGAATACGTTAAATCGTATCGTTTATGACAATGTTAATCGAATGAATTCAGACCGTAACTTATCGTTATTATTGTTAGATTACCATCCGTCATTAGGTACAGATACAGGTCATGGGACATTGCATTTAAGTGGGCAACATGAGGAAATTATCCTTGTTCGTGCTAATGGCAAGGTTGAACGCATTGATACCCAAGATTTAGGTTTTCCGTTGGGATTAGAGGCAAATATTGAAAGTTTCGTTGCGCAAACAGGGATAGAATTAGCATCAGGTGATGGTTTAGTGCTTTATACCGATGGTATTCCTGAAGCCTGTAATCGTCAGAATGAAATGTACGGCGTTGAACGTTTATGCACGGTTGTCAGTCGCCATTGGTCAAAAACGGTGGATGAAATTTGTCAGGCGGTCATTGCTGATGTACGTATGCATATTGATGATTACAAAGTTTTTGACGATATTACCCTCTTAATTTTGAAACAACAGTAGTAAAATTTTGGGGTATATTTCGCTTTTTTTTGTCTAAACTACAATTTTCATAATTCATCTAACCGCTTTAATTTAAAGTATCTTTTAATCGAGTGAATTGGGAAAATTATGCAAATGATGGTTCGGATAAACTTTAAATTTTATTGACGTAAAAGTTACCTTAAACGTAAACGTCAACATTGAATAACAACATTTTCATAACTGTTATTCACTTTATGATAACAATCAATTTATTAAACTAAAGGAACTATTATGACTTATATTGCGCCCACTCGTGATATGCAGTTCGTTATCAATGAACTTGCTGATTTAGCAACCATCAATAGCTATCCCATGTATCAAGATGCAACTGCCGAATTAGTCAGCTCTATCCTTGATGAAGCCAATAAACTCGCTTCCGAAGTGCTCGCGCCGATTAACTATAGTGGTGATACACAAGGCAATATGCTTAAAGCAGGCGTTGTCACCACTGCAACAGGCTTTAAAGAGGCTTACGCGCAATTTGTTGAAAATGGTTGGAATGGATTACATAGCAATCCTGATTTTGGCGGGCAAGGATTACCCGCAATTGTCAGCATTGCTGTGAGCGAAATGTGGCACGCCGCGAATATGTCTTTTGGTTTATGCCCCATGCTGACACAAGGCGCGATTGAAGCCATTGAACATCATGGCAGTGACGCACTTAAAGCAACTTATTTGTCAAAACTGGTCGAAGGCACATGGACAGGGACAATGAACTTAACTGAACCACAAGCAGGGTCTGATTTAAGTGCCGTCCGCGCAAAAGCAGTACCAAATGGCGACCATTATTTAATCAGCGGGCAAAAAATCTTCATTACATGGGGTGAGCATGATATGGCTGAAAATATCATCCACTTAACCCTTGCCCGCACCCCTGATGCCCCTGAAGGTGTGAAAGGTATCTCCTTATTTGTCGTGCCTAAATTCCTGATTAACGCCGATGGCAGTTTAGGCGAGCGTAACGACGCATACTGCACCTCGATTGAACACAAACTTGGTATTCACGCAAGCCCAACTGCTGTAATGGTTTTCGGCGATAAAACAGGCGCGGTCGGCTACTTAGTTGGGGAAGAAAATCGCGGTTTAGAATACATGTTTACCATGATGAACCACGCCCGCTTATCCGTCGGATTAGAAGGGGTTGCCATTGCCGAACGCGCCTATCAGCAAGCCTTGCGTTATGCTAAAGAACGCATACAAGGACGGGAAGCAGGCGTAAAAGGCAGCGATAGAGTCGCCATTATTAAACATCCTGATATTCGTCGCATGTTAATGTCGATGAAAGCACAAATTGAAGCCATGCGTGCTGTCGCTTATGTCACCGCTGCCTATATGGATACCGCACATGGAGGCACTGACAGCGAACAACAAAAAACCGCCAGTGCTTTCGTCGACCTACTCACCCCCATTGTTAAAGGCTGGTGTACAGAATCCGCGATTGAAATCACCTCAACAGGCGTACAAATTCATGGTGGGATGGGCTTTATTGAAGAAACAGGCGCGGCACAACATTTCCGCGATGCCCGTATCACCACAATCTATGAAGGAACAACAGGCATACAAGCCAGTGACTTAGTCGGACGGAAAATTGCCCGTGAAAATGGCGTGACCGTTAAAGCCCTCATGACAGAAATGCAAACCGTCGCCAACGACCTCGCCCAAGCCACCGGCGATGACTGCGCAGCGATTCACAAAGCCTTTACCGCAAGTCTTCAAGCCCTACAAGAAGCAACCGACTGGATTTTAGCCAACTTCGCCCAAAATCCAAAACAACCCTTAGCCGTTTCTGTGACCTATTTACGCCTATTCGGTATCGTAGCGGGTGGTTGGCAAATGGCAAGAGCTGCATTAATCGCACAAGCCCAATTACAACGCGGACAAGACCCCAGTTTCTACGAAGCCAAACTGATTACAGCCCGTTTCTACGCAGAACACATTCTCTCCCAAACGGGTGGATTAGCCTACAGTGTTGTCAACGGAGCCGTGAGTGCTTTAGCATTACGTGACGAACAGTTTTAATCGTTTACAAAACTGATTCAACCCTGATACCACTAACCCATTCTGTTGATACAAATAAACAGAATGGGTTTTATTTCAACCTAAAATTAAAAAAAGGATACTGCCGTGGATTATGTAACCCCTGATTTATGCGATAAATATCCCAAAGTGGTTAAAGTCGCAGACCCTATTTTCCGCAGTTTTGGATTAAAAACCGCTTTTGGTGGACAAATTAAAACGGTCAAAGTCCATGAAGACAATGTCCTTGTAAAAGAAATTCTGGGAACAGCAGGTGAGGGCAAAGTCCTTGTGATTGATGGTGGTGCTTCCTTACGTTGCGCATTAGTTGGAGACATCATTGCTAAATCTGCCGCTGATAATGGTTGGGCGGGGATTATCGTTTATGGATGTATTCGTGACTCTAGCGTTATCAACACCTTACCTATAGGCATTAAAGCCTTAAATACCCATCCGCTAAAAAGCCATAAACATGGACGTGGTGATAAAGATGTCCCTGTTACTTTTGCGGGCGTGACCTTCTTCCCAGACCACTATGTTTATGCCGATGCTGACGGCGTGATTGTGGCTGAACATGCGTTAGAGATGTAAAGACTATAAGAAAAAACAAAAACCTGCTAGGTTTTGAAAACCTAGCAGGTCTTTTTTTGTCTGAATCAGAATTCACAGAATTTTCAGAATTAGCAAAATTAAAAAGCGTGATTCGCATTAATTTCTTGGTTTAAGAGGTTTAAATCCTGTTAATTCTGAAAATTCTGATTCAGGCAAGCTGTTGTCTTTTTTAAAAAATATCGCCAAACCCAGCTTATTTACCCTTGCTACAATATTGCTCTCGCACCTTTAATGCCTCTGGCATCCACTCATTAAACTGAGTAATCCGTGTGTCATGGCTAGGATGTGTCGACGTAAATTCAGCAGGTGCTTTTCCACCATTCGCTTTGCCCATACGCTCCCACAATTTAGGGGCTTCGCGGGGGTCAAAGCAAGCACGGGCGGCATAAATTAACCCCATATAATCTGCTTCTGATTCATGCTCACGAGAAAAGGGCAACATCATGCCATACTGCGCCCCAACGCCTAACGCGCCCATAATTAATTGACGCTTTCCAGCATCCATTTCCCCTAAAGAACTACTAACCGCTAACATGCCTAAATTTTTTAACTTCTGATATGCCATTCGCTCTGCGCCATGTCGCGCAATTGCGTGCGCAATTTCATGTCCCATAATAATTGCTAACCCATTCGCGTTTTCTGCTACAGGAATAATGCCTGTATAAACTGCAACTTTCCCACCTGGTAAGGCGAAGGCATTGACTTGGGGAGAATTAATAACGTTAAACTCCCACTTAAAATCCGTTTCATCCGCAACAGCCGCTAACCGTTGACCAATGGTGCGCACGTTATCGACCAACTTTCCCGAAGCAACTACCTTTTCTTTCTGCAAAATATCCTGATACGCTTTTGCGCCTAGTACCATTTCATCCTTACGGCTCATATCAACTAGTTGAGACCGTCCTGTTAATGGCACAGTTTCTTGATGAGAAAAATAAAAATAAACGGCATAAATGAGGAACACTATGAGAGGAAGTCCAAAAAAGCTCGATTTTTCAAACATAATAAAAACTCCTATAGGCAAATGGCTGACTGGCGGGCATCATATCTACGTCAAATAAAATGCGGATAATGCTGATACCTAACAAGGCTAAAGGCTTATACGCCAGTTGTACGGCAAACAACGACAATAATCCATTTTATTCAAAGGTTTCTTTTTACCTATTTACTACCGAATGCGTCACTATAATGATGAAACCAGTAATTAATGCACAATTATTTGATTTTATAAATCAAATGGCAAATGCAAGCGCAACAATTATTAAAAGCTACTTTCGCACCCATTTAACCGTTGATGATAAACCCGATACTAGCCCCGTCACTTTGGCAGATAAAGCCGTTGAACAAAAATTACGGGAGATGATAGAAAAAAATTATCCACATGATGGCATTTATGGAGAAGAGTTTGGCACTAAGAATGAAAATGCGGAATTTACATGGGTTATAGACCCGATTGATGGCACGAAATCATTTATTACAGGAAAGCCTTTATTTGGCACTTTGATTGCCTTAATCCATCAAGGCAAACCCATTCTAGGCTTATTAGACCAACCTATTTTAAAAGAACGCTGGATAGGCGGACAGCATTTACCGACGACATTAAACGGTCATCCGATTCATGTTCGCGCTTGTACGGACATTAAAAAAGCTGCCTTATACGCGACAACGCCCGCGATGTTTCTTGGGGCTGATTTTGAAGCCTTCGGACGGGTACGTGATACAGTCAAAATGACTATTTACGGTGGAGATTGTTACGCCTACGCACTGTTAGCAACAGGATTTGTAGATTTAGTCATAGAATCTTCATTAAAACCCTATGATTATTGTGCGCTCGCGCCAATTGTAGAAAATGCAGGGGGGATTATGACTGATTGGCAAGGACAGCCATTAACCATCCATTCCGATGGACGAGTGATTGCTGCAGGCGATGCACACACCCATCAACAAGCCTTAAACTTGTTACAACAATAACATTAACGTACAGACTTACTAAACGGATAGTATCACTTCAAGCGGTATTATCCGTTTTTATCTAATCAAAATTAACAGGGGTTTCCAAATGAAAAAGACCCGTTAGATTTTGAAAATTGGACTGAATTTAGGTTATTTTTAACTATAAAGAGAGAAAATAATGCGTAAAACAGCCAAAGAGGTCATAGATACCCTTGATAAAGTCATTCAATTACAACCTGATAATGCTGAAGCATGGCTACAGCGTGGGTCTGCACTCATTGCTTTAAGTCGCTATGAAGAAGCAATCGAATGTTTTGATAAAGTTATTCAATTACAACCTAATAATCCTGATGCATGGTTACAGCGCGGATTTGCTCTTGGTGTCTTAACCCATTATCAAGCAGCAACAGAAAACTTTGATAAAACCGTTAAATTACAAGCTGATAATACTAAAGCATGGGATTATAACGGGGTTACACGCATTGTTTTAAGTCATTATGAAAGGGCACTGGAAGATTCTGACAAAATCATTCAATTACAGCCTAATAATGCTACAGCATGGCTGGATCGTGGGTTTGCACTCGGTGCTTTAAATCGCTATGAAGAGGCAATAGAAAGTTTTAATAAAGTCATTAAATTACAGATTGATAATGCTGATGCATGGGAGGAGAGTCGGGTTGCACTCGCTACTTTAACCCATTATGAGGAGGCACTAGAAAATTTTAATAAAGCCTATCAATTACAGTCTGATAATACTGAGAGATGGGATATTGCACTAGCAACTTTAACCCATTATAAGGAGGAACTAGAAACTTTTGACAAAGTCATTCAATTACAGCCTGATAATGCTGAAGCATGGCTGGGTCGTGGGGTTGCGCTCAGAGCTTTAACTCGTGATGAAGACGCAATAGAGGCTTTTGACAAAGTCATTCAATTACAGCCTGATAATGCCGAGGCATGGCATAATCGGGGCAATGCACTCAGTATTTTAACGCGTTATGAAGAGGCGATAGAGACTTTTGATAAAGTCATTCAATTACAACCTGATAATGCTGAAACGTGGAATAATCAGGGATATGCGCTCAATGCCTTAACGCGCTATGAAGAGGCAATAAAAGCTTTTAACAAAGCTGTTCAATTACAGCCTGATAACGCTGAAATATGGTTTAACCGTGGGATTGCACTCTCTAATTTAGCCCGTTATCAGGAAGCCATAGAAAGCTATGATAAAGCGATTCAATTCAAACCTGATTTAGCGACTGCATGGAGTAGCCGAGGGGTTGCGCTCTTTCATTCAGCCCGCTATGAAGAAGCGATAGAAAGTTGTGATAAAGCGATTCAATTCAACCCTGATTTAGCTAATGCGTGGTATAACCGTGGACTTGCACTTCGTCATTTAGTTCGCTATGAAGAAGCAATAGAAAGTTACGATAAAGCCATTGAATGCAAACCTGATTTCGCTGATGCTTGGAATAACCGAGGGATTGTACTTAACTATCTAGCTCGCTATAAAGAATCAGTAGAAAGTTTTGATAAAGTCATTCAGCTCAAGCCTAATGATGCGCTTGCATGGAGTAATTACGGGGTAAGTTTATGGAGGCTGTCAGGGCTACCAACTACAAAAATCGCTGAAGTTTTTGCGCGTGCATTAGCAATACAACCTAATCATTTGCTTGCTTTAGGCAACGATATTGAATTAGCACTTGTTCAAAATGATTTAAACCGAATGCAACAACGTTTAGCCGTTATGCTACCTATCTTAAATAATCGGGTACAAGAGTTTGCCATTATTCCTTTTCTTCAATGGATAGCAAATCCCGAATCCTCTTTAAAACCACTATTAACAGCGATTCAACAACTTTCACCCACTGTTAAAATAAATTGGGATTTTAATAATCTGCAACCTATTATCCTGCAACTTTCTTCTAAACATCAACAAATTGCACAACAGTTTATTGTTTATTTTCAAAGGAAAATTTCATTTGAAACCCTGCAAGAAACAATAAGCGACTTGAATTAGGATTAACAAGATTTTCAAGATAAAATCAGTTTAACGTTTTTAATCCGCTTAATCCTGATTCAGACAAAATAAAAACCTGCTAAGTTTTCAAAACCTAACAGGTTCTTTTTTATTTCAAGAATCTCGATAGAATCAAATTACTGCCCCTCAACTTGCGGATTTCTCGACAAATGAAAACCACAATACAAAGTCACTAAACCGCCTTGAATCCCTAAGACAATAAACTGTACTAACTGCAAGACTAAAGAATAGGCTACAGCCTCACTCGTTCCAACGTCATACAGCTTTAAGGCTAAAATCGCCGCTACTTGATAAATACCTATGTAACTGGGTGCAGAAGGCAAAGAAGCCCCTAGCATAATAAAAACCCCAACAGTAATCGCGGCACTATAAGGCAACTCCCAACCAAACGCCGCCATCACCTGCCACATAATGTAATAATCCCCTAAAAATACGATTAAGGTCAGCGGAACAACTGTTAAGGCATAAGGTGCTTGACGAAAATCTATAACACCTTGTAAACCATGACAATACAAATGCAGTAAACGGATTTGCCAATGACGATGAAAATGCCATTGCTTTGCAGACTGCAACAATTTATCGGCTAAAAATAATAATCCTAATAAAACAAGGATACAGAGCACAAAAATACCAATCGCACCAATGCCGATACTTGCATCTAAACGGCTACCATGTAACCAAATCACAAATAACATAAAGATTCCAACAAGCATCATATCTAACATACGGTCAATCACCGCACTAGATAACGCTTTACCAAAGGGAATGCCTAAAAAATGATGCAATGCCAAAACGCGCAAAACTTCCCCCGCACGCAAGGGATAAATCATATTTCCTAAAAACCCAATTGCCGCCGCCTGCCAAAAGGCTTTGAATTGCGATATTGATACGTTATTAATCAATAACCAACGTAAAGCACGTAATGCAACAACGCCCAAAATTCCCAACATTGCAACAACAACATGTGCATAAGACAATTGCGTCAACGCATTAACAAAAGCCTGCCAATCCAATCGCCATAACACCACAACCAGCAATATCAGACTAAACAATGTCCCAGCAATAATAACGATGCGTTTTCTATTCATGAAATTCTCTGAGCAAAACGTGCAAATGACGCTCTGCAACAATAAAAAAACTAAATAACCCCTAATATTTAACATTAATAAAGCATATTATCATACTCACGATGACGCATAAGACCCGTATCGCCGTAAAATAACAAGGTGCGACAAAGACAAGGCGTTCTTTCCCCCCCAGAATGAATGCCCAATCCTGACAACCAATAAACAACGCACCATAAACAACACACATAACATTATTGACTGAATCATAGAGGGCGCATATGTTTGAAGCTGTTGAATTAGGAAGAAAAGTAAACAAAGAAGAATACAAAGCACTCTTACCTGAATTACGAGCAGGCTTGCTACAAGCTCAATTTGCACTGAGCAAAACCAACGCACCTGTGATTATCATTATTTCAGGCGTTAATGCCGCAGGACGTGGCGAAACAGTCAACGCACTGAATGAATGGCTAGACACACGCGGACTTGAAACCATTTCCCTAGACACGCTCACCGACGAAGAACGCGAACGCCCTTATGGCTGGCGATTCTGGCGTAATTTACCCGCACGCGGTCGAGTTGGCGTTTTTTTCGGTGGTTGGTACGCTGATATTATTGACAAATATGCCATGAACGAAGTCGACTTAAGTTTTTTCGACGAAAGTTTGGTTGCGATACGCCGTTTTGAAAACATGCTGGTTGAAGATGGGGCGATTATTTTTAAATTCTGGTTACACTTATCCCAAAAATCTCAAGCCAAACGGTTAAAAAAACTAGAAAAAGACCCCAACAGCATCCGCAGTGTCTCCAGCAGCGATTGGGAACTTGCCGAACATTACGACGCATTCGCAAGAGCGGCAGAACGTGCTATTCGTCACACTGATTCAGGGGCTGCCCCTTGGACATTAGTAGAAGCAACTGACGAACGTTATCGCAATATCACCGTTGCACGTACTATTCTCGAAACCCTACAAAAATTCATCAACTATCAAGAAAAAAGCAAACAAGCTGATAGCCTCAACGCCCTACAATCCGCTGAACAACTGCGTATCGATGACGACCAAATTGCCCCCAGCAATACCCTTGTTGCTCAATTCAACACCCCACTAACCATCTTAGACCGTGTTGACTTAAACCAAAGCATTAGCGGGAAAAAATACAATGAAGAACTATCCCATTATCAAGGTAAACTCCACCGCTTAAGCTGGCTCGCCAATCATGAAAAACTCTCCACCGTCATCGTCTTTGAAGGCTGGGACGCAGCAGGTAAAGGGGGCGCGATTCGCCGATTAACCCAAGCCTTAGATGCTCGTCTCTATCGCGTTATTTCCACCGCTGCACCCACAGATGAAGAACGCGCCCATCATTACTTATGGCGATTCTGGCGACATGTGCCCCGTGCAGGACGCTTCACCCTTTATGACCGCTCATGGTATGGGCGCGTGCTTGTCGAGCGAGTAGAAGGCTTTGCACAAGAACATGAATGGAAACGCGCTTACCTAGAAATTAACAGTTTTGAAGAACAACTCGTCGAATCCTTTTTACAAAACGTTGACGAATCCCGCGTTTATGGCGGTGGGGTTGTCATCAAATTCTGGTTACATATTAGTAAAGAAGAACAACTCCGTCGTTTCGAAGAGCGTGAAGTGATTGCTTACAAACAGCACAAAATCACCAGCGAAGATTGGCGTAACCGTGAAAAATGGGATAAATACGCACTGGCAGTAAATGACATGGTTTCGCGCACAAGTACCGATTACGCACCATGGAAATTAATTGCCGCAAACGATAAACAATGGGCGCGGATTGAAGTGCTAAAAACCGTCTGTGAATGCTTAGAAAAAGCCTTAGACACCCGTAAACAACAGAAGAAATAGCCAGTAACTGCTAAATATCTGAATGATTTTCCGTATCAACAAGCGTATTAAAAGGATTGAATCATGAACGTATTACTTGTCCGTCATGCCATTGCAGAAGAACGAGATGAGTTTGCGATGACAGGCAAAAGCGACGATTTACGCCCACTGACACCAAAGGGCATCAATAAAATGCATAAAAATGCCGCTGGCATTAAAACGCAACTGCCGACAATTCAACAGATATTTAGCAGTCCACTTGTGCGTGCCGTACAAACCGCAGATATTCTGTCGGAATATTACCCTGAAGCACATCGCCATTGTTTACCCTCTCTCTCCCCTGACCGCTCTATGCATGATGTGCTAAATACTTTACAAACAGAAGCTTATACAAATCACACGATTGCATTAGTAGGGCATGAGCCTGATTTATGCGAGCTAGCCACATGGTTACTGACAGGACATGTCAATGATTGGTTGCCGTTTAAAAAAGGGGGGGCTTGTTTATTAAACTTTGACAGTGAAGTAGAAGCAGGACAAGCACAACTCTGTTGGGCTTTAACCCCCAATCAATTAAGAGGATTGATGGTGTTAGATTGATTATAAAACAGAGACCTGCTAGGTTTTTAAAACCGAGTAGGTCTGTCGGAACACGCGAAAAGGTTTGACGGACTGGCAGAGATTACTCTCTTGTTTTTCATCTGGATTCACCAGATAGGATTAAAACATTGTCTGAATCAGGATTTTCAGGATTAACAGGATTTAAAACCCTTAAACCAAAAAGTCAGGTGAATCACGCTTTTTAATCCTGCTAATCCTGAAAATCCTGTGAATCCTGATTCAGACAAGTTGTTGTCTTTTTAAAAGAAACTCGCCGTACTCACGTTGGCTTACTTAAATACCCATTGTTGTTCTAGCGAATCGTTACACGTCCACAAACGAATAGAAGTCATTCCTTCTTCATTATTAGCCCCGTGATTCACCATTGTTAAGCATTTCCCCTCTTCGGTACGAAATTGATGACGCGATTCGTCGTAATACCACACTTGATTAGCCGTTGCTAAACAATCCCAGAAAAAAATGATACTGCCATCGGTATGGCGAAAATTATCATCGATAGACGCATCGATGCAGGTATTTTTAGCAATTTTAATGGCTTGTTCATGATAATTATAACGCCATAATTGTTGTTCTATTGCTTGACAGGCTTGCGTCCATAAAGGCGTTCCATTGCGATAATTTAAAAATGGGGGAGCTTCTAAACATTGCTGATTTGCTTGATTAACTAATTGTTTTTTAGGCGTGTCAAACATCAAAGAAACTTGAAAGGCATAAACGCTTGTCATACCTGTTAACAGGAACAGATAGACTCCCCATAATATTTTTTTGAAATAAGCGGTTAAAAAATAAATCGGTGTAATTGCAAGTAAACTAAAACCGATATAGCCCGCATAGTGACGATATTCAAACCAATAAATACCTGTTTGATGAATATTTAACCACCAACCCGCCCCCAATAGCCCCGCAGTGAGTAATGCAGAGAGAAAAATTAATTTGCTCCATGGGTGATGTCGATAAAAGCCATCATAAGCTCCCATGATTAGGTTAATTACTAAATTCAACCCTGCGAACCAAATAACCGCGTCGGGTAATTCAAAGATATGTGAGGTATTTAATAATTTTTTAAAAAACAAATTAATAAAGTGCAATGGCTCATTAACAGAATACACAGACGCACTGAATAATTGTTGCGTCATTTGTGTATTTAGCAAACTACCTGTATGAATATAATTAAATAGGAAAAAAAGAAGAATGAGCCCTAAAGGTAAACTGGCAACAGGCAGTTGACGTAACCAATTAATTAATACGCGCTTAGTAGGATTACAATAGGCAAAAAATACTGTGCTATAGCAAATCACCAACATGTAAGCATTAGTATATTTAGTTAAAAACCCCAAGACGGCAAAGCCAATCGCAAGCGTTAATTGCATCTTTGTCGGACATTGCCACCAGCGCACTAAGTAAAGTAAACAAAGACTATTCCATAATAAAGGCAAGTAGTTATTATTGAGACCATAACGGCGGTCAGCATCTAATAGCATAATCGTGAGGATTAATCCGTATCCATATTGCGGATTAATGTCTGTTTGTACTGCCAGTGTTCTAAAAACTAACCAGAGAATAATACAAGCTAGTGCAATAAAGAACGGATTAAACAGCCGTAATAGTTTAATTTGATGCGTTGGGGTGACGTTAAACTGTTTTAACAGATAGTTTGGAATGGCTAATAATGCATAATAAACAGGTGGTTGTTGTGCCTGATAAGAGGTTTGTACCCCTTGAATGGGCTTTTTAAACTCTACTGAAGAAATCATTTGCGTATAAGGCGCAAAAGGCTGTGTTGCATCAGGTAACTGCCAATGACTCAGCTGTTCAATATAGTCATAATGCGCCCATTCATCGAGAGGACTCCAAACGGGCTGTCGAACACTATAAAGGCAGTTGAGAACGAAAATACTACAGAACAGAGCAATAAAATAATAAGTTAGGAGGCGAGAAAACGCAGGCGACAATGACATAAGCAACAGCTTTATGAAGTAGAGGAAGACTAGCAGTGCAATACCACTAGCCTTATCTTGATAAGAAACTTAAATTGAGTTTGAACATCAATCAGTGAATTCAGCGAATCATCAATAGATATGATTAAAACGAGTTAAAAAACATTGATATCAATAGATTGTTTGCTGGTAATAATCATTTTATTCGGTAATCGATACCCAAAATAAACGTTTAATAAACCTGTACCAACAAATTGCCCTTTATACAACTCAAAAGGGTGATAAGACTGTAACACAATCCCTTGTTTATATGCCTTTAAACTGTTCGGATTGCCATCCCATAACTCTAAACCTTGCGATGACAACATATAATAAAGTCGTTGTGTTGTGTTGGGCGGTGTATAACTGGCAAAAATAAGTAATTCTACATTTTGTCCAACATGTTGCGAATCAACCTGAATCGCACCTTGAATATCTGCAACACTGCTTAAAGGGTGATTAGTACGTTGTAAATATGCGCCACCTTGGGTAGAAGAAATCCCACCAAAAAACACAGAGCCACCGACAGAGGCTAACCCTAAATTGGGCAAATTGAGCACGCTACTTGTACGTGTATTGCTGCTACTACCATATTCCTCGCCAATCCCATCAATATTTCCACTACCACCTGCCCAAGGACGTTTATTTCTCCAAGCAGTATATAAATTCGTATCACCGATAACAAAAGAAAAACTTAAACTTTCAAAGGTAAAATTCACAGAATTTGCAGGATTATACAAAACAAAATATAAATAACGGGGACTTGTTAATGGTGGCGTTTTACTTCCAATTTTTCCATATAAAGAGAGACTTAAACCACCGCCCGCAGGCTCTAAATCACTGGCATATACATTATTTGTGACTCCAGCAGGGCGTTGTGTAGGTTCATAAATAAAATTTCCGGGGTCATAATCATATGCTTTAAAGCGTACTCGACTGCTAATATCGCCCGCGCTTCCCTGCCAAAGATTAGACTCTCCCCCAATACTAACGCCAGTTGCTCCCGGTGGAGCTAACACACGAATACGCAATGCTTGCCCTGTATAAACAGGACGACGTTCATTAATAACGACTTTATCTTCTAAATTAACTGCACGACTAGAATAACGTACATCAATAAATGAAGAACTGTCCGTCACACTTGGATAACGTTTTGCGTTTAATTCAGGTAAAACATAATCATTTGCCCAAAGCATGTGTTGATACTCCTTAGTGCTTAATATTACATAATTAATTATGATGCGGTTAACTTAGAGTACAGCAAACAAAAAAATTCTGCTTAAATTGGGATATTCGTGCATTGTAGTCTATCTGACAACATGGTCAACGCAATTACCCTATTCTTACATCCCCCTCACTATCATGACTATTAACTAAACACAACTGAATCAACATAAACCACAAATAAATTCAATTTGACGTTGACGTAAACGCTAGTAAAATCTATTTCATTAAAGTAATTATATAAAAATAAAGAAATAACATCATCACCAACATGAGGAGCGTCATTCATGACGAAAGCTAAACACATCCCCCATACCCCCGAAGTCTATCAAGCAACCCATAAAATCCGCTTTGTCACCGCAACCAGCTTATTTGATGGACATGATGCAGCCGTCAACATCATGCGCAGAATTCTGCAAACCTCAGGCGCAGAAGTCATTCATTTAGGACATAACCGCTCTGTTGACGAAATTGTCAACGCCGCCATTCAAGAAGATGTGCAAGGTATCGCCGTCAGTTCTTACCAAGGCGGACATATTGAATACTTTAAATACATGATAGACCTACTCAAGGAGCGCGGTTGCCCACAAATAAAAGTCTTTGGGGGGGGCGGTGGTGTTATTGTTCCCGCAGAAATTCAAGAATTACAAAGTTACGGCGTAACGCGCCTCTATTCGCCCGAAGATGGGCAAAAAATGGGCTTGCAAGGCATGATTAACGACATGCTTAAACGATGCGATACCGACCTGAGCACTAGCTACCCATTACCCGATTTACAACAACTGGAACAAGGGGATTGGTTAGCATTATCGCGTTTAATCACTGCCTTAGAAAATCAAAAACTACCCGAACCCTTTTATCAACAACTGCATGATAAAGCTCGTGCGATGATTCGCCCCTTGCCTGTTATCGGTATTACAGGCACAGGCGGTGCGGGAAAATCTTCTTTAACCGATGAATTAATTCGCCGTTTTCGCCTAGACCATCAAGACGCATTAAAAATTGCCATCATCGCCATAGACCCATCACGGCGCAAAAGTGGTGGCGCATTGCTAGGCGACCGTATCCGCATGAATGCAATTGATTTTTCACAGATTTATATGCGCTCATTAGCAACCCGTAGCAGTGCAGGCAATGAAATTCCTGATAATCTTGCCGATATTATCGCCCTTACTAAACTGGCTAATTTTGACCTCATCATTGTTGAAACTTCAGGCATAGGACAAGGCGATGCGGCAATTGTTCCACACGTCGATATCCCTATGTACGTGATGACCCCCGAATTTGGCGCGGCGAGCCAATTAGAAAAAATCGACATGCTCGATTTTGCCGACATCATCGCCATTAACAAATTTGACCGCAAAGGCGCGAAGGATGCCGTGCGCGATGTTCGTAAACAAGTCCAACGCAACCGCCAAGCCTTTACCCAAAGCGTCGATGAAATGCCTGTTTATGGCACAATTGCCGCCCGCTTTAATGACGATGGTATCACCGCCCTTTATCAAGGCGTTATCGACCTCATTGGCGAAAAATTACAGATTCAATGGCAAACAGGGGGCAAACTTGAACGGGTGAATGTGCGCGAATCTTCCGACACAACTGTCATTATTCCCCCCGCTCGTCAACGCTATTTAGCCGAAATTGCCGACACTGTACGTGATTATCACAAAACTATTAAACAGCAAGCACAAATTGCCCGCGAGCGTCAGCAATTGCAAGCCACACAAACCATGCTCGCCAAAGCTGGGGAAACCGTGCCAACACTGGCAGATTTAATCCAGAAAAAAGACCAACAACTAGATGGACGTGCACGAAAATTATTAGACATCTGGGCAGCCGTAAAAGCCAGTTATGCGGGCGATGAGTACGTAGTAAAAATCCGCGATAAGGAAATTCGTACTAAATTAACCCACACTTCTTTATCAGGCTCACGTATTCCCAAAGTCTGCCTGCCTCCTTATGAAGACCATGGCGAACTATTAACATGGTTACTCAAAGAAAATTTACCCGGTAGTTTTCCCTACACGGCGGGCGTATTTGCTTTTAAACGCGAAAATGAAGACCCTACCCGCATGTTTGCAGGCGAGGGCGACGCATTCCGCACCAACAAACGCTTTCACTATTTATCTAAAGATTCCCCTGCAAAACGGCTTTCGACCGCTTTTGATTCCGTGACTTTATACGGTTGCGACCCAGACCAACGCCCAGATATTTATGGAAAAGTTGGCAATTCAGGCGTATCGATTGCAACGTTAGACGACATGAAAGTGTTATATAGCGGGTTTGATTTATGTTGCCCCAATACTTCCGTCTCCATGACAATTAATGGTCCAGCACCGACCATTTTAGCGATGTTTTTAAACACGGCGTTTGACCAACAAATAGAACGCTTTGAAAAGGAAAATAAACGCTTACCCAGTGATGAAGAAATCGACAAAATTAAAGCATGGGTATTAGAAAACATGCGCGGCACGGTGCAAGCTGATATTCTCAAAGAAGACCAAGGGCAAAACACCTGCATTTTTTCCACCGAATTCAGTTTAAAAGTCATGGGCGATATTCAAGAATATTTCGTCCATCACGGCGTGCGCAATTTCTACTCGGTCTCAATTTCTGGCTATCACATTGCCGAAGCGGGGGCGAATCCCATTTCACAATTAGCTTTTACCCTTGCTAATGGCTTCACTTATGTAGAAACTTACTTAGCACGTGGTATGCACATTGATGATTTTGCGCCAAATTTATCCTTTTTCTTCTCCAATGGCATGGATCCAGAATATACGGTGATGGGACGAGTTGCGCGACGAATTTGGGCTGTTGCGATGCGCTTTAAATACGGCGCGAATGAACGTAGTCAAAAACTCAAATATCATATTCAAACCTCTGGGCGTTCACTGCACGCGCAAGAAATGTCCTTTAATGACATCCGCACCACTTTACAAGCCCTGATTGCGATTTATGACAACTGCAATAGTTTACATACGAATGCTTACGACGAAGCCGTAACCACGCCGACAGAAGATTCAGTCCGCCGTGCAATGGCAATTCAGATGATTATCAATCGAGAATGGGGATTAGCGAAAAATGAAAACCCGTTACAAGGGTCTTTCATTATCGATGAACTCACGGATTTAGTAGAAGAAGCTGTTTTAAAAGAGTTTGAGCGAATTGCTGAACGTGGTGGTGTATTGGGTGCGATGGAAACAGGATATCAGCGCGGAAAAATTCAAGAAGAATCCTTGCATTATGAAATGTTGAAACACGATGGTACGTTGCCCTTGATTGGCGTGAATACCTTCCGCAACCCCCATGCAGACGAGTTAGAAATAAAAGTTGAACTTGCCCGTTCAACTGAAGCCGAAAAACAGAGCCAGTTAGCCCGCTTAAATGAGTTTCAACAACGCCATCAAGCGGAAGCCACCGCTATGCTTGCCCGTTTACAACAAGCGGCGATTAAACACGACAATGTTTTTGCTGTTTTAGTGGATGCCGTACGTTGTTGTTCTTTAGGACAGATTACCCAAGCGTTATTTGAAGTTGGCGGAAAATATCGGCGGAATATGTAACCTGAGTTTAGCAAGATTTATAAAACAAAACAGAGACCTGCTAGGTTTTGAAAACCTAGCAGGTCTTTTTTTGTCTGAATCAGAATTCACAGAATTTTCAGAATTAGCAGCATTAAAAAGCATGATTCGCATTAATTTCTTGGTTTAAGGGGTTTAAATTCTGTGAATTCTGATTCAGACAAGCCGTTGTCTTTTTAAAAGAAACTCGTAAAACTCAGGTTAAGTATAGTAAACGTACGATAAAACGACACCAAGGACTGGCAGTCCTCACAGGACTGCCAGTCCTAGATTTAAATCACTTTCTTGCTTGTGCTAAACAAATCTTAAGGCTTTTGTCTGAAATCCTGATTCAGGCAATTTTTTAATCTTATCTGGTGAATCCTGATTCAGAATATCCTCTCATTCTCTTACTTTTGTAAAAAATCTATTGTGTGAGTCGTATTTAGCCCCATACTGCAAAACAAGCGTTGTTCTTCATCCTCCCTTGTTCTCTCAACACGTTGCTATGAATACACCACACACCCTATTAATTAACTATAGTCAATCACTTGCTCATGTTTCTGCGGTGGAATGGAATCAATTACGTGGCATGGAAAACCCTTTTTTACATCATGAGTTTTTGCTTGCTTTAGAGGAACAAGGGTGTTTGCATCAGTATGGTTGGCAACCGTTTCATGTACTTGTGCATAGTGAACAACGGCTTGTTGGTGCGATGCCATTATATTTAAAGCTAAATTCTTACGGCGAATTTGTGTTTGATTGGTCGTGGGCAGATGCGTATCAGCGTGTGACAGGGAAATCTTATTATCCTAAGTTAGTGAGTACGACTCCTTACACGCCTGCAACAGGGGCACGTTTGCTGATTGCACCTGATATTGATTGGGACACTATTGCACATTTATTGTTAGATGGTGCGCTGGCTTTAGCGAAAAAATTAGATGTTTCAGGCTTACATGTGCTCTTTACCGATTGTATGGACACGGATTTTTTAATTGAGCAACGTCAATTTCAATCCCGTTTAGGGTATCAGTTTCATTGGGATAATGAGGATTATCAGGATTTTGATGATTTTTTGAGCAAATTGACTTCTAAACGACGAAAACAGATTAAAAAAGAACGTCGTGAAGCGTTGCAATCAGGATTAACGATAGAAATTTTAGATGGACATCAAGCAACTGCACAGCATTGGGAAATTTTTCACAATTTTTATTGCTCAACGTTTGAGCGAAAATCTGGCGTGCCTACGTTAAGTCTTGAGTTTTTTAAAATGATAGGTTCAAGTATGCCTGACAACATTGTGTTAGTCATGGCACGAATGCAAGATGAATATGTTGCCAGTGCCTTTAATTTGCGGGGGACTCATACGCTTTATGGGCGACATTGGGGCTGTAATGCGCATTTTCCGCATTTACATTTTGAATTGTGTTATTACCAAACGATTGATTATTGCATTCGTCATGGGTTAACGCGATTTGAAGCAGGGGCGCAGGGCGAGCATAAAATCAGTCGCGGTTTTTTACCTACGCCGACTTGGTCAGCGCATTGGTTAGCGGATAACCGTTTTAGTCAAATTGTGCAACGTTTTTTGACCCAAGAAACCCCTGCGATAGAAGCTTATATGGCAGAATTATGGGAACATTCCCCCTTCAAGGAGGAGGAAGAGGAGTGATATTAAACACGAATAATTAATGTACCCGCTAAAATATCATGTAGTCCCTGTTTTCTCTGCGTAAAAGCAACCATAATAAAACCGAGGAATAAAATAATTGCTGACAATATTTTGCTGAAATAACGACCTGTTGCGCGTAAAAAGCTAATTCGCTCGCCTGCTAAATCCACTACTTTTAAACCCAGTAACCGCTTACCAATTGTGGATTGCTTCTCTGAGGATTCACTTAAAGTGAAATATAGCCATTGTACAAGCAGGTTTAAAAATTCCAGTCCTGAATAAATAAAATTTCCCCCGAAAAAAAACACCAATATAACGCTGATAATCCAAATCAAAATGCCACAGATTATACCGTCCACTATCATGGCAAAAAACCGTCGCCAAAAACCACCATATTTCACATCAGATGAATTAAAGCTGGTTTTTAAACTTGCTTGAGGCGTTGCATAAGGATTATGGGCGGGAGCGGTTGCGATTTTTGCAGTGCTTGCGACGTTAGTCGGTTGCGATTTTGCAATATGTGTGATGCTGCCTAACTCTCGGTCGTAACTCTTCCGTTGGTGTTCATTGCTTAATACGGTATAAGCGGTTTTAATTTCTTCTAATGTCTGCTTTAACTTCAATTTTTCTTGTGCTTGTTGCCCACTTGGTAACGTTGCATAACGGTTTTTTAAAACATTCAGTTTATTTTGTGCTGCATTACGAATAGTTTGCGTATCAGCACTGCGTGCAACTTCCAGAATTTCATAATAATTTTTGCTCATCTAATTATCCATCTGTGTTTCATCATGTTTTATAGTATCTTCATGTTGTTTATTATCTCGTATTTTTATGACAAATAGTGAGTAATAAACGTGAAAGCAGAGGGTTAGCGGTCAAATACTGTTTTAACGACAGAGTCAACCGCCAAACAAGACAAAATGATTAAACAATCGCCGTTGCTTCAATCTCTACTAAATAGTCATCATTAACTAATTTAGAAATTTCTAACACGGTGGTTGCAGGACGAATTGTGCTAAACACTTCACCATGTGCTTTACCAACAGCTTGCCACTGACTGATATTCGTTACATAAATACGAGTACGGACGACATTTTCTAACGTCGCGCCTGCGTCTTTTAGGGCTTTCTCAATCTTTTGTAAAATAAACTGTGCTTGTTGATAAGGGTCATCTTTTCCAACCACGCCATTATCACCCGCTGCAACTGTGCCACTGACTTCAATGACATTTCCCACCCGCACGGCGCGAGAATAACCGACGGTTGCTTCCCAAGGAGACCCACTAGAGATTAATTGGTGTTGCATAATGTCCTCAAATGATTGCTAATTAATTATTGTCGCTTTTGCCGAATCCGCAGGAGGCAGTCTCGGCATAAAGTCCGCATAATATACCGATATTTGCCGTGAAAAGATTCTTTATCCATGCACAAACCTGACAAAAAAGATTGAATCAACTCGTTAGCCTCTATTTATTCATAAAGTGTGAGGAATAAAATGATAACTAATTATTTTCGCTATTTATTTATCAGCGGAATACTGATAAATAGTGCATTTGTACAAGCAGATGTGGTGATAGATAGTAGTTTAGGAACGGTATCAGAACCGACACGTTTAGAAGCTGTGCTCATTACAGCGATACCAACCCCAATGGAACAAGCAACAACACTCATTACGGTAACACCTAATTTAGGCGTACAAGTAGGAAGCAATTTATTTTATAGTTTTAAAGACTTTAATATCACAGCGAATGAAATTGTCAATTTTGCCTTAACACCAAATGATAACAGTGTGCATAACATTATTAATCGAGTAACGGGGGGAACGCCTTCGCTGATTAATGGTGCAATTGTTTCTGATTTACAAAACGGCAATTTATTTTTTATCAATCCTGATGGGGTTTTATTGGGTGAACATGCTCAAATTGGCTTATTCAGTTCGTTTCATATTTCTACCGCTGACACCTTATTTCTGGGTCAGGAGGGCGAGTTTAATGCCCGTCATCCTGAACAATCTATCCTAAGCAGTGCCCAACCCAGTGCCTATGGTTTTTTAACCGATACGCCTGCGCCAATTAATTTACAAGACAGCATTATCTTAGCGATTGATAATAATATTTCTCTCGTAGGGGGTGATATTCAAATCGATAACAGCACGTTGTGGGCGGTCTCGAAAGAAATTGCGTTAGTCAGTTTAGGCAGCCATGGCAACATCAGCTTTGATTTAAATGACACTCAAGAAGGCAGTATTAAAATTGATGCAACGCAACGCGGTAATTTACGATTGAACAATAGCAACCTCATTGTTTCAGCAGGACAACTTGAGGATGAAAGTATTGTTACGAACACCCAAAAATCAGGCAATATCTATATTTATGCGGGAGAGTTTTACAGTCAAGACAGTATTATGATAAGCGGTGGCGTGTTGAATATCACTGTTGAGGATATTGGGGCTTATCAAATTAATGCCAATCTTGTAAATAATGAAGACAGTGGCAATATTTTTATGCAACTCAACTCGTTGCATTTAAAAGATAGTTTTATCGCAACTTTGACCAATGGTAGCGGAGACGGGGGAGATATTTATATCACGGCAACCGATAGCGTGGAGATTGAAGGCACACGTGCTGATGCGATTAATACAGAGATGATACTCACTAGCCAAATTAGCGCAAATACGTTGAGCACGAAAGCGGATGCAGGCAATGCAGGTATGATTTACATTGAAACCGCAACGCTTAATTTGCGCGATGGCGGAAAAATAGAAAGTTCTTCCTCTGGCAGTGGTAGTGCAGGAGGCATTTTTATTAAAGCGCAAGATATGAATATTTTAGGCAGTGCCACTGTTACAACGGATGATAATCCCTACAGTGGTGTTTTTGTAAATGCCTTAGATACTTCTATACAGGCGGGCAATGCGGGATTAATTACCATTGAGACCAATAATTTAAATATGAGTCAAGGCGGGCTGATTAGCAGTAGTACCGTCGGCAGTGGCGAAGGAGGCATTATTTATTTAACGATTAACGGTAAGCTTAGTATTGGTGATGGAAATACCATTAACCCGCTGATTAATGCTGAAGATTTATTAAATACCACTGCACACAAATCAGGCAAAATCGGCATTATTCTCACGTCAGGCTCAACCGATAACGATACAGAAGAAAATACATTACAACCCATCACCACCAGCGGAATTTTAGCCGCCTCAAGTAATCATGGGAATGCAGGTTCTATTCTTATTAACGCGCAAGAGGTTGCGTTAAATAATGGTTTTATCACAACAATTACCTTAGGTGCAGGTAATGCAGGCAGTATTGATATTAACGCCAATAATTTATCGATGAAAAACGCCGCTAATATTTCCAGTCCAACAGAAGGGCGTGGCAATGGTGGGGCTTTATCACTGACGATTAAAGACACTTTAAATCTACAAGGGGGGGAATCAAAACAAGCCTTTTTCTATCCGACAACCATTTTAGTGAGTTCTGGCAATAACAACCTAGAACAAGCAGGGCAAGCAGGACAGATTAATATTAATGCGGATACGCTCATCATTCATGATGCCATTATCTCCAGCGCGACCGCAGGCACAGGCAATGGTAATCAGATGACCATTAACGCCAAACAAATAGAAATCAGTGGACAGGCAAAATTAAATAATAGCATTGATACAGCGGGTATTTATGCCAGTTCAGAAAGTGCAAATCCTAACGCGGGACGTGCAGGCGAAATTTATATAACCACTCAAATTCTTACCTTGAAAGATTCAGGCAGTATCAACACAGCAACACAAAATGCAGACGGTGGCAGTATTTTTACCACAGTAGAACAACAGTTATATCTCCGTGATGGTGGTAATATCACAACCAGCGTTAGCGGTGGTACAGGTAATGGTGGCAATATTACTATTCAATACCCCCAATTTGTCGTTATCAATCATGGACAAATTGTGGCACAAGCGACAGAAGGTAATGGCGGCAATATCAACATTGCAACAGAACAATTTCTAGCCTCTACAGAAGCAAACACACTCATCGATGCCAGTTCACAAAAAGGCATTTCAGGACAAGTCGTGATTACTTCGCCCATCGTCGACATCAGTGGCAATGTTATCAGCCTACCAAGCAATTTTTTAAATGCCACCAATCAACTACAAGCCCAATGCCATGAACTGGGCGAACAATTAGAAAGCCGTTTTTTAGTCCATAGTTTACAAGGCATAGGACAACGCCCAAAAGAATTACGCACAAAAGGCTATATTCCCACACCGACAAACCGTTCCCCCCAAACCAAACAATTACTCTCTGAACTCAATGGACAACTCTTTGTACAAGTTCATTGTCGAAAAAGAACCACATAACAGCCTTAGCGCATCGTAAATTTATTCAACTTATGACAAATTCATTTCTTATTTTGCATGATTACTTTGAATCGTTAGAAGGAGGCGGGCGACTCTGTAATTTATTAGCGCGTCACTCAGCGGGAGCAATTGCTTACGGTTTTGCCCGTGAAAATCATCCGTTTCTACAAGGCATTACGCAACAATATGATTTAAAAGCACGAAGTAATTTGCCACTCTGGCGACAATTTAAATTAACCCGTGCGTTTGAAAGCAAAAAAACAGATTTTATTAAGCATTACAATACACTTTTATACAGTGGTTTTTATACCCCGCTTGCTATTCATCGACACCCACAAGCACAACACATTTTCTACTGCCACACGCCCCCCCGTTTTATTTATGACCAAGCCGATTTTTACTTAAGCCAAACCCCGCGCCCTTTACGCTTTGCCTTAAAAGCCTTTATCCGCTATTTACAACCTCGTTATGAAACCGCTATCGGGCAAATGTCACAAATTATTGCCAATTCCTACAATGTACAACAGCGTATTCAGCACTATTTAGGAAAATCAGCAACGGTTATTTATCCCCCCTGTGATACAGAACAATTCAAATGGTTAGGACAGAAAAACTATTATTTATCAATAGCACGTTTAGACCCCTTAAAACGAGTTGATAAAATTATTGAAGCGTTTTTAAAAATGCCTGATAAACAATTAATTGTTGCGTCAGGTGGTCAAGAATTTAATCGCTTAACACATTTAGCACGCAATGCGCCAAATATTCAATTAACGGGCTGGGTTGGGGATGAAACCCTGCACACATTATTAGGCAATGCTATTGCAACGCTGTATTTAGCAAAAGCGGAAGATTTCGGGATGTCGCCTATAGAATCTATGGCAGCGGGAAAGCCTGTTATCGGTGTTGCTGAAGGGGGATTATTAGAAAGCATTATCCCTGAACGGACAGGGCTTTTATTACCGACTGATTTTACAGTAGAGATGATTTGCGATGCGGTGCAATTATTAGATGCTGATTATGCCTTGCGCTTACGCGAATATTGCGAGCAACAAGCTCAACAGTTTGATATTAGCGTTTTCTTACAGCAAATGGAGAAGGTTATTAACCCAACTTGAGCTCTGCGAGTTTTATAAAATAAAACAGAGACCTGCTAGGTTTTGAAACCCTAGTAGGTCTTTTTTTGTCTGAATCAGAATTCACAGAATTTTCAGAATTAGCAGAATTAAAAAACGTGATTCGCATTAATTTCTTGGTTTAAGGGGTTTAAATTCTGTTAATTCTGAAAATTCTGATTCAGACAAGCTGTTGTCTTTTTAAAAGAATCTCGCCGAACTCAGGTTACGTTTACTATAGCTATCAATTCGCTCGACAAGCGGAGCAACTGGGATATTGTCCACACCATTGTCGATATTTTGCGGGGGCTTTATCTTTTAATTGATATTGAATAACCGCACAACTGTGTTCTGTTTGTGTCGCCGAAAAATAATGGCTTCCGTCACCTTTCGCAACAAAGTATAAGCTGTCGCCTTTATCAGGATTAACCGCTGCTTGTAAGGCTGCTTTACTGGGTAAGGCTATCGGGGTCGGTGGCAATCCTGTATAGCGGTAGGTGTTGTAAGGGCTATCAACTTCTAAATCTTTACTGCGAATATTGCCATCATAAGCCTCACCTAATGCATAAATTACCGTTGGGTCGGTTTGTAAGCGCATCCCTTTTTGTAAACGGCGGATAAATACGCCCGCAATTTGTGCGCGTTCGCTGGCAACCCCTGTTTCTTTTTCTACGATTGAGGCAAGCGTTAAGGCTTCATAAGGTGTCTTAAGTGGTAAATTGTCAACTCGTTGTTGCCACGCAGTTTCTAATTCTGTTGCCATCAGTTGATAGGCGCGTTGAAGAAATGCGACATCGGTTGTATTCGCGGGGAAGTTGTAAGTATCAGGATAAAATAGACCTTCGGGATATTGTTCATGTTTAATACCGATGGCTTGCATGACGCTGGCAGCATCTAAATTTTTTAGTGTGTGTTTAATTTTGGGATGTGCTTGTACGGCAATGATTAATTCACGAAAGTTAATACCTTCGGGAATGGTCAGGCTGTATTGAATAGTTTTGCCTGAGGTGAAGATTGTGAGCAGTCCTTGTGGGCTAGTGCCTGCGGGAATGGCGTATTCACCCGCTTTGATTTGTTGGGCTTTCTTTTCTAAACGTGCGAGATAAACCCATGCGAAAGCGGTGAGTGTGTCTAGTTGTCCTTGGCGATTAAGGTCTTCCGCAATAGTGTTTAAGCTCGTACCTGTGGGAATTGTGTATTGCCAATCTTCACTGGTGGGCAATGGTGCAGTCAGTCGGTAGGTATAAAGCCAATATGCTCCTGCACAGGCAAGAAGAAGAAAGATAAAAATCAATAATAAAAAAATAGAGAATATTTTACGTAGGCGGGCATTCAGCATCATTAATCATCCACTGTTGCTGTCGAAGGTGATGGCGAAGGGTTTGGCTAACCGTTCCTACCGTATAGTATCGGTTATTCAGTTGGCGAACTGTCCATAGTCCAATTATGCTATTAGTCAGTAAAATTTCATCCGCGTTTAAGCAATCTGTTATGCGGTATTGTCCTTGTACAACGGTATATCCCAGTTGTGGGGCTAGGGTTAAAATCGCACGTCGCATAATGCCTGCAATCCCTGCGTGGCTTAAATCTGGCGTGTGTAAGGTTTGCCCTTTTACCAGAAAGAGATTGGTCATCGTCCCTTCAATCACATTATCTGCTGTATCCAGCATTAAGCCTTCTGCAATGTCCGTTTCATGCCATTCTTGGCGGGCAAGCACTTGTTCTAAGCGGTTAAGATGTTTTAGCCCTGCTAATTGTGGTTGACGGGCTAAACGGGTTTCACAAATGCGTATGGTTACGCCTGTTTGTGCATAATCAGCGGGATAATCGGGATAGGGGTAAGAGAGCCAGATATATTGCGGGTGTGCAGGCTGGGGCGGTCGATAACCACGTCCACCGACACCCCGTGTTATCAGTAGTTTTAGAACACTGCGGGGTGTTGATGGGATAACTTGGATGGCTTGTTGATAAAGTTGGGGTAAGTCTGGGGGGGGGAAACCTAAGCGTTGACAGCCTGCTTGTAATCTTTCACCGTGCCATGCCCAGCAGAGTGGTATTTGTTGTACGGCGTAAGTTTCAAATAAACCATCGCCGTAGTGTAAGCCTCGATCATAAACCGAGAGTGACAGTGTATTGTTTTCGGTCATGATCAAGTCTGTATTCCTGCTAGTTACGTGAGACGCTTAAATATCAGTGTCCCATTTGTACCGCCGAAGCCGAAGGAATTTGATAATGCAACCTCTATCCGCATAGCTTTGGCTTGATGTGGGACAAAATCTAAGCCTGCACATTCGGGGTCGAGATTCACCAAATTAATTGTTGGAGGGGCTACTTGGTCGCGAATACTTAAAATGGTGTAAATCGCTTCAATCCCACCTGCTGCACCTAGTAAATGACCCGTCATAGACTTCGTAGAGCTGACAGCTAATGTGGCGGCGTGGTCTGCAAAGGTCTTTTTAATCGCAAGGGCTTCTATTTTATCGCCTGCGGGGGTAGAAGTTCCGTGTGCATTGATGTAGTCAACCGCTGTCGGATTGAGTTGTGCATCGCGTAAGGCATTGCGCATACAAGCACTCGCCCCTTCTCCACTTTCAGACGGCAGGGTCATGTGATAAGCATCACCGCTCATTCCTGAGCCTACTAATTCCGCATAGATATTCGCGCCACGTCGTTTGGCATGTTCATACTCTTCCAGCACAACCACACCAGCACCATCACCTAAAACGAATCCGTCACGGTCTTTATCCCAAGGTCGGCTGGCTGTTTCA
Organism: Beggiatoa alba B18LD; assembly: GCF_000245015.1. NCBI lineage: Bacteria > Pseudomonadati > Pseudomonadota > Gammaproteobacteria > Thiotrichales > Thiotrichaceae > Beggiatoa > Beggiatoa alba. The sequence goes on along the minus strand of NZ_JH600070.1, from coordinate 2,393,281 downwards.
GGGGAGTCGTTACGGGTTGATAATGCCCGTGCTGCGGCAAAGCCACCCAGTCCCATCGGACAACTGGACATTTCCGCACCCCCAGCAACCATGACATCTGCATCACCGTATTGAATTAAACGGGCTGCCCCGCCGATATTGTGAGTACCTGTAGAACAGGCAGTAACAATGGCGTAATTAGGCCCTTTAATGCCGAGCATAATGGAAAGGTTGCCCGCAACCATGTTAATGATATTACTAGGAACGAAGAAGGGGGAGATTTTTCTTGCGCCGCCTGTCATATAAGCGGAGTGCCCTTTTTCAATCCCTGGTAAGCCACCAATCCCTGAACCAATCGCAATGCCGACGCGCTCTGCATTGGCTTCTGTGATTTCTAGCCCTGAATCTTTCATGGCCTGAATGCCTGCAGCGATACCGTAATGGATAAATGTATCCATTTTTTTCGCTTCTTTTGCAGGAATATATTCGGTCACGTCAAATCCTTTGACAGTCCCTGCAAATTGACAAGGGAAGGTGGATATATCGAAGCTCGTAACCGTGGAAATACCACTTTTACCAGCTAGGATGTTATCCCAATTTTCTTTGACGTTTAAACCGACGGGGGAAACCGCGCCTAAACCTGTTACGACAACACGTCTTTTTGTCACTATTACCGTTCCTGAATAAAGTGATGTAGCCGATAGGAGTATCGGCTACCAACTGTGAGGCAAGCTATTACTGCAAGTTTTTGCTGATATAGTCGATGGCTTGTTGCACAGTTGTGATTTTTTCCGCTTCATCGTCGGGAATTTCACAGCCAAACTCTTCTTCTAAAGCCATGACTAATTCCACATTATCAAGAGAATCCGCGCCTAAGTCATCAACGAAAGAAGAGTTATTTTTCACTTCTTCTTCTTTAACGCCTAATTGCTCAACAACGATTTTCTTGACACGTTCCTCAACGGTACTCATAACAAGTTATCCTCCAGGATAAATTAAAAGGCAGACAAGCAGTCTGCTGTCTTTAGGGATGAAAAACTAATTGACTTTCCTTTGCTATCTATTTGGAATAGCAGGGAGAGTTATAAAATAACGCGCATCCAGCAATCAATGATGTTGATGTTCGTTAAACTTAAAACGCTTTTACGCCATGTACATGCCGCCATTGACATGTAGGGTTTCGCCCGTAATATACGCGGCACTCGGAGAAGCTAGAAAAGCTACAGCAGCGGCGATATCTTCTACACTGCCCATGCGCCCTAAAGGAATTTGTTGAATTAAGAAATTCCGTTGTTCATCCGTTAATTTACGGGTCATATCTGTTTCGATAAAACCAGGGGCAATCGCGTTCACGGTAATGCCACGACTGCCGACTTCTTTTGCAAGGGATTTGGTAAAACCAATAACGCCCGCTTTTGCCGCTGCATAGTTTGCCTGTCCTGCGTTTCCTGTCAAGCCTACAACGGAGGTTAGGGTAATAATTCTACCGTGTTTTGCTTTTAACATGGCACGAATGCAGGCTTTACTCAGGCGATAAACTGAGGTGAGATTTGTATTGATAACCGCATCCCAGTCTGCATCATCCATACGCATTAATAAGGTATCACGGGTAATTGCCGCATTGTTAATTAATATGCTGGGCATGTTTTTCCCTAAGGCATCGATAAGCGCGTTAATGGAGTCCGCGCTTCCTACTTCTAAGACCATGCCTTTACCTGTTATGCCTTGTTCGCTGAGGTATTGTTCAATACTATTTGCCCCTTCACTGCTGGTTGCAGTGCCAATGATTTGAGCACCTGCTTGACCTAATGCGAGGGCAATGGCTTTACCAATGCCACGACTTGCCCCTGTGACTAAGGCAATTTCGCCTGTTAATGCTGTCATATTATGCTTGCTCCACCGCTTGTAAGGCTTGTTCTAAACTTTTTAAATCGTAAATCGGGAGTGATTGCATTTCTTTTGCAATGCGTTTGGTTAGTCCTGCCAATACTTTACCAGGGCCACATTCAAATAGGCTGGTAACGCCTTGTTGTGCCATATATTGAACGGTTTCTGTCCAACGCACAGGGCTATAAATTTGACTGACGAGGGCTTGACGGATTTCGCTGGCTTCGCAATGGGTTGCAACATCTACGTTGTGAATGACGGGAATTGTTGGTGCGACGATAGTTACTTGTGCAAGTTTTTCTGCCATTTTTTCCGCAGCAGGGCGCATTAGGTCGCAGTGAACAGGCACGCTGACGGGTAGCAGAATGGCTTTTTTAGCCCCTGCCGCTTTTGCCAATTCTATGGCACGTTCAACGGCGGCTTTTTCACCCGCGACAACCACTTGTCCAGGGGCGTTAAAGTTGACAGCGGCAACAATTTGTCCTTGTGCGGCTTGTTGGCAAGCGGTTTTTAAGGCTTCGTCTTCTAAACCTAAAACAGCAGCGACTGCGCCAGAATGAGGGGCAACTGCATCTCGCATAAATTGTCCGCGTGCTTGCGCGAGTAAAACAGTGTCTGCATAACTGATTGCTTGTGCACAAGTAAGCGCGCTGTACTCGCCAAAACTATGCCCTGCCATGTAGGTGGGTTTGCTCGTTATTTGTGATGACCACACCCGCCAAACAGAGACCCCAGCCGCTAACATGGCAGGTTGCGTTTTATCCGTTTGGTTTAGACTTTCTTCAGGACCTTCTTGGGTGAGTTTCCACAAATCATATCCCAGTGTTTGTGAGGCTTCTTCAAAGGTTTGTTTAACAATGGGGTAGGTATTGGCAAGCTCCGCCAACATGCCAACCGCTTGAGAACCTTGTCCGGGAAATACAAACGTGTATTTAGTCATGGGTAATGTTTGACGTAACAAGTAGATAGAGTTTAGAGAAATTGTTGTTTACGTGTGTTGCTAATATATCGCATTTTCAGGTTATTCGGTTGTTTTATCCATTAATAACGGACTAAAACAGCTCCCCATGTAAAGCCACCGCCAATGCCTTCTAGCAATAAATTTTGACCACGTTGAATGCGACCATCTCGCACAGCGGTATCCAGTGCTAAAGGGATAGAGGCAGCAGAAGTATTGCCATGGTGTGGAACGGTTACAATGACTTGTTCCATGGGCATTTTTAATTTTTTAGCCGTCGCACTGATAATGCGAATGTTCGCTTGATGGGGAACTAACCAGTTTATATCTGTTGTTTGTAGTTGGTTAGCTGTGAGGACTTCGTCGACCACTTCACTGAGCACTTTAACAGCAAATTTAAAAACTTCTGTACCTTGCATGGTTGTAAACCCATCACCACCAAGGATTTTACCTTGTTCTACATGCCCTGGTACGTGTAAATAATCTTTATAACTACCGTCGGCATGAAGGTGGCTTGATAGAATTCCCGCCTCTTCACTGGCTTCTAAAACAACAGCTCCCGCACCATCGCCAAAGAGGACACAGGTATTGCGGTCTTGCCAGTTGAGAATTCGGGAGTAGGTTTCAGCACCCACCACTAAAGCACGTTTTGCACTGCCTGATTTAATAAATTTATCCGCAATGCTGAGCGCGTAAATAAAACCACTGCAAACGGCTTGAACGTCAAACGCGGCGGCGGTGTGGTTATCTAAGCGGGCTTGTAATAAACAAGCGGTGCTGGGATAGATGCAATCAGGAGTTGTCGTTCCTAGAATAATTAAATCAATATCTGCAGGTGTACAATTGGCAGCAGTTAGTGCGCGACGTGCCGCGCGTTCAGCCATGTCACAAGTGCCTTCTCCGTCCGCTACAATATGCCGTTGGTGAATACCTGTCCGTTCAACAATCCATTCATGACTGGTATCGACGATTTTTTCCAAATCAGCATTTGTGACGACTCGTGCAGGTAGATAGCTACCTGTGCCAGCAATCCGAGAATAAATCAACCGACGTGCCTTCTTTCGCTGAGTAGTTCGGCTAGTTGGCTACTGATTTGCGCAGGTACGTTTTTACGTACTTCGACAATCGCTTCTTTGATTGCGCAACTAAAGGAAAAGATATCCGCACTGCCGTGACTTTTTACGACGATGCCGCGTAATCCTAATAGGCTAGCACCGTTATAGCGACGTGGGTCAATTTTTTCGCGCAGTTTTTGCAATACGGGTAAAGCAACAAGTCCAACTAGTCGGGTGAATAAGTTTCTGTTAAAGCTTTGTTTAACATGGTGGCTAATCATTTTTGCCACTCCCTCTGTTGTTTTAAGGGAAACGTTACCGACAAAGCCGTCACAGACCACGACATCTACTGTGCCTTTAAAAATATCATCGCCTTCTACGAATCCTATGTAGTTGATGATGTTAGTTTCGGACAGTAAACGCGCTGTTTCTTTGACTTTATCATTGCCTTTAATTTCTTCCTGACCAATATTGAGAAGTCCAACACGCGGATTGCTTAAGTTACCAACGGCACTGGTTAATACAGAACCCATGACTGCAAACTCAAAGAGATGTTCGGGGGTAGAATCAACATTCGCCCCTAAATCAAGCATGTGTACGGGATAACCTGTGATGGTGGGAAGTGCTGCAATAATGGCGGGGCGGTCTATACCAGGCAATGTTTTTAATACGTAGCGTGCCATTGCCATCAGCGCGCCTGTATTTCCTGCACTCACGCAGGCATCAGCACGTCCCTCTTTGACGAGGTTAATGGCAACACGCATAGAAGAGTCTTTTTTATTGCGTAGAGTTGACGAGGGCACTTCATCCATCGCGACGACTTGTGAAGCGTGTACGATGGATAACCGTTGTAGGATAGATGGGGGTTGTTGACCCAGTGCTTGTTCGAGCACAGTTTCATCTCCTACAAGGAGGAGTTGCACATCATCTATCTCTTTAAGGACGTTGATGGCAGCAGGAATGATCACAGAAACTCCATGATCGCCACTCATCGCGTCTAGCGCAATGCGAGGTATCAAGTGTTACTCACTCTTGCTGGGAAGAACTTGCCGACCTCTGTAGTAGCCGTCTGGACTGATGTGGTGACGGCGATGAGTTTCACCTGTGGTTGGTTCAATGGATAAGGTCGGCTTGGTTAAGAAATCATGTGCACGACGCATATCGCGTTTGGAGGAGGTTTTACGAGTTTGTTGAACAGCCATGGTAAATTCCTAACAGGTTATCAATTAGCTTTTTTTTAAGGTGCTCAGAATGGTAAAAGGATTCTGAACAGGTTTACTTTCAATTATCGGTGTTGAATCAGGTAATACGTAGTCATGTTGGGGGCATTGTTCGTGATAGGTCACGATAGGAATTGCCAACACAAGTTCGTCTTCAATCATATCAGATAAAGAAACGGGTGTTTTTTCTAATGTCAGTGCTTCAAAAGGTTCTGGCACGTCTTCTTCATCTTGTTCGCTGCGCAAAATCATGAGTGCTACAGGGGCATTTAGTTCGAAAACCATTGGCTGTAAACACCGTTGGCAAGTTATTACAAGCTGTGCTTTTAGTGTCCCTTGTATGATAGGGCGGGCTTGTTCATCTTTGCTAAATTGCCAATCTATCGCAACATCGCCTTGTGTATCACATAAACTATCATGAATCCGTGTCATTTGTGCGATAGGCAATAGCCCACGTAGGTTGACACCTTGTTGTGCGAGTCGGATGGGATCAATGAGTTCTGGCAGGTCTTTCAACATAAGCGCGTAATGATATAATCAAGATTTTTTCCTGTCAATCTAATTAACTGCTGGCTTTTTGCCTTTGACTTATGACAATACATTCTGGGTTTGCTTTACAAGGTTATACATTGGTGTTGGCTTCAACTTCACCATTTCGTAAAAATTTATTAACTCGTTTAGGGTTGCCTTTTGAGACGATTGCCCCACAAGTGGATGAAACGCCTTTAGTCGGTGAAACTCCATTAGCGTTGGTGACTCGTTTATCTATTTTAAAGGCGCAAGCTGTACAAACTGTTTATCCACGTGGTTTGATTATTGGTTCTGATCAGGTTGCTATTATTGACGGGGAAATTGTTGGTAAACCGCATACGCATGAAAATGCAGTACAGCAGTTGTCAAGGGCAAGTGGTAATACAGTCAGTTTTTTAACAGGACTGTGTTTGCTAAATAGTGTTACAGGTTTGTATCAGGTTGAAGTTATCCCGTTTAAAGTGGTTTTTCGTCCTTTAACGGCAACGCAAATCGAGAATTATTTACGATTAGAGCAACCTTATAACTGTGCAGGTAGTTTTCGCTCAGAAAGTTTAGGGATTGCTTTAATGGAGGCGATGCAGGGCGATGATCCAAACGCCTTAGTTGGTTTGCCTTTAATGCGATTAATTCGTTTATTGGAAAATGAGGGCGTGTGTTTGATTTAATAATAAACTCTCCCTCATTTGTATAAATTCTTTAAGTTTTAGGCAATGTTACGCCACGTTGTCCTTGATATTTTCCACCTCGATCTTTGTAAGAGGTTTCGCACAATTCATCCGCGCCTAAAAACAGAACTTGGGCAACGCCTTCATTAGCATATATTTTAGCGGGTAGCGGGGTTGTGTTGGAAAACTCTAGGGTTACATGTCCTTCCCATTCAGGTTCTAAAGGGGTGACATTGACGATAATGCCACACCGTGCATAGGTGGACTTGCCAACGCAAATAACGAGCACATCGCGGGGAATGCGGAAGTATTCAACACTACGAGCGAGTGCAAAGGAGTTTGGCGGAATAATGCAAATGTCTGCAATAACGTCGACAAAACTGCCTGCATCGAAGTGCTTGGGGTCAACAATTGTCGAGTTGATATTGGTAAAAATTTTGAATTCATTTGCACAGCGCAAGTCGTAGCCATAGCTGGACGTGCCATAAGAAACAATTCGCCCTGATGCATCTGCTTTAACTTGATCAGGGGTAAATGGCTCTATCATGCCATGATTTTCCGCCATTTGGCGTATCCAATTATCTGATTTAATGCCCATTGTCGTGATAAAAAACCAGTGCATTGTCATGAGGGTACGACAATGCACTGGTATTGGTTTAGTAGTGGAAAAAGTGTTTAGGTATTTTGAACCATGATGGTTGGGAATTTATTGCTATAGTCTTTCGCTTGCAATGACAGTTTACCTGTGACACGGCGTGCAATCTCTAAATACATTTGTGCAATTTTGCCGTCAGGATTGGCAATAACCGTCGGTTGCCCATTATCAGCATCCTCACGAATTTGGATGTCTAACGGTAATGCGCCTAGAAAATCAACCTTGTGCTCTTTTGCCATTCGCTCACCACCGCCAACGCCAAAAATATGTTCGGCATGTCCGCATTGACTACAGATGTGGATACTCATGTTTTCCACAATGCCTAAAACAGGCACGTTGACTTGTTCAAACATTTTTAAGCCTTTCAGCGCGTCAATCAAGGCAATATCTTGTGGCGTGGTCACAATAACTACGCCACTCACAGGAATCTTTTGCACTAAGGTTAATTGGGTATCACCTGTTCCAGGGGGTAAATCGATGACTAAATAGTCTAAATCGCGCCAATTAGTATCCCGCAATAATTGTTCTAGTGCTTGCATTACCATAGGACCCCGCCAAATCGTGGGGGCATCTTCTTCTACTAAATAACCAATAGACATGGATTGCAAATGGTAGCGAATAATCGGCTCTAATGTCCGACCATCTTTAGATTCTGGCTTTTCTTTCACGCCTAACATACGTGGTTGACTAGGTCCATAAATATCTGCATCTAAAAGACCAACGGTTGCCCCTTCTGCGGCAAGTGCTAATGCAAAATTAACAGCTGTCGTTGATTTACCAACACCACCTTTACCTGAGGCAATAGCAATAACATTTTTAACCCCTTGTAGGGGTTTAACGCCTTTTTGCACGGCGTGTGTAATGACTTTATTGCTAATACTGACAGTTACTGTGCTAACGCCTTGGATACCACTGACTAATTGCTGTAATTGCTTTGTCAGCACAGCGTTATAACTTTTACTGGGATAACCGAATTGAATATCTAGCGCAACCTTATCGCCATCAATTTGAATAGATTTAATCGCTTTTGCAGAGATTAAATCTTTTTGTAGATAGGGGTCTACATAAGATTGAATGGCAAATTCGACCTGTTGTTGTGTAATAGCGGTCATTGGGAACTTCTCCTAAAAATAAATATGGACAGTCTCTTAATCCTTAAGCAACGATTCTATTCAATATACCTGTTCAACAATAATCTGTTTTCTTTATGCGTTTATGCTTGGGCGAGTCTTTCCATTAAGTGAATGGCTAACTTGACAAAATCTGCTTCGGTTAACATTCCTGTCAACTGTTGATCTCTAAAAACAGGTAAACAACCATGTTTTTGTTCTAAGATAAAACGAGCAGCTTCTAATAAATTGGTGCTCTCTTGTGCAACGACAACCTCTGTTAGCATCACTTGACTGAGCGGAATCCCCGATTCAATTTCTATACGCTCTTGCGGTTCTATATCTGCAAGTTCTGAAACTGAGAGTGCTAAAATGTCATGTTTTGTGATTAATCCCAAAAATGTGCCATGATTGTCCACAATAGGAATATGACGGATATGTTTATCAAGCATTAATTGCCGTGCCTGATGAACCGTGTCTGTTGGCTTGAGTGTGTATAATCGGTGACTCATGAGCTCTTTGACAGTAATCATTTAATAATCGACCTCTCTCAGGTGACAAAACACTTATTATGTGCTTAATAGTATCATGCATGATAGCACGAGGTACGGAACAAGGACGCTGTAAACGCCTATGGATCAGAACACACTGTATTCATCATACTATATCAGTGTAAATAACCAGTTTTACGCAATTTCAAAACACAAATATTGCGTAAATTCTATCTTTAGGACGTGTTATTGCATAATGCTAGTGAGATAACGGCTAGCAGTTTATTATAAAGGTAATATGGATACACGAGAGATTGCACAAAAACTTTGGGAGCCCGCAAAAGCGTTACAAGAAAATGGGCTTGCTTATCATGAGTACGTGGATAACTTAACGTGGCTACTATTTTTGAAAATAGCCCCCGCTATCGATTTAATTGAACAATTGCCTGTTCATTTAAACTGGCGTGTTTTATTAACAACGCCAACCCCCTCACGACTTGCTTATTATCAACAAGCACTAATGACGTTAAGACAAAGTGCTCACCCCAGTATCGCCGCGCTTTTTTCACAAGCTCGTACCCAACTTAAAAATGCACAGGAATTAAATCAACTGATTGATGTCTTAAGTATCTTAGATGATGTAGTCATTGACGATTTAGGGGAAATTTATGGCGAGTTTTTAGACCGCTATGCACTGGATGACCACGAGCACGTTGTGCCACCACGCTCACTTGTAGATACCCTCATTATTTTGACACAACCCCAAGCGGGTGAAGTGATTCATGACCCCGTCGCAGACATTGCAGGCTTTTTAGTTGCTGCTGACCAATATATACAAGTGACCTGTGATTATGAAACACAACCAGAAGATGAAACGATACCAACCTATGCAAAATCAACCCTCTTAGGGATTGAACAAGATTTAACCCGTCAACGGTTAGCCATCATGCACTGTTTATTACATGAAATTGATGATAAACCACATCTTCCTGTGCAATGGGGAAACAGCTTATTAATGGAGCGACATCAAGTACCCCATATTGATTTGGTTCTAAGCTCCCTTGTTTCTGTGACAGATATCCATCACGAAACAGTGCAACAGACCCAAACTTTAGCTTTGCTACGTCATTGTTATCGTAATTTAAAACCTAAAGGACGTGCCGCGATTATTGTGCCTGATAGTTTGTTACATGCAACAGGACATGCTCAACGTGTTAGAAAAGAACTATTAGATAATTTTGTAGTACATACCATTTTACGATTACCACACGGCGTATTTTATCCGCATCAAATTCCTGCCCATGTACTGTTTTTCTACCGCAGTGAATCTGCACTAGAATGCACACAACAAGTATGGTTTTACGATATGCGCAGCCAATCAGTCGGTTTTGGGCGACATCTGCGGTTAAATCGACAACATTTAATGGGGTTTGAAACAGTTTTCGGCGAAGATTGTTATGGCACAAGCCCACGCCAAGAAGAAGGCAAAACAAGCCGCTGGCATAGTTATAGTCGCCAATGGTTAGCGAAAAATGAAGATAATTTAGACCTAGCTTATTTGCAAGAAGAGACACATGAGCCAATTGACTCAATATATTATGCAGGACACGAAAGTATTTGGACGTTTCTAGAAAGCGCAGTTGCTGAATTGGAAGATTTACGCGATTTATTAGGGGATTAGACTAATCTAAATACAATAAAAAATGGTTTTTTGGGATATATATTCACGATGGACAAGAAAGAAACAATATGCTTAGTTTTACTAAGCTTTTTAATAACACCAACGGTTTATGCAAATGTCGTATAGCCTGCTTTATACGTTGAAAGCTATATGCTCTCAGTTCCAATAATATCTTTAAGTCTATTGATTGAATTATTATTTTTAAACGATTATTTAATCTAAACTTTAAAAATGCTATTTACTATACAGTTACAGCAAATTTTGTTTCAGCTTTATTAGGGGTTATTTTACTTCCGCTTTCTGGCATTGCATGGGAAATCTTCCCAAACTCGCTTTTTTACTTCTTTTTAAATTGGGGAACGTTTCATCTTATTACATGGTTTTCTGTGCCGATACTTGGAGGTGCAACAAATGCTGTTATAGAATTGCTAACAATTAAAAAAATTTGGAAACAACCCATTAATGAAAGAAGATTTTTTCTAACATGGATAATCAATGCAATTACGGTAGGCGTTGCAACGATTTGGGTTATCAAAGACTATTTTCTTGGGGTCATGAGTTAACGCTTTGTACCATCCAAGTTTGCACCAATTGCACCGTCTAACTTAGCATCCTTAATAATTGCACCACCCATATCCGCCCCTGACAAATTCGCGCCCCGTAAATTCGCGCCTCGCAAGTTAGCCCCGCGTAAATTTGCACCACTTAAATTTGCATTGCTTAAATTTGCACCGCGCAGATTGACACGACGCAATTCCGCATTTGACAAATTAGCTCCAACTAAATCAGCCCCCCGTAAATTCGTCCCCCGTAACCGCGCCCGACTTAAGTCCGCACCGCGCAGTTTAGCCCGTGCAAGGTTAGCACCCGCTAAACTCGCACCATCTAAGCTACAACGCGGACAGTTTTTCGACGTTTTTAGCTTTTCGACATGAGTAGAGTTGGCGGCAAATGAAGGGGAGAGTGTCCCTATAAATAATGCTAGGCTGATGATAATTAGAATTCTTTTCATGAGTCGGCTATCGTTAAATGGTGATCAGAAAAAGTCATCAAGACTAACTCGCATAGTTTGAACCAATTCCCTGCTTTTTACGACGCGGAGAAGGGACAATCTGGAAATGAGACAATATTTTAATTGCCATTCTTAATCCTTATTCTAATAGAATAGCATTACTCTAACTGTTTGTGTTATAGATTTTGTATTTATTCACATCAGTTAATCAAATTTATCTAATAAATAAGTATGATAATCACTGATTAATTGCAGGTAAATATGCAAAATATAAGCCGTTATTTATTGTTTCAAGTGGCAAGCTGATTTGCTGTGCCACTTAAATTTATAACAGACAGTTAAAGCGAAAAACTATACAGAAGAATCAGGGACTTTAGGCACTGCTTCTGGTTTTAATTTAAACAACAATTTATCTACAACTTGAGTGCTAGGATTATAGAAAACAGTAACCTGATAATTTGTCGCAGAGCCATATAACATCCGCTCTGATACGTAATATTCTAACTTAGGTAACAATTCTATCAGCGTTGAAATGCTAAACAACGCCATACTTTGCACACCTGTGGTTGCTGTAGTTGGTTTGACATCTACTTTACCTCTTGCATCCGCTATTGCTCTTAACCACTTACCTAGACGCTCAGGAATTTTATTAATGGTAAATGCCTCTACAGGTTTTACTTCAATATTTCCATAACCATCGCTCATATAACTGGACAATGAGCTATCAAAAGATTCACCATCAATAAACGGTAAACTTTCTGTTTGCCCGCTCATATTTTCCATTGAAGCTGTTGATTGTGATGAAGTAGGAAGAGAAGGTAAGCTACTGCAGGCTTGTAACACCACAAAAGACAGTAAAGAAATCACAAATAATGAACGTTTCAAGCAGAACTCCTTCTTATGAATTAAAACAAAGAATTATCATTATATTAAGTAGAATACATTTTAAGAAATTAAGGTAGTATGATAACTGCAATCTTGCCATGCAATGACCCTACTGAAGGAAAATCATACCAGACATCTTAGTCAGCAAGACATATTGTGGCGTATTTTTCCTAATTTGTAATGCAACAAGCGGCTTTTATAAGAAAGATTCATGCAAAAATCTAATGTGAACATAAAAAAAATGTTTTTTGCGTAAAAAAACTTTACTTTTTTTCTATAGTAATTAAAATAACCCGCTTACATAGTTAGTTTATCAGCCCCTCAAGACCATGCCGGAGTGGCGAAATTGGTAGACGCGCCAGACTCAAAATTTGGTAGTGGCAACACTGTGTCGGTTCGAGTCCGACCCCCGGCACCATTCATACAATAAATACCTCACTCCCTCAAACTTGTGTATTTTCTTTTACATAATGGCTTGTAAAATCTATTAATTGATTTTATACCAATCGATTAAGGTTGTTATTTTAGAATAAAGCCAGCCTATTTATGCGATTAATACCCCATAATATTTGCATTGGCATAAAACTCGCTTAGATATAAAAAACTTGGGATGTCATTACAACAGACGTTAGGGCAATAACAATCAGGTATCTGTCTATGTATATCGAATATACCTTCACAATGGATGATGGAAAGGTCTTGAACTACAAAGTTGAGTTTTATAGACCCAGAGAACATCTATTAGAACAAGACAAATACCCCCATTGGACGCTTTTAGAATTTCACCAATGTCCTAACTGCCCCCTACAAAAATCACACTATTCCCATTGTCCCCCCGCCATTGATGCCTACGAAATCCTACTTGGGTTTGCCGATATTATTTCCTGTCATGAAGTCGATATTCATGTAAAAACGCCAGAACGTGAATACTTTAAACGAACCGATGCCCAGACAGGGCTACGTGCAATTATCGGTTTTGTGATGGCAAGTAGTGCATGTCCACTCCTTTCTAAAATGCGAGGAATGGCTTATTATCATCTACCCTTTGCGTCATTGGATGAAACAGTCTTTCGTGTGACGGCTTCCTATATGTTAGAACAGTATTACAATCATAAGAAAAACAGAGCTGTAGATTTAGACTTTACAAATTTAAAACAACGTTTTAAAGAAACCCAAACCGTTAATTATCATTTTTTAGAACGTATCCGTGCAGCAACTGAGGCAGATTCCAACCTAAACGTACTCGCCACACTATTCACCATCTCATCTATGTTGTCTTTATCGTTGGAAAGACACCTAAAAGATATAGAATATTTGTTTGATTAATCACTCAATCAAGATTAAAGTTCTGATGTGCATAAGCGATGTGTGACCAAAGAGTACCCCACTATGTTCGACAGTCGGCAAATGTTTATTGAATACACTTTCACAATGGATGATGGCAAAGTCTTACAATACAAAATTAATTTTGAAAGACCCCGCCCCAACCTCCTTAACAAAGAAGACTACCCACAGTGGACAGAATTAGATTTCCATCAATGTAGTAATTGTCCTTTAGAAACTAAATCTCATTCACACTGTCCTGCAGCAATAGACGCAAAAGAAATTATTTTAGGATTTCGCGAGATTTTATCGTGTAGTGCAGCCGATGTACGGGTTAAAACACCAGAGCGGGAATATATCAAACGCTCAGACGCACAAACAGGATTGCGGGCATTAATTGGCTTTGTGATGGCAACAAGTGCCTGTCCTTTACTTTCAAAAATGCGTGGCATGGCACATTATCACCTACCCTTTGCCTCGCTAGATGAAATCGTCTTTCGTGTTACCTCCTCTTATTTATTAACACAATACTACATCCATCAAGATGGCGGTGTTGCTGATTTAGAATTGAACGGCTTAAAGAAATTCTATGAGGAAATGCAGACGCTTAATTACGATTTTTTACAACGCATTCGAGCAGCCAGCGAAGCTGATTCCAATTTAGATGTTTTATCGACCTTATTCTCGATTTCTGCGTTACTTTCCCTCCGCTTAGAACCCCATTTAGAAAAGTTAAAACCCTTATTTGTTGATAAAAACATGACAAATAACACAAAAAAATAGTAGCGATATTAAGAGAAGGTATATGAAAACATTCAGTTTTTAAAATAGCTAAAGCTATTTAGCTCCTGAACTTGCTGTTTAATTTATAAAATCTCGCAGAGCTCAGATTATGACTAGAATGACAACTGTTCGATTTCTTCGCGCGTTAATCCCGTTGCAACCATAATAAGCTCAAGAGGGACATCGTTTTTTTTCAATGCGATTGCAACTTTCATTTTTTCTTGCGCGATTCCTATCTCAATCCCTTCCTGTTTAGCGGTATCAAGCACATTGATGAAATCGCGGTAGTATTTCAAACTCAATTCATACGCATGTCGGTCTTCATAACTCATATTCGCTAATTTCGCTAACGCAAAAGCGTCTTCGATAATATCGCCTTGAAATTCTCTCGGCATATCGTCAAATGTCACCAATTCACGCAGAAAATATAACCACCATTCCAGATGATTCGCTAATTCGGATTCTTGCTTTTTGAATTTCGCCATTTCTATGTAAATGAAGTTCAATTTCTTAAACATGACTTCTTTACTGTAAATATCGGTAATTTGTCCGAAATGTAAGTAATGGTCATCGGGAAAACTGGCTAAAGAGAAGTCTAAAATCCCAATGAAATAAATCGGGGTTAATTCAAAGTCCCATTTGCCTTTTTTGGCTTGGTCTTGAATTAAGAAACTGGCGTAATAGGTAGCGCGGTCTTGAAAGTGTTCTTGTTTTGCACGTTGTAATTCAACAATGAATTCCTGATTTTTTTCATCCCGACAATAAATATCAAAGATGGCGCGTCGGTCTTCTTCTAACATGCCGAGTTTTTCGATATTTTTAAATTCTAAGCTGACAATTTTGTGTTTTATCGGTAATAAATCATTGAGGAAGCTGATGAGTAGGGGTTTACTTTCTTCACTGCCGAAGTATTTTTTTAAAGCCAAAATCGGTGAAGGGGTTGATGAATGTGCCTAGAGATTTGTCGGTCATGTTGTGTTTCCAACGTTAGTTTTATTTATCGTTAAATTTAGGTTATTTCCGTGTAGAAAACTTTCATTCAGGGCAAGCATATTATTTAATAAATTAAATTTCATAATATTGCTTGCCCTGATGCTTAAAGTTGTTTAATGAATACTTTAGAGTTGCGTTGGTAGTTGTAAAGCCCGCGTCGAGCAACAGGGAGTACGTCGATGTTGGCGGCAATAAATCCGCGTTCTTGAAACCAGTGGGCGGTGTGGGTGGTGAGGACAAAAAGACAACGAACGCCCATTCGGCGAGCTTCTCGTTCTGCATAAGCCAGTAACATGTCGCCACGGTCTGAGCCTTGATAGGCTGGGTGTACGGCAACGCAAGCGAGTTCTGCCATGTTTTCTTCGGTAAAGGGGTAGATAGCCGCGCACGCGATAATCATGCCGTCACGTTCTTGTAGGGTGAAATGGTTGATTTCCATTTCTAATTTTTCGCGGGAGCGTCTGACTAGTATGCCTGCTTCTTCTAATGGGCGGATGAGTTCAATTAAGCCTGCTACATCATCAATGGTGGCTTTGCGCAGGTGTTCAAAGGGGTCTGTACTGATTAATGTGCCAACGCCATCACGGCTAAAGAGTTCCATGAGTAACGCGCCATCAATGTCGTCGGTGACTAAATGCACTCGATGCACGCCTTTTTGACAGGCACGAATTGCATTGGCAAGTTGGCGTTTTATGTGGTCGGGTAAGGTGCTGGTGGTTAAAAAGCGTTGGGCTTCTAGCAAGGTAAACTGTTGAACTAATCGCCCTTCGTGGTCGAAAATGCCTTCGGCTTCAGTTAAACAAACCCATTTATGGGCGCGTAACCCAATGGCGACCTCGGTAGCTACTTCTTCAGTCAGTAGGTTAAAGGCTTCGCCTGTGGGTGAGTAGCCCATTGGGGGGACAAGGACGATGCAGCCTTCATCTAAACGGCGCGTAATGGCTTCTGTGTCAATGCGTCGAACTTCGCCTGTATAGATGTAGTCCACACCATCGCGCACGCCAACAGGGCGAGCCGTGATAAAGTTACCTGATGCGGTTCGAATACGTACATCAGCAGTTGGGGAGTTTGTAAGACCCATCGATAAATAGCTTTCAATGATACTGCTGACTTCACCACAAGCAGCTTTAACGCAACTTAGCGTAATTTCATCAGTAATACGTAATCCATTGGCATAGTTTGGCTTTTGCCCGCGAATTGCGAGTTCTTCATCAATTTGGGTACGCACGCCGTGAATTAATACGATACGAATGCCAAGACTATTTAGTAAGGCAATATCATGAATGAGATTTCTAAAATAGGGGCTTTGTACGGCTTCTCCCACAAAGCTAATCACAACGGTTTTTCCCCGATGTGCATGAATATAGGGGGAGGCTTGCCGAAACCATTCGACGAACTGCTGGGAATATTCAGATTCAGATGACATATCGATGTGTTACAGGGTATGGAAAAGGTAAAAAAGTATAGGGCAAATAGGGGAATTATGTTATGGACAATCTGGGGATTTTGTAGGGGGAAGCGAAAACTTATTTATTCATATTTTACAATTTAATAGATAATTTACATGGGTAATGATTGATGTGTGATAAGAAATTTAAACACGCTTACGATTTTCACTTATACTTTAGCCATATCGGCATGAACAGACTTTATTAAAGGTAACTCATATCATGGTAGATAATGCAGAGCGTTTGCGGCGTTGGCGGTTGTTATTGGGGGGCGGTGCGGCAGATGGGACGGGTTGCCAATTGGGCAAAGAGGATACTCGCCTCGATAGCACCTTGTCGCAGTTATACGATAGCGATTCGCGTAAAGGGGGGCTAGGCAGTTCTGCACCAAATATTGCTCGTTGGTTAGGCGATATTCGCGAATATTTCCCGCAAAGCGTTGTCCAAGTCATGCAAAAAGACGCGATAGAGCGTTTAAATTTAGGTGCGTTACTCTTGCAACCTGAGCTTTTAGAAACGTTAGAAGCAGATGTCCATTTAGTGGCAAACATCGTTTCGCTTAATCGTTCTATGCCTGAAAAGACGAAAGAAACCGCGCGTTTAGTTGTCAATAAAGTAGTTAATCAGTTATTGGAAAAACTGGAATTAACCATGCAGCAAGCGGTGCGTGGCAGTTTAAACCGCGCAAGACGAAATAACCGCCCACGTCATGCAGAAATCGACTGGTTACGTACTATTCGCGCCAATTTAAAACATTATCAAGCTGATTATAAAAGTATTATTCCACAAACCTTAATCGGTTATGCCCGTAAACAACGGCGCACATTACAAGATATTATCCTCTGTGTTGACCAATCAGGCTCAATGGCAAGTAGCGTGGTTTATGCCAGCATTTTTGCGGCGGTCATGGCATCTATTCCAGCCGTTAAAACTCAGATGATTGTTTTTGATACGGTTGTTATGGATTTAACGGACATGCTGGTCGACCCTGTCGATGTGCTATTCGGCACACAATTAGGCGGGGGCACAGATATTAATAACGCACTCGCTTATTGTGAAAAATTAGTAACGAAACCTGAAGATACAACTTTAGTCTTAATCACCGATTTATACGAAGGTGGCGATGCTAAAGCCCTCGTCGGGCGGGCAGCCAATTTAGTGCGGGCGGGCGTACAAGTCATTACTTTATTAGCGTTAAATGATGACGGTTCGCCCATTTATGACACCCGCTTAGCGCAAGCTTTTGCCAGCTTGGGCATTCCAACCTTTGCTTGTACCCCTGACCAATTCCCCGATTTAATGGCGATTGCTTTAAGTCGTCAAGATATTAGCCAATGGGCAGCTACCAATAATATAGTCTTAGCCAGTAGTATTAATTAAAATAATTTCTATAACAATAAGTTAAGTTTATAACCACCAAAGGAAACCCCATGAACTACAACAATCTTCTGCTGGAAATTCATGATAATGTTGCGCTTATCAAATTAAATCGCCCCAAAGCCCTTAACGCATTATCCCCTGAACTCATGCAAGAATTAACGGATGCGTTAGACAGTTGCGAAGCTGACCCTGCTA
Source organism: Beggiatoa alba B18LD (assembly GCF_000245015.1). Classification (NCBI taxonomy): domain Bacteria; kingdom Pseudomonadati; phylum Pseudomonadota; class Gammaproteobacteria; order Thiotrichales; family Thiotrichaceae; genus Beggiatoa; species Beggiatoa alba. The sequence goes on along the minus strand of NZ_JH600070.1, from coordinate 2,375,028 downwards.
TTCATGTGATGATTTTAACAGGCAATGAAAAAGCCTTTGCGGCAGGGGCAGACATTAAAGCCATGAAAGACTTTAGCTATATGGATGCCTATAAACAGAACTTTATCACGCGAGACTGGGAACGTTTAACCCGTTGCCGTAAACCTGTGATTGCCGCAGTTGCAGGCTACGCACTGGGAGGCGGGTGTGAAGTAGCGATGATGTGCGACTTTATCATTGCTGCCGACAATGCCAAATTTGGTCAACCTGAAGTAAATATCGGCATTATGCCCGGTGCGGGCGGTACGCAACGCCTAACTCGCTTAATTGGCAAATCTAAAGCCATGGAAATGTGTTTAACAGGGCGCATGATGGATGCGCAAGAAGCAGAACGGGCGGGTTTGGTTAGTCGTATTGTCCCTACAGACAAACTCCTTGATGAAGTCATGAGTACCGCCACCCAAATTGCAAAACTCTCACAACCCGTTGTTATGATGGCGAAAGAATGCGTTAATCGTGCTTATGAAAGCAGTTTAGCGGAAGGTTTGCTATTTGAACGTCGCGCCTTTCATGCTGCTTTTGCCTTAGAAGACCAAAAAGAAGGCATGGCAGCCTTTACCGAGAAACGCCCGCCGAATTTTCAACATCGTTAATTCCCTTGTGTAACCAATTATTAACACTTAAGCGCGATGAACAAGCATTTTTCTAACGTGCTTAAGTGTATTACATTCTCTAGAATACACGGTTTCGATTTAATCCTTTTTTGAAAAATGCCAATGATGATGCGTCGTTCCGATTTTAACTACGAATTACCCCCTGAATTAATCGCCCAATATCCTAGCCCAACACGTACAGGAAGCCGTTTATTATTCGTCGACACCCGTAAACAACAATTGACCAATCATACTTTTAAAGAATTTCCCCAGTTTTTAGACGAAAAAGATTTACTCATCTTTAACAATACGAAAGTCATCCCCGCACGATTATTTGGACAAAAAACCACAGGCGGGCGGGTAGAAATCTTAGTCGAGCGGGTGTTAGACCAACACCGATTTTTAGGGCAAATGCGAGCGAGTAAACCACCAAAACCTGAAACGGCAATACAGTTAGAAGGCGGTATAACCGTTATTGTTATCGGTAAAATCGATAACTTTTTCGAATTACGCTTTGAAGATGAACGCCCGGTTTATGAAATTTTAGAAGCCATCGGACATATTCCGTTACCGCCTTATATCGACCGTCAAGACGACAATATCGACCAATCGCGTTATCAAACCGTTTACGCGCAAAATTTAGGCGCGGTCGCAGCACCTACAGCGGGGTTACATTTTGACCAAACCTTATTGGATGAAATTAGCGCGAAAGGGATACAACAAACATTTGTAACCTTACATGTCGGCGCGGGCACATTTTCCCCGATTCGGGTGGACGATTTAAGCCAGCATGTGATGCACAGCGAATGGGTATCAGTCTCTGAGTCGGTTTGTGAACAAATTCGTGCAACGCGGGCGCGGGGTGGGCGGGTGGTTGCAATTGGGACAACGGCAGTGCGGGCATTAGAAACCGCTTCGCAATCAGGCGAGATACAGCCTTATGAAGGGGAAACACGCTTATTTATTACCCCAAGTTACGTCTTTAAAAGCGTGGATGCATTGTTAACCAACTTTCATTTGCCTGAATCGACTTTATTAATGTTGGTTTCTGCCTTTGCAGGCACAGAATTCACCTTACAAGCCTATCGTTACGCTGTACAAGAAAAATATCGCTTTTTTAGCTATGGGGATGCAATGTGGATTAATCATCGGGCGGGATAATGAGCGTTATGTAAATCCGCCTCTGATAAACCTGTGATTTGCAGAATTATTGCTAACGACATGCCTTGTTGTTTTAATTGTTCTGCGATGGCTAACTTCGCTTTTAGCTCTCCTTCTGCTAACCCTTCGTAATGTCCCTCTTTACGAGCAGTTTCTATGACTGCTTGATTTGACCAGTAATCTAATAAACTTTGCTGATATTGTTTAGCTTGGCGGGGTTTTAAATTAACAATTTCCGCTGTATGAAAGGCTTTTTGAAAAACGGGTTCGTTTAAAATTTCAGGGATTACATCTAACGTGGATAAGTTCTTGAGAAAATAAACCCATTTTTCAAAGTGGTTACTTAACTCAACGCGAGTACGGCGAAAAATGACTTAAATAAAAATAGGTTGAGAAGGATTTAACAAATTAAAGCGCTCATCAAGTTTAGGATTAATACGAGACATCAAAGAAGGCTTATGGAGCTTCCAAGTGTAAGCAATAAGCCCCGCAATGACATTGACCATAAATCCCAAGACACTGCGATGGCGCGTATGTTCAATCTGAGTGAATGATTTAAGCTGACCGATAACGGTTTCTATTAAGGAACGTTTTTTTAGCATTATCGTATCAAATTCACTGAAGTGCAATTTAAAGCCAAAATACCACCCAATAGAGTTCTTCCCCCGTTGTGCAAGGTTTGCAAAGGTTTTATGGTGTGAAATTCGCCGATTGTGGCAAACCTTTAACGGGGTTGAGTCAATGAAGGCAATCCCGCGAGAGTTTACCCGCCGACTGTGCAAGTAGGCACTGAGCGGTATCATCACTGACTGGGATAACTCAACAAACCGTTGATAACTGACCCGTTTCGGAAACGCCCCCCGAGAACATGCGGGACATAGTGGGTATAAAATCCTTTGAAATGGCGTTGATTAGACTGATGAAATAACACTAGCAAGGTCATCACTTCCGACGGGGACATTATCCCATCTCGCTGACTTTTCTTGAGATTTCCTTCTTCTAACAACATTTGTTCCCATAAGGGTATAAACCATTTACAAAAGTCGTCGATTGAGCAGAACAGGATTGTTATCATATCCATGGTTGTACCTTTGGAAAGTGGGGGTGGACGTTTGGTGATGTTCCATTATCCCTACTTTTCCTTTAGGTATAACTTTTTATTTCTTCCATTCCGCTTTTATCATTAATCCTCTGTTTTATATCTATTATCTCGCCGCACTCGCGTTATCTACCTGAATTCTACGGAATTTTACAAAATAAAACAGAGACCTGCTAGGTTTTTAAACCCTAGCAGGTCTTTTTTTGTCTGAATCAGAATTCACAGAATTTTCAGAATTAGCAGAATTAAAAAGCGTGATTCACCTTAATTTCTTGGTTTAAGGGGTTTAAATTCTGTTAATTCTGAAAAATTTTGTGAATTCTGATTCAGACA